>NZ_JAHBDI010000025.1:0-74391 GCF_019956275.1 Pseudomonas sp. GL-RE-26
ATATGGCCCCTTCCTGTCCCTTCCTTCAGCACAACGGTAATTCGAACCCTTACAGCAGCGCATCAAAGACCTGGCCGCTGCATTCCATGGGTTCTGCCGGCTCCGCCGAGTAGAAATAGACTGCATAAAATATGCCGTTAAACTTGCCAACAGCTTGCCGCCAGAATGTAGATACGGGAGAATGCAAAATATTTCTAAATATTTTTCACCACCACAGTCAGCGAAGACCGATAGAGCTTTTCTCAACGCCAGCTGACTTTTTTGTGACTTGAGGGTTTCATGAACTTGCCTACAAAAATACGTCCTGACAGTGAGCGTCATGAAATCGATATTGCAGAGTTTCTTCACGACTTATGGAAGCAAAGAAGGATTATTCTACTCTTTACCGGGCTTTCCACAGCAGCCGCAGTAGTTTATGCATTAACGGCGCAACCTCAATATAAAGTGCAGAACGAAATCAGACCTGTAGCGACTGCAGATTTGGATATGTTAAACGAATCTGGCCTTTATAAGATTCAACCAGAGCAAGCCTTAAGACGTATTGGTTCGTCCATGGGTTCTTATACCGAACGTTTAAGTTTCTTCCAGACCAATCCGGGTTTGCTCGCCCCCATACAAATCGACGGCAAGTCAATCGAAGAGACCCTCGAACGCTTCAATACTAATGCGTTTACGATTGAGCAAAACGATCCTAAAAAAAACTCTAATCTTTCGGAGGCAATTCAATTTAGCGTAGAGTATCCATCTGGCGTGGATGGGGTGGCTATTGTTAACAACTTTACCGATTTTGTAGTCAAACGCGAAAAAGAGAAGATCGAAACGGACTTTAAAACTCTTGTTGAGAACCGGATCGCGCAAACAGAAAGAAAGCTGTTATCCAAGAAAGCTGCATACGAAGCCGACAAAGACTCGGAAATCGCAGAACTCCTTGAAAAGGATCAGTTAAAAAAAGAAACCCTACAAGACGAACTCAAAGCCCTGCGGCAACAATTGCAAACTCGTCGACAAAATCGCGTGAAACAGTTGGACGAGGCAATATCGATTGCCAAAAAACTGGGAATTGTTGCGCCTACCACGCCATCTGCCCTTGGAGAGGCTGGGCAGACAAGGCAAGGCAACATGATTCGCACAGAAGTAAGCAACCAACAAATACCTCTTTATTTTATGGGTCAGTCGGCACTGGAAGCAGAGCGCACAACACTCGCCTCCCGAAACTCCGATGACTTTACTGAACCTCGCGTTGATGAAATCCAGAAAGAGCTCAGCCTCCTCGCCAATAACCGGAAAGTTACCCTGCTTAAACAGCGTAGTAACGAAGAACTGTTCTTAAAAGGCTTAGGTGAGATCCGGGAAGAGCTGGAACACCTGAAAAACCTGCATGTCAATTTTGAACAATTTAATCTGGTTAATATCGACAGACCGGCGTCTCCCCCGCAAGCCCCTATCAAGCCGAAGAAAGCGTTAATCGTTGGCTTAGGTTTGATATTCGGGCTGATGCTCGGAACAATGCTCGCTATTGCCCGGACAATCATGCTACCTAAAAAAGCCGACTGACAAACGCACTGCAAGCTTATTTCCCGCTCCAATAAAAAGGCCGATCAATGATCGGCCTTTTTCTGACTCTCGCGATTAATTCACTTCAATCTTGTCTCGGTTACTTTCCAGAATTGCCTTACCAATCCCCTTGACCTCAAGGAGTTCATCCACTGACGCAAACGGCCCATTATTGTCACGATACGCAACAATTGCCTTGGCCTTCGCTTCCCCAACACCGGCTAGCTCACGTTGAAGTGTTGGTGCATCTGCACCATTAAGATCAACTTTATAGGCCTTCGCTTTAGTAGCAGCTTCCGTGACCACGGAAGACTCAACAGCTTTAGCTTCCGGAGCAGCAATAGCTGCAACAGAAGCGCCGCTCAAAAGGGCAAAAACCAAAGAGTAGAAGTAACCTTTAAGCATGATGATGCTCCATGACATGACACGAATTGAAAGAAGCAGCTTTTCCTAAGCTGCTCCCCAAATTTAGGCCATGTTACGGAACTGTCAAAAACGTGTACGTTTCCGAATATGAAGCAATCAAGGCTCCAAACGGCGCTGCTGGTAGATCCAGTCGACAATCTCTTCGTCCGGGGTATAGCCGCTGACCGTGTCGCGCAACAGCTGGCGGACGCGCGCATAGTCGTCCTGATCCACCGCAGTGAGCAACTCGGTCAACTTGACCTTAAGCAAATCCCAGGACAGGTGATCCTCGTTGGCAGTCATGATCATCGGGTGCTGAGTGGCCGCCACGTTATCGCCGATCAGCAGCTCTTCGTAAAGCTTCTCGCCAGGACGCAATCCGGTGAACTCGATAGCGATGTCGCCATGCAGGTTTTTTTCCGAGCGGACGCTCAGGCCGGACAAATGGATCATCTTCTCGGCCAGCTCGACGATTTTCACGGGCTCGCCCATGTCCAGGACAAAAACATCACCGCCCTGCCCCATGGAGCCCGCCTGAATCACCAGCTGCGCCGCTTCAGGGATGGTCATGAAGTAACGAGTGATCTTCGGATGGGTAACCGTCAATGGCCCGCCCGACTTGATCTGTTTGTGAAACAACGGAATGACCGAACCAGACGATCCCAGGACGTTACCAAACCGTACCATGGTGAAGCGTGTTTTGTTCACATGCGAAACGTTGCTCGTATCTCCGAACAACACCGGCGCCAACTCACGACTCAGCGCTTGCAACGTCAATTCGGCAAGGCGCTTGGTACTGCCCATGACATTGGTCGGGCGCACGGCCTTATCTGTCGAGATCAGGACGAAGTTGGCAACACCTGCCTTCAAGGCCGCCTCCGCCGTATTGAGCGTACCCACCACGTTGTTCAGCACGCCTTCAGCAATGTTGTGCTCGACCATCGGCACGTGTTTATACGCGGCGGCATGGTAGACAGTGTCTACACGCCATGTTTTCATCACGTCGAGCAACTTCTCCGGATTGCGCACGGAACCGAGAATAGGCAATAGACGGACGGACAAAGACTCACGAGCAATCCGCTGTTCAAGTTCGGACAAGATGCTGTAGAGATTGAATTCACTGTGCTCGAACAACAGCAGCGTAGTTGGATGCTGGGCAAGAATCTGTCGGCATAACTCTGAACCGATGGAGCCACCGGCCCCGGTGACAAGAACAGACTGTCCCTTGATGCAATGTTCAAGCAAGTCGCCCTGGGCCGGAACCGCATCCCGGCCCAAGAGGTCAGCGATATCCACTTCCTGGATGTCGTCGACCTTTACCCGTCCGCTGGCCAGATCCATGAAACCGGGAACGCTTCGAACGTGAAGCGGGAAACCTTCGAGATAACCAAGAATTTCACGCCGCCGCCCACGGTTTGACGAAGGGATGGCCAGCAAGACTTCCTGAGCCCCGGTATTATCGATCATCTGCTGGATATGCCTGGGTTTATAGACCTGCAAACCAGAAATAACCCTGTCGGCAATCCCGCTATCGTCATCGACAAACGCCACCGGGCGCATGGCGCGCCCCATCCGCAAGGCAGCGACTAGCTGGTTACCGGCTGCCCCCGCACCGTAAATGGCAACTTTGGGCAAGCCATCGTCCCGATTGGTAAACGGGACATGCTGAGCCGCACTGAACCAGTCGCCCAAGAAGTACTGACGCATGGCCAGGCGAAGCCCGCCGATCATGATCAGACTCAACCACCAGTAGTTGAAAATGATTGAGCGTGGAACGACGTTTTGGTGATTGCTATACCAATAAACAACTACGCCAAGAATCAGCGACGACAAGCTGACCGCCTTGATGATCGCGATCAACGCATCGTTGCCGAAGTAGCGCATGACTGCGCGATACATGCCAAATCGGATGAACAACGGGATTGCGACGACCGGGGCACTCAAAAAAAGCCAGGAATGGACGCTCAGTGGATTGACCATATCATCAATGCCGAGGCGAACCAGAAAAGCCAACCACAACGCTGCCCACACTAGAATGACGTCAGCCGCAACCTGAATGAGCCGTTTTTGACGGCGCGGCAGTTCAAGCAACAGTTTGCGCAATTTATCCATAATTCCGTCGTACACCACTAACCACTCCCCATGACCTTGCTTGATCAGTGTACGTCTCCTGACGCACTTGTTACTTCAAATAATCACAAATCAGCTATTGAAGGCCTGGTTTTTTTTCGATTTCACCCGCGTGAAATTTGATCGCCAAAATCACGAGAGGGAGGTAGGCGACTATCAGCCCCAGCACACCATCTACTCCAAAGGAAGTCACGCAAACCGCAACGGGTAGCAACCAGCCGACATTGATTGCTCCGACAGCAAGAGTGACTGGCAAATGCTTGCGATACCGGCGTGATGCAAACTGATAGGCGTGACTACGATGAGCTTCATAAACTTTGTCACCGCGAACCAGGCGACGAATCAAGGTAAAGGTTGCGTCTACAACAAACACCCCCAACAGGATCAGCCAGGCCCAGAGCAACTGCGGTGCAATCCAGGCAGCCTGAATCGAGATGACACCGAGCACTATGCCAATGAATCCGCTTCCAGCGTCTCCCATGAAGATGAGAGCAGGGGGAAAATTCCAGAACAAAAATCCTCCAACCGCCATCGCCAACAGTCCAGGAACCCACATCTGACTTTCGAATCCATTCATCCAATAAAGCAGACAAGCACCCAGGCACGCCGAAATCGCTTCAACACTGGCTATACCATCGATTCCATCCATGAAATTGTAAAGATTGAGCATCCAGACAAGATAGACCGCCGCCAGGATGCATCCCAGCCAACCAAGATCCACAACCCATCCAAACAAGGTAATCGGAGGCAGACCTCCCAGACAGAACAAGGCCCAGGCGGCCGCACAGAAATGGCCTAACAAGCGCCAACGTGCTGCTATATGACCATGATCATCTATGAAGCCGACAATTGCGATCAGACCACCCGCCCCCCCGATAGCGATCAACAGTGGCATGGTTGCCAACTGCGCCCATGCCAGAAATGGCAGCGCCAACAAAAATGCGATGACGATCGCGACACCGCCCCCCCTGGGAGTGGGTACTGAATGAGAACTGCGAGCATTGGGGACGTCGACAATACTTCGTGCCAATGCATAACGACGTAATACAGCTGTCAATATTAAGGAAACAATCGCCACCGCAGGAATTAACCACCAATAGATCATTGTTATTTACTTTCTTGAAAATATTGTGCTGTAGCCTTCAGTGCGTCATCTGCCGAGACCGGAGGTGTCCACCCCAGTAATGAGCGAGTTTTGCTGATGTCTACCTGCAAGGATCCGCATAACCGGTTTGACAGGGCTTTCCTTCCGAGCAATGTGGCGACGCCTCGCAGGACGCCGGCAGGTATTGGTACAAGCCGAGCCGTACGCCCAAGGGCAAGCGCTATCTTGCGCAGCAATTGAGTGGTGGATAGATCCTCACCATCACTGACCAGAAAGGTCTGATTAGCGGCCGCCGGATGAATGATACAGGTGACAATCAAATCCACCAGATTGTCCAATGCTACGAGACTGCGGCTGTTGTGAATCGCCCCAAATGGCAGCGGAATACCTTTATCGAGCCATCGTATCATGCTTTGAAAGTTAGCCTTGACCCCGGGGCCGTAAACCAGCACTGGCCTTATGATCACGACCTCCATCCCGGTCTCCACGGCCAATTCACGCAACCGCTCTTCGGCTTCCATCTTGGATATCCCATAGGGATCTGCCGGGGCTGGCGTGTCCTCGGGAGAATACGTGATACCCATATCGGTACTTTCGCCGTTCACCTTGATGGAACTGATGAATACGAAGCGTCGGACGCCTGCAGACGCAGCCTGGCGCGCGAGATTCACTGTACCTTCAACATTGACTCGCCTGAATGCCGCCAAGGGATCGGTTTCGGTATCATTCATCACATGAACGCGAGCCGCGGCATGTATGACAACGTCTACGCCGGTGAGACCGTTTTTCCAGGACGTAGCACCATCGATACTGTCAACGTGGATCGTCGAGACTTTACTCTGAAGTAATTGCGACCCATTACGTAGCGCGGCAATGACCGTGTAGTTTCTTGCGACCAGACACTTTAGCGTCGCGCCACCAACAAACCCTGTTGCACCGGTTAAAAATACGGTCTTCGACATTATTGGGTGGTCCTTCGCAAAGTAGCAACGCGAAACAACTCTTCCAGACGCCCCATAAGTGCAGGTTTGGAAAAGTGGCTCAAATAGTAAGACCGACCGGCACGCCCCATAATTTCACGTTGAGCAGGGGATGTGGTGGCCAACTGCAGAGTAATCCGCACAAGCCCCTGGATATCACCTGAGGGGCAGGAAAATCCCCCGCCTGACTCTTCGATTACCCGTGCAGCCTCCCCATTGATCATGCCCAGGATCGGCTTGCTCGAAGCCATATAAGCCTGGACCTTCCCGGGAATCGTTTTCTCGAATACATCATTGGTTTTCAATGAAACCAGCAACGCATCGGCACAAGCAAACACCCCTGGCATCTCGCTCAGAGGGTGTCGTCCCAGCAGCCATACGTTGCTCAAGTTTCTTGTCGTGACTTGTTCATGCAACCATTTGCTCATACGCCCATCCCCCACGATCACCCAACGCACTGCCACTTTGTTCTTCAATGCCTCTGCGGCCTCCAGGATCGCGGGGAAATCCTGCGCTTCACCTAAATTTCCTGCAAAAACAATGGTGAAGACCGAGTCATCTCGCTCTAGCAAATTTGAAGTGAGTGGAGTGGAGGCTGAAAAATCATCCTCAGCCCAACTTGGGAAATAAATCAAACGTTCTGGGGTGATTTCCTTGGTGCAATATTGTTTTACGTTGTCGGCAAAACCTTTGGATTGTAAAAGCAAATAATCAGCACGATTGTAGATCGCACTGACCACGCGCCCGACCAAAGCCAACAAGGCAGGCTGACGGAGTACTCCTACAGCCCTCAGAGTTTCCGGCCAAAGATCGAGGACCCAGACAAATACTGGGACCTTTTTTATCCGTCCTAACACAACTGCGGGAATCGCAGCCATAATAGGAGAAACTGCGTACACGAAAACCGCATCAAATTTTTCATTTCGAAGTTTGAAAACGCCGAGTATGGAAGCGCTGAGAAAAAAAGAAACGTAATTGAAAATCAGGCTGACACTGCGCTTTCCACGCGAAACTAATGGAACTCTAACTATGCGCGCGCCGAAGTAGTTTTTGAAACGCTCAGGACTGGCACTAAATTCCGAATAAACCGAACCCTCAGGGTAATTTGGCCATCCGGTCAACACACTGACCTCATGACCATTTTCCGAGAAGGCACGAACCAGGTCATTGATACGCATATTCTCCGGCCAAAAATACTGTGTAACTATCAGGATCTTTAATTTATTTTCAATCATTCCTGCAGCTCAACTCAGCATTTATCTGTTTATCCAATCAAGCTATTGTAAACAACCCCAATTACTTTATCGGCAATATTCGGCATGCGGTACTCAGTGAGCATAGCTAATTACGCATAGTCGGAGCTCCATGTCAACGATTTGAGAAAGCAGCTTTTCCCAAGCAGCCCCCAAAGTTAGACGATGTGTGGGGGTTACGCCGAAAGAGCGATCAAGCCGTTTGTCGTCGGGCGCAAGGGCGCCACCGCCAGTACCCAGATCTACAGCTTGGTCGAGACCGCGAAGATCAACGAGCAAGAGCCCTATACGTGGCTGCGCCACGTACTGGAGCGGCTACCTCATGCACAGTCGGTCGCCGACTACGAAGCCTTGCTGCGCTGGAACTGCTCGCTAGAGATGCCACGTTAAACCTTCACCTCTACTTGCGATAGGTGGGGTTTATGTATCGCATACAAAACATCAACCACGGTTGGTTGATTGCGGCGACTTCAAATAAATCCCCCTTGTACACAGATGTACTATCCTCATTTCACATCTTTTTTTCCAAAAACTCTCCACATAATAAATTTTTTCAGCATCCGCATCTGCGCAAAGAAGTACCCTGGATCTCGCCAGACGTTTATAAGAATCGACTTCAGAAAACTAAAAAGCAAAATCGACACAAAATAAACATCATGAACCCTGCCAAAGAGATTTTTTTTCGGCAAGTGTGTCATGACCTGTTTATTGACAGGGCATTCGATGACAATGTGAACGCGAGTCTGTTCACTCTTGTTTTCTACAGCGTGCAGAAAGGACGTATCCAATGCCCAAAGTTCTCCGGGCTGCATTATCACTCGCTTTTTGGATACGTTGAAATACACGTTATCGTTAGTTATAAGCGGAACATGAAACCTAAGTCGAGCGTTACTGGATGCGCCCGTCAAATCTCTATGAGGATGCAAGACGGCACCTGGAGACAAATAATAAAAAACGCAAATACCGTTTTTTTCCGCACCCAAAAAGTTATAAATATCTGAGACAAAAGGATACTGCTTGGGATCGAGATCTACCTTGTGCCACTGAATATCTTTATACTTACCACCTTCATGCACACTCGACTTTTCGCCCTCCAATTGTCTTGCCAATTCGGCAAGCTCTGCGACTTTGTGCGTATCAAAAAAATCTTTCTTAATTAAATACGTACCCGTATTCATCTAAAGCTCCCACATTTCATTTGGTGATGGGCAGAAATTAAACTCTCCGACGCAAACACAGCTGAATCTATCGCGGTAGCCTGGCGAGAGTTGTATCGGCGCAAGTATATTAGCATGATGCTGAGTTGCCATGCGAGTTAGCCTTGCATCCTAAGCTGCTAGTGGCGTAAACCGCGCCCGACGTCACTGACGAAGCCATCGTATTGAGCGTCCAGGAACTGAACTGGCTGCTTGACGGTTTTGACCTGTGGCGCAAGCGTCCACATCAGGTTTTGACGCCGCGATTTGTTGCTTGATTGCGCATAATCCGGGCCATGATTTCCAGGTCCGACAACTTTCCCGATGACCCGGCAACGCTCAAGCAATTACTTGCTCAAATGCAGTCGAAGGTCGTTCTTCCTGAAGAAGAGAATGCGCCGCTGCGTCAGCGCCTGTTCGGACGCAAGTCTGAGCAAACGGCTGATCCGGCGACACCACAACTGCCGCTGTTTAATGAAGCCGAAAGTATCGACACGCTAGCGCCTGTTGCTGCTGACGAAGAAGTTGTCGCCCCGACCAAACGCCGTGGCAAACGCAAGCCACTACCGGCTGACTTGCCACGCATCGAAGTTATCCACGAACTCCCTGAACACGAACTGACCTGCGTTTGCGGCTGCCGCAAACATACCATGGGCGAGGAAACCAGCGAACAGCAGGTGATCGTACCGATGCAAATCCGGGTGATCAAACATATCCGCAAGGTCTACGGCTGCCGAAGCTGCGAAACAGCACCGGTCACTGCTGACAAACCCGCGCAACTGATCGAAAAAAGCATGGCCAGCCCCAGAGCGCGAGCCATGCTGCTGACCACCAAGTACGTCGATGGCCTTCCGCTGCACTGCTTCGAAAAAGTCCTCGGTCGTCACGGTGTCGATATCCCGCGCCAAACCCTAGCGCGCTAGGTGATCCAGTGCTGCGAACACTTCCAAACGCTGCTGAATCTGATGCGTGATCGGTTACTGGAAAGTCCGATTGTTCACTGCGATGAAACGCGAGTGCAGGTACTGAAAGAGCCAGGTCGAGACCCGACCAACCAATCCTGGATGTGGGTACAAGCCAGCGGCCCACCGGAGCGACCAGTCCTTCTTTTTGACTACACCACCAGCCAAGCGCAGGAGGTTCCGTTGCGGCTGCTCGGCGACTATCGTGGCTATTTAATGACTGACGATTACGCCGACTATAACGCTTTGGCCGCACAGCCGGGTGTCGAGCGTTTGGCTTGTATGGCCCATGTCCGGCGCAAATTTGTCGATGCGCAGAAAGTGCAGCCCAAGGTGTAACACCGGTCGGGCCGATGTTGCGCTGACGATGATCAACAAGTTGTACGGTATCGAGCGTGTTTTGAAAGAAATGACGGATGAGCAGCGCTTTGCCGGTCGCCAGGAACAGAGCTTGCCGGTGCTCGTCCAGTTAAAAAGCTGGCTGGAGAAAACTCAGCCACAGGTCACTGTGCAAAGTGCCTTGGGTACTGTCATGAAGTTCAACCGCAAGACTGTCACAGTGGAAACCGACACCGACCAGCGCTGGAATATTTCACCGCACTTACTGTCACCGATCAAAAACGTACAGGCGGGGGATGGTGGTGGATATCGGGCCGAAAAAATGAAGTAACTGTGCCGAGAATGGTCTCCGCGCCTGCTTGACTTGATTCCCCCCACCTCACGTGCTGTCTGTTTGGACAGGTGGGGTTTAGGATCAGTTACGATCTGCTCGGCACCCTCGAAGTGGACCTGACAGCGCCTTCGAGGTCGGCATCGTCGGTGCCATCGTCGTGGTGCGGCGAGGCCGTCGATGGATTTTCGGAAGTCCACGGGCTTGAGGCATAGGTAGAGGTGGAGGTGGAGGTGGAGGTAGACTTTTTCCACTTTTTTAGCGTCGGGACGCATCATGAGGTTCTGGCTCCGGAAAGGAATCGGGAGCACAGCATCGGGGATCAGGTGGTGACTTTGAATGTGGGGTTCATGGTTCGCTTACAGTACAACTACAAGAAATGCGGTGATGTGCTGGGCGCGGATCTAATAACCACGCCGGAACTGCTCGAGCAGCCAAAGCACGCGGCAATGTCGGCCGCCTGGTTCTGGTACATCAATGGACTAAATGCTTTGGCTGACAACGGCGACCTGCAAGCGATCAGCCAAAAGATCAACGGTGGGTTGAACGACTATACTGACCGTGCGGCGAACTACGACCGGGCGTTGAAGACGGTGATTTGAACGCGTCTCTATTTGATGGGCGTCGCTGGCTTGGTCGAAGTCAGTCGTAAGGGTGGACAAGCTGCCCTCGAACTCCGGAGAGACTCCATTGCCAACCAAGCAGACTCTGACTTGGAGAGAAGCTCATTGGCTACTGAACGTTTTTTGAGCTTTGCTATCCGGCGGGGTAAAAAAAATAGTCTTGTAAAGCAAGCTTATTCCAGTATCGCTAGAAGACACATCGCTGGAATTTATAGTGATCACATGCTTTCCTTGCGTCAATGGAAAACTCAAGACAACGCTCTCAAAATTCAAGGACTTTGTTATTACCTTCGAGAAAATCTGGACATCGTCAACCAAAACAGCAACTGGCTGATGTTCCAGATTTGCGAGAAATTCGATCTTGAATTCTGCGTTACCACTTCTTGCGACCTCCAATTGTAGTTTTGTTTGTGGTGCCCCCCAAGCTACAACTGGGAGGTTATGCTCAGGGTAAGGTCCCTCAAGAGTGCGGAGTCCTGAAATTGGCATCCACCCATTAAAATGTCGAAGTGCTTGATCTACGGGGGTTTCCTCGACAACAATTGGTTTGAGCGGGTGCTGAACATGTAAATAGGGCTTAATCCATTGGATTAATGTGTCCGTATAAGCTGCCTTACCAAGTTGGTTGGCATGATAATTGGTATCGAAAAAAAGATTGGTGTCATACATTACCTGATAGGGGTCGCCAATAAATTTTATCCCTGCATCCGCGTAGAGCACATTCAAATTTTCCAGCGCATCACGATAATTAGCCTGGTCATAGATGTTGAATTTCATGGTTGCTGGCGGCACCGCCAGTAACGAAATATTTCTTTCCTTGCACCATTCAGAAAAATGCTTAAGCAATAACCAGTTATTTTTTGACTCCTTGATCGATAAAATTCTGAACTCTGGCGGTGCTATCGAACGCTGATCGCGCATTTGCTGGTTCAAAAAAATTAAGTTATTGGCGTGCGAATCGCCGTAGGGTGAATAGAAAAATTCAGAGTATACATTGAAGGCGTAGGATGGTTCGGGTGAAAAAAATGACTCCTTAATGGGAGTAAGTAACCGCCTCAATGATACATATGTCATTACATTGATTTTTTCTGAAACGGGGAGTCCGTTGAAATATTTTTTGTCTCTCGAAATTAGATAGTCGATATAAGCGTCGCTGAGTCTATCATCTGCGGCGAAATACAAGTATTCCAAAGCCAGCACAACGGTGTCGCCCGGAGTTAATACATTTTTTGTATGATCAAGCATGTATTCAAGCGGGAGGATTGCATGAGTGCCTAGATTTACGGATTGAATGTTAGTTAATTTTGAAAATTCTTCTGAATCAATATTAAAATTTCCGCTGGAGCCCGCCACAAACACCAGTTTTTCACCGGTGACGTTTTGCGCAGCCAATAGCTTGCCTTTTACAAGAGCATTGGTCCAATAACTATGCTTTGTCGGAAGGCCCAACTGAAAAACAAAAAGCGCACACCACAATGCAATCAACACTACGAAACTGCAAAGAGCACTTAGAAGATATAAAATAGGCTTGCTCATGTTAAGCGTCATCAAAAGTTAAAGTACATGAATTGAGAGGGTAACGCCGAAAACAACTGCGACAACGCCACGAAAAGCATCAAACCGGTCAGCAAGCCTGCACTCCACGACATCCCAATGCGCCAGTGACCGTTCTCTACATCAGGGCCGCAGTCAAGTGCTGGTTTGTACCTAGAGAATATTTGCTGAGTGTTTGGAGTAAACCAAACAATAAACAGAAGGGTGCCTAAAGTGAAGAGAGTACCCGCAGTGCCCCAGCTGATTTTTTGAGCATCCATTAAAAAAACCAAAATTTTCTGCATCCAAGAGAAATTAGTAACCGTCTCTGTTTGAAGTAGCACTGCTTTAGCTTGTGTCATTCCAAGAATGGCATCCTGCGTTACTCTAGAAACGTCAAAACCAGACGTCCCAGTCATTGCCCCCAGGATTAATTTTGCCGAACTCCAATCATATGCCCGAAAAAAGGTCCAAGCAAAAAGAGTGGCAATAAATGTAACTAGAACGCTGATTGCTCGCACTGGTATTCTAAAAATCGGTGGCACACTACTTAGTCCGATTGAGCGTCGACAGGTATGCCATCCATGGTTGATTATTAGGTAAGAGCCATGTAGGGCGCCCCATATTATGAAGTTCAGGCTCGCTCCATGCCAAACGCCGCCTAGTAACATCGTTAACCATAGATTGATGTAGCGACGTACCTTCCCTTTTCGATTGCCACCAAGGGATATATAAAGGTAGTCTCTTAGGAAGTTAGATAGGGTAATGTGCCAACGCCGCCAAAATTCGATGATATTGGGGGCTTTATAAGGAGAGTTAAAATTAATAGGAAGCTTTATTCCGAAAAGTAGCGACAATCCAATCGCCATGTCGGAATAGCCCGAGAAATCAAAGTAAAGCTGCAGCGCGTAGGAAAGAGTTCCAATCCATGCGTTGAGAAAGTCTGGGGCTGCCGTTATCGCCACCCCTGGCTGCCCATAGACGGTTGATACGTCTCCAGCCAAGCCATCGGCAAAAACTATTTTTTTGAAAAGCCCAACTCCGAAAATAGTCAATCCAACAGCTATTTGATTGAAATCGATAAAATAGTTTTCACGCCTCAAAAACTGGGGTAAAAATTGCTTGTGATGAACAATGGGACCCGCGATAAGATGAGTGAAGAAAGTAACGAACAGGCAGTAATGTAGGAAGTTATATTCTTTCGCCTCGTCGCGATATGAGTCAACTAAAAAGGCAATTTGCGTGAATGTGAAAAATGATATCGCTAATGGCAAAACGATATGCTGGAGATTGAAGTCGGTGCTAAATGCTACATTTAATGTACTTATAAAAAAATCATAATATTTATAATAACCAAGTAGCAGTAAATTGGTGAGCACCCCAAATACTAAACCTTTTTTACGCCATTTTGATTGTTGGCTTATCTTCTGACCTAATATAAAATTAAAAATCATCGATGCTGCGATGAGCCATACATAAACCGGGTTCCACCACCCATAGAATACAAATGAGCACAAGACCAACCAAGCAAGTGCCGGCTCAGTCCATCTGCGATTCATTAGGAGATAATAGCCTAATAACGTGATCGGTAAAAAAGCAAAGATAAAAAGTGGAGAATTGAAAAGCATAGATCGCTAATCTGAGGGGAAAGGACCTGAAGTCTACCTTAAAAAAAGGTATTAATAAATAGATGGACTGATGATTCAGTTCGTCGACTTTGGCATTATCAGCGATGCGTGGCGCTTCCTCATTTCAACCGGCATTGCCTTTGCAGTCAGATGCTGTAAGCAGCATTCTAAGCTTTGAGTTACAGCGTGCATGGGGTGCTAGGGGGCAAGTGTTCGAGTCACTTCGTCCCGACCATATTTTTCAATGACTTAGGCCAATGGCTGAAGATGTTGGAGTCGTTGGAGTCGTTGGAGTCTCATAAATCGATGATGCAGTTCCATCCAGGAGCACGGGCAAGCTTCGACTCACCCAATGGTGAGCGCCTGTCCGGTACCGTCATGAAGTTCAACCGCAAGACTGTCACAGTGGTAACCGACACCGACCAGCGCTGGAATATTTCGCCGCACTTACTATCACCGATCAAAAACGTACAGGCGGGGATGGTGGTGGATATCAGGCCGAAAAAATGAAGTAACTGTGCCGAGAATGTTCTCCGCGCCTGCTTGACTTGATTCCCTCCACCTCACGTGCCGTCTGCTTGAATAGGTGGGGGATATGGATCAGTTACCGTGGAGTGACCTGCGAGCAGGCGTACGACGGGCTAAGGCGATCGTCTTAAACCTTATCCGGAAGATTCGAATACCGTATTTAAGAGTATTTAAGGCAAGCGGTCACCCCGCTTTGCGGGGTGATTTCTATTTTTCGGGAATAAATATCTCTGCTGACCCGGTAATTACCTTTTTACCTTTCACTCTGCAAATTGTATCGAAGGATATGCGACGCTTTTCTTGGTCAACCTTAGTCACTTCAACTTCTGCCGTAACGGTGTCGTCAATGTAAACGGGCCGCAAGAAGTTTAGGTTTTGCGATACATATACACAGCCTGGTCCCGGTATCCTAGTCCCGAAAATTGCGGAAAAAAAACCGGCAGACATCAAACCGTGCGCAATGCGTTTCCCAAATCTCGATTTGGCAGCGTATTCACTGTCTACGTGCACAGGATTGTGGTCCCCGCTTAGACCTGCAAAGGCTTTGATGTCCGAGTCGGTAATCGTTTGTGAGTAACTCGCCTTCATCCCAATTTCAATTTCAGTGATAGGTACCGAGCCAATAGCGAAGTCTTTCATTAGCTGCCGAGCCCCTTACGAAGCGGCTTTGCCGGGTTTCCAACTACCACGGCTCCAGCTGGAACGCTTTTTGTCACGACCGCGCCCATGCCGACAATGGCGCCTTCGCCAATCACGATAGGTCTATCGGGCGTGCCTTGTTTGATGATGGCACCTGTTCCAATATATGCGTGGTCTTCAATCGTTACATTTCCGTTGCACTTAACGCCTGGGGCGAATGTTACGAAGTCGCCGATCACACAATCATGAGCGGCATAGGAATAGATATTGGCATGGAAGAATTTTCCAATTTTCACGTTTGAAGTGACCGTTGTGAACGGGCAAAAAATCGCGCCCTCGCCGATTGTGTTTGCATCTAGAATTACACTGTTTCCCATCGAAGATATCGAGAATGGCTTCGCACCAGCTGAAACCAGATCTGCAGCAATATTCTCGCGAATCTTGCTGTTACCGATTGCGATGTTGAAAAACTTATCGCTACTTTTAATCGCTTTAAATGCTTCGGAGGTCATGACCATTACGCCGTTAACCTCGGACTCTGTCGAACCATCATCGACAAACACAATCCGAAACTCGTCATGGCCGATCATGCCGATCTGTTCCCGCGCCAGCGGCAACACCTCGCGGCCAAAACCTCCAGCCCCCACGATTGCGTAAATGTTCATATCCTCTCCTTTTTAACGGTTATAGCTGAAGGCCCCATATCGGATATCGGGCAAGGGTACATGAACCCAATCACAATAGCTGTCCAACTCGACACGGTTAGCTTAGCTGGGGGCTTGCGTTATGGTTACTCTCTGTCATTTGGGAAACGCCTCCGTCAGTAGGACCTGTCAAAAATATGTCTGTTGCGGAATGTGAAACAATCAGGGCTCCAGGCGGCGCTGCTGGTAGATCCAGTCGACAATCTCTCCGTCTGGGGTATAGCCGCTGACCGTGTCGCGCAACAGCTGGCGGACGCGCGCATAGTCGTCCTGATCCACCGCAGCGAGCAACTCGGTCAACTTGCCCTTCAGCAAATCCCAGGACAGGTGATCCTCGTTGGCCGTCATGATCATCGGGTGCTGAGTGGCCGCCACGTTGTCACCGATCAGCAACTCTTCGTAAAGCTTCTCACCCGGACGCAGCCCGGAGAACTCGATAGCGATGTCGCCATGCAGGTTCTTTTCCGAGCGCACACTCAAGCCCGAAAGATGGATCATTTTTTCGGCGAGCTCTACGATTTTCACGGGCTCGCCCATGTCCAGGACAAAAACATCACCGCCCTGCCCCATGGAGCCCGCCTGAATCACCAGCTGCGCCGCTTCAGGGATGGTCATGAAGTAACGAGTGATCTTCGGATGGGTAACCGTCAATGGCCCACCCGACTTGATCTGTTTGTGAAACAACGGAATGACCGAACCAGAAGACCCCAGGACGTTACCAAAACGTACCATGGTGAAGCGCGTCTTGTTTACCCGCGAAACGTTGCTCGTATCTCCGAACAACACCGGCGCCAACTCACGACTCAGCGCCTGCAGCGTCAACTCGGCCAGCCGCTTGGTGCTGCCCATAACATTGGTCGGGCGCACGGCCTTGTCTGTCGAGATCAGGACGAAGTTGGCAACACCTGCCTTCAAGGCCGCCTCCGCCGTATTGAGCGTACCCACCACGTTGTTCAGCACGCCTTCAGCAATGTTGTGCTCGACCATCGGCACGTGTTTATACGCGGCGGCATGGTAGACAGTGTCTACACGCCACGTTTTCATCACGTCGAGCAACTTCTCCGGATTGCGCACGGAACCGAGAATAGGCAATAGACGGACGGACAAAGACTCACGAGCAATCCGCTGTTCAAGTTCGGACAAGATGCTGTAGAGATTGAATTCACTGTGCTCGAACAACAGCAGCGTAGTTGGATGCTGGGCAAGAATCTGTCGGCATAACTCTGAACCGATGGAGCCACCGGCCCCGGTGACAAGAACAGACTGTCCCTTGATGCAATGTTCAAGCAAGTCGCCCTGGGCCGGAACCGCATCCCGGCCCAAGAGGTCAGCGATATCCACTTCCTGGATGTCGTCGACCTTTACCCGTCCGCTGGCCAGATCCATGAAACCGGGAACGCTTCGAACGTGAAGCGGGAAACCTTCGAGATAACCAAGAATTTCACGCCGCCGCCCACGGTTTGACGAAGGGATGGCCAGCAGGACTTCCTGAGCCCCGGTGTTATCGATCACCTGCTGGATATGCTTGGGTTTATAGACCTGCAAACCAGAAATAACCCTGTCGGCAATCCCGCTATCATCATCGATAAACGCCACCGGGCGCATGAGGCGCCCCATCCGCAAGGCAGCGACCAACTGGTTACCGGCGGAGCCCGCACCGTAAATGGCAACTTTCGGCAAGCCATCGTCCCGATTGGTAAACGGGACATGCTGAGCCGCACTGAACCAGTCGCCCAAGAAGTACTGACGCATGGCCAGGCGAAGCCCGCCGATCATGATCAGACTCAACCACCAGTAGTTGAAAATGATTGAGCGTGGAACGACGTTTTGGTGATTGCTGTACCAATAAACAACTACGCCAAGAATCAGCGACGACAAGCTGACCGCCTTGATGATCGCGATCAACGCATCGTTGCCGAAGTAGCGCATGACTGCGCGATACATGCCAAATCGGATGAACAACGGGATTGCGACGACCGGGGCACTCAAAAAAAGCCAGGAATGGACGCTCAGTGGATTGACCATATCATCAATGCCGAGGCGAACCAGAAAAGCCAACCACAACGCTACCCACACGAGAACGACGTCAGCCATAACCTGAATGAGCCGCTTTTGGCGGCGCGACAGCTCAAGCAACAGTTTGCGCAATTTACCCATAATCCCGTCGTACACCTCGAACCGCTCACCTATTGATCATGCTGACGAGTGTACGTCTCCGACGCTCTCGTAACGTTGAAATAACTTATCTGATTCAAAACATTGAAACCGGTAGCGCCATAAGGAGGCTAAATCACCATCACGGGGCGTGTGCAAGGAATGCAGGCCTCGACCGATACTACCGGCAAGAACTGAAAACTGTGAGGAGAAGGGGATCAGATATTGCGAATATCAGGCGGTTTTTCGCCATCCCTTTTCCCCACCAGCAAGAACCGACTCGCACCAAAAGGAAATTGTGAGGCCCCAAACAGGTCTAAGGCTTCACAGCTTGCTGCATAACTCTGCGAATCACCTCGCAGGTCTTTTCGATTTCGGCTTCAGTCAACGTAGGGTGTACCAAGAACATCAAGCTTGTCTCACCCAGCTCTTTCGCAATAGCTAGTCGTACTTCTGGACGCCAGCCCGTATCGTCGAACGCTTTCTCGAGGTATACCTCAGAGCAAGAACCCGAAAAACATGGAACGCCAAGAGCAGAAATCTCGGACAGAATACGGTCTCGGTTCCAGTCAGCCCTCAACTGCTGTGGCTCTACGAACGCATAACATTTATAGGCAGCGTGAGCATAGTTTTCGGAAACCGCTGGAACACGCAAACCTTTAAGCTCCCGAGCCTGCGACCAAATACGTTCCGCATAATTGATTCGGCTAGCACGCCACTGCGCCATGCGACGAAGCTGAATCCGGCCTATGACCGCTTGCACTTCCAGCATCCGCCAGTTCGTACCAAAGCTCTCATGCAACCACCGGAAGCCTGGTTGATGGTCTCCTTCGTAAATGGCTTCCCAGCTCTTGCCATGATCCTTGAATGCCCACATTTTCAACCAGAGGGTGCGGTCATTCGTCGTGACCATCCCACCCTCCCCCCCCAGTGGTCATGATTTTGTCCTGGCAAAATGACCAGGCGCCTATATGACCAATGGAACCTACGGGGCGTCCCTTATACTTCGCACCATGTGCCTGGGCGCAATCTTCGATTACCTTGACATCATGAAGTGCTGCCAACTCCATGATCGGATCCATATCACACGGCCAGCCGGCCAAATGCACACAGATAATACCCCGGGTACGAGGGGTCAAGACGGCCTGGATCGTCTGTGCGGTAATGTTCTGGGTATCGCGGTCGACCTCGGCGAAGACCGGAATCGCACCGGCATTGACAATGCTGGAAACTGAGGCGAGGAAGGTGCGAGGCGTGACGATGACTTCGTCTCCACGCCCAATACCCAGCGCAACCAGTGCAAGGTCAAGTGCTACAGTGCCGTTCGCCAGGGCGACGGCATATTCAGTGCCTGCCCATGTGGCGAACTCTTTCTCAAACTCGCGGCATTCCTGCCCGGTCCAGTAGTTGACCTTATTGGAAAGCACTACGTCGCGAACGGCATCGGCCTCTTCCTCAGTGAACGAAGGCCAAGGAGAAAATGGGGTATTCAACACGGTTTTTACCTGCCACACATAATTAATAAAGAACCATCGATAATCCAGGACGGCTAATCAGTCACGTGTATCCGATGGTTAAACACTCAGGATCTTGCAATCACTCGAGCGGGCACTCCTGCGACCGTCATGTTATCAGAGATATCGTAGATCACCGCGGCTCCGGCCCCCACCACCACGTTAGAACCTATGCTGAGCACCTGTCTGACACAGGCACCGACTCCAATCCAGCTTCCGTCGCCGACGGTTACCGCACCAGCCAACCGCGCACCTGGACTGACATGCACGCACGCCCCAAGAATACAGTCGTGATCAATGCTGCAGCCGGTGTTCAGAATTACCCCTTCACCAACGATCGCATAAGCATTGACTACCGCAGATGCAAACACGACGGTTCCGGACCCGATCTTAGCGTATCGGCTTATGATCGAAGAAGGGTGCATCAAAACAGGAAGTTGTGCGCCTGAGGCTTTCAGTTCGTCCATTTTACGTCGACGGACACTGTTGTTGCCAATAGCAACCAGAACTCCATCAAACTCCCCTACACGGCCGAGCAAGTCTCTGGTGTTTCCAACGACCGGCCAAACCCCGATGGAAGACACTTGTGGCCATGCGTCATCAAAGAACTCTATGACTTGCCATCCACAACACTCCGCCGTGTCAGCGACAACTTTTCCATGTCCACTTGCACCAAAAATTGCAAGCCTCTTCATTTTTTTGACCCGGTGAACTTGGTCATTGTTACTTCACCCTCAGCGCTGATCCCATCCCTGATCAAAACTTTTTTGATGGTGAGAAAAATAATTTTCAGGTCGAGCCACAGCGACTGATTGTCTACATACCAAACATCAAGTTTGAATTTTTCTTCCCAGGACAACGCATTGCGACCATTTATCTGTGCCCACCCGGTAACCCCGGGTCGCGCATCATGCCTGCGAACCTGCACTTCATCGTACAGAGGCAGATACTCCATCAATAGCGGGCGAGGCCCTACCAAACTCATATCCCCCTTGATGACGTTCCACAACTCCGGCAACTCATCCAAGCTGCTGGATCGAAGAAATCTGCCAAAATCTGTCATTCGCTCAGAATCAGGTAACGGATTACCGTTGGCGTCCAACGCATCCCGCATAGTGCGAAACTTAACCATCTCAAAGGGTTTACCACCGAGACCCGGTCTGACTTGTCGAAACAAAATCGGAGATCCCAATCGCTTGCGAATCAGGTATGCGACAACAGCGATCACGGGAGACAAGACAATCAACCCGGCTACGGAAGCCACAATATCGAAGAAGCGTTTTGACATCGGAGGTCCTTGAAAGACAAATTATTGTTGGGGAAAAGCGTTGGAGTTCATTTCGACAAACGCTTGAAGTGCTCACCAAAACGCTTGACACCGACATGCAAGGACAGCTCTCTGTGATAGAACGCCAATCCGTTTTCAGCCATTTCCTTATGCCCTTGTACCGAGACATCTATCAAGGCCAGGACCGCGTCCGCAAGAGCCTGCGGATTGTCTGACTCGCTGACAACTCCACAACCGGCGTCGCGCACAAGATCAGCAGCATCACCGTCTACCGCCATCAAGATCGGCTTACCGGCCGCCATATACGCCTGTGTTTTAGAAGGAATAGTGATGGTGAACAACGGATCCTTTTTCAAATGTACAAGCAAGGCATCGGCGCTGGACAGATAAGCTCCCACTTCAGGCATCGGAACAGCAGGTAGGAAGAATACATTGTCGAGCTGTCTGCTTTTCGCAAGTTCTTCCAGCCTGGATGCCTCAACTCCGCCGCCCAGGAAGATAAACGCTACTTGACTGGCTTTTTCCTGCAACAACTGCGCAGCTGCAATGACCGCATCAAGCGACTGCGCCTTGCCCATATTTCCAGCAAACAGAATTCGAAACTTCGAAGTCACTGGAAAATTGACCGGTGGATTACTCGAAGTGGAACGAACCATATCTTCGGCACACCAGTTGTAGATGACATCGATTTTTTGCGAAGGCACTCCCCGCTCGATCAATAGATGCTTGAAACCAGGAGACAATACGACAATCTGGTCTACGTGACCGTATACCCAATCGCAGACGCGAGAGACAACTTTCAGGAGCTTTTCGTTGGAAAACATCCCTGTGGCCTTGAGCGTGTCAGGCCACATATCCTGAATATCGTATACCACTGGCACACGCCGAAAAAAACGAACGAGCGCAGCCGCAATACCTACCGTCAATGGAGGATGGTAGGCATAAATGACATCCGGTTTTTTCGCTCGAAAAAGGCCATAGAGCAAAATACTGGCTGCAAAGCTTATGTAGTTAAAAAGTCGACCGACACCACTCTGCCCATGGCTTGGGTAGAGTGGTACACGTGTCACATGGACGCCGTCGATGACTTCGCGCTGCAAGGGTTTGATCCTATAGCCAGGATACAATTTACCACCGGGATAGTTTGGAAACCCGGTGACAACCTCGACTTCAAAACCCTGTGCAACTAACTCACGAGCAAAAACCAGTCCTTTGAACGTTGGCTCAGGATCAAACCACTGAGTGAACAGTAAAACACGAATGGCCATTCGTATTAGTACCTTCTCCAAACGGTCCGCATGACATAATCACGATAGCTATGAATGATTCGAACCACTTTCTCAGCCACGTTAGGCATGCTGTAGTCCGCTACAAGTCGCAGCGTACGCTCTTCGTCACGATCCTGACCTTCCAGCACTTGCAAGCCCTGCATCACCCGCTCGACCTCGAGACCAACCATCATTACCGCGGCCTCTTCCATACCCTCTGGACGCTCATGAGCTTCCCGAATATTCAACGCAGGGAAGTTAAGAATGGAAGATTCTTCGTTGATCGTACCGCTGTCAGAAAGGACTGCCTTGGAATCAAGCTGCAACTTGTTGTAGTCCTTGAACCCCAATGGTTTGAGCAAGCGAACATTTTCATGGAACTTCACACCCATGGCGTCAACCCGCTTCTGGGTACGTGGGTGGGTTGAAACAATAACGGGATAGCCATAATGCTCGGCGACCGTATTCAGAACTTCGACTAGCTTACCGAAGTTTTTATCGGAATCGATATTCTCTTCGCGGTGTGCGCTAACGACGAAAAACTTACCCTTTTCCAAACCGAGACGAGCAAGGACATCCGACGCTTCGATGCCTTCACGGTAATAATTGAGCACTTCAAACATCGGGCTACCGGTCTTGATTACCATGTCAGGCGAAAGGCCTTCGCGCAGCAAGTAATCACGAGCGATCGTACTGTAAGTCAGATTGATATCCGCAGTATGATCGACAATACGACGATTGATTTCTTCGGGAACACGCATGTCGAAACAGCGATTACCAGCTTCCATATGGAAGGTCGGGATCTTGCGGCGCTTGGCAGGAATGACTGCCATGCAGCTATTTGTGTCTCCCAAGACCAACAGAGCCTCTGGCTCAATCTCGGCCAGGACGCGGTCCACACTAATAATCACGTTACCGATAGTTTCGGCGCCAGTGGCACCCGCAGCGTTCAGAAAATGATCAGGCTTGCGGATCCCTAAGTCCTGAAAGAAAATTTCATTCAGTTCGTAATCGTAATTCTGCCCGGTATGGACAAGTACGTGATCACAATACTGATCCAGAGCAGCCATTACGCGCGACAGACGAATGATCTCCGGACGGGTTCCCACTACGGTTACGACTTTTAATTTTTTCATGATTTTAAACGTCACATTTCAAAAAGTGATAGATAAGTAATTAACACTAGCCAGCGCTTTCATCATCAGCCAGCACGATAAAAGCGCTTAACTCGTCGGCAACCCCGTCACACATCACTGTGTAACCTTTGCTTTTGTCACAGCTGCTGACCAGGCCTGACTGAGGACCGCGCTCTCACTGGGCTGGCATAATGACACATTTGAGTCCAATTCTTTGAGTATCGTCGGCGCACCATCCAAAGGCGACCATTTTAGCATCGCGCCCCGACCCCGACACCAGCACGTCGTCAGTAGACAGCGCCCCTGGCACCATCACTCGCTTACCTTATTCGCAGCGTTGAAGTCTTCGTAATACTGTTGCGTTCGCAGTCGACCATCACCCTCTTCATTGGTCAGCACATATTTTATATATGACTGATAGGGAGTAAATGGCATCGCAGAACCGGCAGAAACAAAAAACAACAGTGAAGCGAGACTAACAACCGCGACACTTGCAGCTACAATTGCGCGACCAGGCTCCCGCAACTGCCTGAGAATGTCGTATATGATTACCGCCTGAGCAAAACAAGCCAGATATTGAATGCGGTTCCATATTAGAGCAAAATCAAACAAAAATGATTGCGCGCCGATCAAACATATTAGCGCACCAATTAACACTAACTCTCGACGCGTTATTTCTTTTAGATACAGCTTGGCCAACCCAAGCAACATACAATTCAAAACCAAGTAACCGGCCCCCGCTATTGAGCGCTGGGAAAAACCAAAACCAGCATAGACACTGAGCTTCTCGGAAACGAACGGAATATTTGCGACGGCCCCCAAGCCGAGAGCAATTTGGCCTGAACCGATACCAACACTATAAAAAAGCAAACAGACTGCGATATAGATCCATACATGCGTGACCAGGTAACGAATTCCGCGAAGAAAGAATATGGGCGCATACATAAGCGCCGAGTACTGAAAACCCATAGCAATGAAAAAACCAAAAAAGGCTTTCTTCGACCGTCCGAAAACAAAGCTTTCCATTGACAAAAGCATAATAGAAACAGCAATAGACTGACGTATCGTCCCCATCTCCAATGGAATATACACCCAACAAAAAACAAAAGCCAAACCAAGTGAAACACGCGAATCAAAGCGATAAAAAAACCTGCACGCACAATATGTATTGAAAGTACCAACTAAAAACAGAAAAAACTGAAAGTTACCAACCCGAGAAACAAGGTAATTCAACAAATAGAAAAGTGGCTCCATTGAGACCACATCTTGCGGAAAATCCATAAATCCGGAGTTTTTTACGGCATTATAATATTGCTCGTAAACCACCCAATCGAAGCCTGTTTCGAATCTAAATGCGCAAATTAACCAAAAAGCGAGTAATGCCACGAAAAAGCTTATGCCAGTCTTCGTCTTAATGAACAGTCCTGGAATTGTTATGACCCAAAGCAAGACACCAATACCAAGATAAAAAAACATGACAATCCTTTCCTTAACACCTGCAGACCAAAGACGGCGACTAACGATCCGAACATTTAAAATTTATTAACCGTTACATCCATCTTACCGTGATCTAATTAGACCTGCTATCTTAATAGCCCGCATCGCCTGAACGAACATACGCCAGCATGCATCATGCGTCACGCGAAAAATGACTCCCTGCCCTGCTCGCTCAGGCGATCAAAGCAGAGAGCATTTCCAACCTAAGCCTCGCTGCCGACCGGACGTGCGTACGTGTCCGGTAGCTCGCGATCAAAAATTTCGTTCGCCCAAAGCATCACAATCATCTCCTCATCCCCGGCATTGGTGATGTCATGAGTCCAACCTGGAACCGTCTCAACGATTTCCGGTTGATCACCGGTGGTGTACAACTCATAAAACTCGTCAGATACGATATGCCTAAAGCGAAAACAAGCCCTACCTTTTATTACCAAAAACTTTTCAGTTTTCGAATGGTGGTAGTGACCACCACGTGTAACACCCGGATGAGCAGTGAAGTATGAAAATTGACCACTGTCTCCGGTTTTCAGCATCTCGACAAATACCCCTCTAGGATCACCGTACTTTGGAACCTGGTATGTGAAACTCTCGGGAGGTAAATAGCTGACATAGGTGGAGTAAAGAGCACGCACCAAGCCGGTACCTACCGGCTCTGTGATCAAGGTGTCACGACTTTCGCGAAACGCCTCCAACTGCTTTGCCAGAGCTCCAACACTGATACTGTATTGAGGCTGGACGTCTACGAATCCATCATGTGACAACCTTCCATCCATCGCTGAAATGAAGTGCCTGATAACATCATCGATATAGACAAGATTAATATTTGCGTGTGGATCATTGATAGTAACCGGCAGTCCACGCACAATATTATGGCAAAACGTTGCAACTGCTGAGTTGTAATTCGGCCGAGCCCACTTGCCAAAGACATTTGGAAGCCTGAACAAGTAAACGGGTGAACCAGACTTTTCCGCGAGCGCTGTCAATGCCTCTTCAGCACCAAGCTTGCTATGGCCGTACGGATTATCCTGCTCAGCCTGAATGGACGAAGTATAAAGTACTGGCACCGGTTTACCGCATGCTGATACCGCTTCACAAAGAGCTTGCGTCAAGTCCGTATTACCAGCCTTGAACTCTTCCGGATCTTGTGGTCGATTCACTCCTGCCAAGTGAAATACAAAATCCACACTGCTTATTAGTGCCAATAACTGATTGATACTATCGTCCCGAGTGAACCGGACGACTTCAATATCAGCGCGCTCGTTCAGATGCGCTATCAAGTTCTTGCCCACAAAACCATTGGAACCGGTGACCAGCACTTTCATGGTTTCACTCCTCCGGCGTCGCGTGTTCACCACGCTGAATAGCGCGCATAAAGTCCAGCTTCAACAGCAGGTTCTTCATACCTTCGATATCCAGTCTCTCGGTATTATGGGAGTTATAATCTTCAGTGCGAGAAATCTTTTCCTCCCCTTGCTCCACAAATTTTGCGTAGTTCAAATCGCGTAGATCAGGCGGCACTCGGAAGTAATCACCACGATCTTCCGCGCAGGCCATTTCTTCACGACTCAACAGCGCTTCATACAGCTTTTCACCATGGCGAGTACCGATCACTTGAATCGGGTGCTCCGGCAGTTTGAGCATTTGAGTCAGCGCATTGGCAAGAGTTTCTACTGTAGCTGCTGGCGCTTTCTGCACAAACAGGTCGCCATTGTTGCCGTGCTCAAAAGCGTACAACACCAAATCCACCGCATCCGCCAGAGTCATCATAAAGCGAGTCATGCTAGGGTCGGTCAGGGTCAAGGGCTTGCCGTCGCGAATCTGCTGAATGAACAGCGGAATAACCGAACCTCGCGAAGCCATGACGTTGCCGTAGCGCGTTCCGCAAATGACAGTCTTCTCATCATCAGCACTACGCGACTTGGCCACCATCACCTTCTCCATCATCGCCTTGGAGATTCCCATTGCATTGATGGGATAAACGGCCTTGTCAGTACTCAAGCAAACAACGCGCTTGACACCATTTTGAATAGCCGCTTCAAGTACGTTCTCCGTACCCAGGACATTGGTCTTCACAGCCTCCATAGGGTGGAACTCGCAGGATGGAACCTGCTTGAGCGCCGCCGCGTGGAAAATGTAATCGACGCCACGGGTGGCATTCAGGACGCTCTGGTAATCACGAACATCACCAATATAGAACTTCAGCTTGGAGCTCGCGTAATGCTTACGCATGTCATCCTGCTTTTTTTCATCCCGACTAAATATGCGAATCTCGGCAATATCGGTATCAAGAAAGCGCCTCAAGACAGCATTACCAAAGGACCCGGTACCACCGGTGATCAAAAGCGTCTTATTCTGAAACATAATATCCTCACAACATTATTTGTTTCAAACAGCCACAAGAAGACTCATATTTTCTGCCTTTAAAACTGATGACAACAAACATCAGGAATACAATGCAAAAAAACGAATCTGACACGTGTGCCGATTGATTGTTAGCTAGTGTATTTAACACCGACAAATACACAAACAGGCACAGGAGCACCAAGGTTTTAGCACCCATTTTCCACAGTACTGCATTTTTCCAGGCGCCACGCCAGAAAGAGCCCATCACGACTATTGGCAGGGTAATTCCCAGAGAACCTAGATCGCTAGATAGCCCCGGAAAGATAGTCACCCACTGCGAGCCATCGTGACTTTCTACAGTCACCAGCAAAGCACAGGCCATGCCCAACATCAGAGGAGGCAGAAAAACCTCACCTAATTCATTGGACATAAATCACACTCCACAAACACAGAGCTATACGACCAAATCAAGAAGTTGGGACGTAATGTGCTTCACTTCAAACACTTCTTTAAAACGCACTGGCCCCAACTCACTCATTACCCTCATCTTATCAGTATCGCGCAGCAACGCCTCGATAGATTCGAGCAACTTATCAGGTTCTCCAGCTTCAACACTGATGCCTACGCCTAATGAGGCTATATAGTCCCCATAATCCGTAGAGGACTCTACCGACGCGATAATAGGCAAACCCACTCTCAAATAATCTATCGTTTTAGATGGAAAGCTTGGGACATCAACATCCCTGACCGTACATACAAGAGCGAGATCACAGGATTTTATCAACCCCACATACTCGTCTCGAGGTATACGTGGAATCCAGATAAGATTTCCACAGCATTGCTCGATACTTGCTTCCACAAGTGACTCAAGGGAACCACTCCCGATCACGAGGAACGTTACGGGAGAACCACGCTGCTGCGAAAGCTTAGCGGCCCCTATCAGGTCTTCAAGACCTCGACCGTGAACGAGTTGGCCACCAAAAACAACAAGCGGCCTATCCTGCGGCAAAGAATACTTTTGGCGAATATCGGTACGATCCACCCCAGGCAATGTAGTTTCTTTCCCCCACACCGGGGTGATGCAAATTTTTTGCTCATCGCGAATAGGGTAATGAGTACGAAGGTAAGTTTCGTTCGCAGGCGACATACACGCAATCACATCGAATTTGCGTATCAGCGTCTCTTCAACCTTTCTTGCTACAAAGAAAGAAACACCAGACGAAAATAAACCGATTTGTCGATGATGATGCGGAAAGAAATCCCACTGAATCAATAGCGACGTAAGCTTTTTGTTTCGGGCCAACAACATAATTGGCAAAGCCATAGTAATGGCAGGTGAAAACCCAATCACCGCATCAAATTTTCGCTGTTTGACCAGCTTTCGCGAAATCGAATATGCAGAAAATGACGAGAGGCTCCACTTTAGGATACGAGTAACGAACTCAAATGGGGAACTCACCAACAAAGGAGGAATCGAAATCACTTCGACCCCGTTTCGCAGCTTTAGATTCGAACGGGTGCTGCCGGGTTTTGCCGACCAGTCGAGACATAGCACGGTCACCTCATGCCCCAATTCCTGGAAAGAATCGGCCAATTCATTTGTAAGCCAAGGATCATTTTCAGACAATGAAAACTTGGTACACAGCATAAGAATCTTCATGACTTCCCTCTCTTAAACCAAAATCCCAGCCCTGCGGCCATGAACATGGAAAGCAACCCGTAAGTAATCACGTGCGCATACACTGGAGCCATAGACCCAAAAGTACTCAGCAGCATGAGAAACACGCTAAAAATAAATATACCTTGTGCAAATTCGAATATTATCGACACTCGCACAGCACCTCTAGCCATGAATATCAAAGATATTGCAGACGCGATCGTTCGAAAAATATCTCCAACCATCTGAGGTAAAAAATAGTCAGTCATCGGAAGAAACTCGTCTGAAAAAACCAACTTGACAATAATATTTTTCAGACTATAAAGAACGATAAAACCTAACAAGAGAGCTGACAACAACCACAACAGACTGACTTTAAACTCTTTAATAACCAAGTTAAGATTGGCTGCTGATGCATACCGAGGCAACACATAATTCATCAAAACAACACCCACGAACTGCATATAGACATCAGACAGCTTAATCACGCCCTGCCATAGCCCCACCTGCTCCCAGCCAAACCTCTGCGCCATACCATCACGCATCAAAATTTGCGCAACTGGAACGGATGTAGAACCTACCAAGGCCAAAACTGAAAAAGACAACAGGTGACGCATTCTAACCCTATCGACCAAGAATCTCGAAAAATGGAAAAGCTCTCTCCGGCCTGAAGCCATAAACAACAATGTGACAATTGCGGTTAACGCCGGCATTAGCATTACCGAGTACGCAGCACCGTCAAAACCAAACGAGTTGACTGCAAGGGCCAACACAAGCGTACCAAGTACTGTTCCTAATATATTGACCTTCGCGTAGAAACTGCTCTCACCACGGCTGCTTGCCTCTGCCTGAACCAAACTTCCGTAACCCACAATCACTTGAACCAATCCAAGGCCTACGAAAAGAGCGGTAAACCCTCCCTGCATCAAACGACTTGAAAGTGCGGTGGAGAAAATCATCAAAAACAGTGCAACAATTGCAGAGATAACGGTCGTTAGTGTAAATGCCGTAGCAAACCAAGCCTTCCCTTCCTTCGATGCAACAGGTGACTCCGCCAGGACCTTGATCAAACCATTGGTTATTCCGCCGCCGGCAAACATGCCCGTAATAGCAACCAGCGTCATGAGCTGACCAAGCAATCCAAAACCATCCGGCCCCAACTTCCAAGCCAGTAGTTTTATTACTATGAGCCCTGCTACAGCCTTCACTAGTATTGAGGAAGCGAAATGGATACCAGCTTTCAACCTTGCCAAACTTCAAACCTCATCGCAGTGCCCTTTTACTTGCAGCCAGGAGTCACGCCAGGAAAGCCACGTCCAAGCAGTGGCACCCACTGCCGGGTAATCCACCACTTAAGCACTCGTCCAAATACGAATGGAGCAACAAAAGGTACGCCCCCTGAATTCCTTTATCCAAGCAACCATCAGTGCCACCATCAAACACACCCTTACGTGCTACCAGACGAGAAATGCTGGCCACACAGCAACGTAAGACTGAGAAAAATGCGCAAATTCAACACACTTACCACTCCAGAGTCAACCCTTACTCATCAGTCAGTACGCTTTGCTCAAGTCACGCTGCCGATACACACCGGGCGTACACCTTGAAATGACAAATAGCTCTCAGTAATCGGGCTCCAAACCAATGCCGAAACCCGCCGACCAGGCCATTCAAAGCCCCCATCGGACTGCGTCCGTACAGCTACAAAAAATTGATTATACCTGTGCGCACGTAGCATCGCTGCCACACAATTCGACAATCTCACCATCAAGCACAAATTCACTCCTGTCGACCCATATCCGTCGGAATTTATCGGTGGCCCCCTCAAGCAACGCAAGACCGAGCAAAATGCATAGACTCTGGTCTCCAGACGAACGGGCGCATGGCAAAGGTGTAGGTTTAAATGGGAGTTCCCAGAATGAAAAATCAAGGCCGAATCTTCAGAATGCCGACAAATAGCCAGCAACTTCTTCAACTAAACAGCTTGATAGATGTTACGAATGGGGCAGGGGCAGAAAAAGAGTCAAAAGTGCAGGGCATCAACAAAAAAACTGAAGAATATGCATTGCCCTAATCACCTCGAGTGTGCCCCCCCCCATTGAGAAGCAACCGTATCATGATACGCGCCAAAATTTGATCAATCCGCCAGTCATTGATATGGCAAGGATTACCACATCTTACTGAGAAAAAACCGACTTCTTGGATGAATTCGAAGGAAGGAAATAGCGCACCAAGGCAAAGCCCACCCCCAACAACACGCCAAAGAGAAAACTGAGCATAATTATTAAAGACTTTTTAGGTTTTATAGGATTGAGCGGTGGCTTGGCATCTCCATCCAAGCGATAGACGACAACATCCTGAAGATTTGAAGAAATCGACTTGTAAAACGCCCGCTTTGACTCAAGATCCCGCAAACGCCCAATGAAAGGGTCATTCGCACCTCGCGCCTCCAGGTTTTCAATCTCCGCCTCCAGCGCTTTAGTGCCACGCATGTAAATGAGCTGCCCATCGACGCTGCCAGCGATTTGAACCGCGGGATTGCCAGTAATAATAGGAGGCTTCTCCAATCCAATGGCGTTCGCAACCCGAAGAGCTTCACGCAGTTTAGTGATGGTATCCTCTCGGACTTTTTGAGCATTTTCACGCAAATCGGCAATTTGTCGATCAAGGCTACGAACCTTGACATCCGCCTCATATAAAACGTTTTTTATTATTTCCTTCTCCGCCAACTTACCTGCTCGATGAATATATTCTTGCGCCCATTGCGCAGCTTGCTCAGGGTTACTACTTTGAATAGTAACCACATACTCATCTGGAAGATCTCTTGTTGGCTGAGACACAACCAAGCGCTTGGAAAGCTCGGAATACAGAAGATCACTACCAGCCTTGCCCTCGTCTTTACTTGATCCGGGCGCCATTACTTCAGCAATGAATGTTTGACGGAGAGTCTCGCCTCTCAAACTCTGCAAAAAAATCGAGTAAACATCTTTAACTGTAATAGGAACCAGCTCTGTTTCGCTGCTTCTGCCGTAATTTAGATTCGCAATATCATTGTAAGTAGGAGGCATAGCAAATGCACTTGCCTCATAAACCGGGCGGGCAAAAAAAACGTAGGCTACTGCAATCAAGGTTACTATGCTTGCAGTGGCGAAAATCGTCCATTTTGTTTTCCATAGCACGCGAAAAATATCGGAGATATCAATCTCGCCCAGGCCATTGGATTCTTTACTATTCAATATTCTTGACTTCCACTAAAGGCTGATAACTCAGCCCAGTAAATCTTCAGCCCAATCAGGTACGGTTTCGCCTTTGCTTAAAAGCCATCGCCAGAAGCGGGCCAAGCAAAATACCACCGAGCATAAATGTCGCTACGAAAATAGAAACCGGGAGTGGCTGCGTTGTCATCCCCAAAAAAGAAATAGAGGTAAGCTGCTGATTTTCAAGCATAAAAACCAGAATAGCAGCAAAAAGCATTAGCAAACACAGCCACAGAACAGCCTTTCTGAAACTATTCATTAGAACCTACCCCGGAGAACGCATTAAAATTCACCAGCATCATCCTCTTCCTCATTCACCCGATCCCTAAGCTCTTTCCCTGGCTTGAAATGCGGAACGAACTTGCCGTCGAGACTGACAGACTGGCCGGTTTTCGGATTACGGCCGACCCGCGGCGCGCGATAGTGCAGAGAGAAGCTGCCAAACCCCCGGATCTCGATACGATCTCCGGTAGCCAGACATTGGGACATTTGCTCAAGCATGGTCTTGATGGCCAGCTCCACATCCTTGGATGAGAGCAGCCCTTGATGGGTGACAATTCGTTCGATCAACTCCGACTTCGTCATATTTTTCCCTTCTTTTTCAAGCAGCTAGGTCAGCGCCTCAAAGGTTTTAGCACGCCTGCACGATTTTGAACAGTCTGAGTTTTACCATCTATCCCAGCGCCTCAAAATGCTTGATTCCTGGAACGGGTAGACTCTGGGCGATCACCCTGTTATCGGCAAATCACCAACATAGTGCGCGTCAGGAAACCTGCCGGGTTGAACCCAAACAGCCCCTCCTCCTCTTCCTTGAGATCATCAGACCTTGCAACAACCTGGTAGCCCGCCCCCTTGCATTCCTTGGTCGCGCGCTTGTAACACATGTCCCATTTCGAACCGAGCCCCGAACAATCGACCTCAATGCCGCCAACCCCACGCACTACGTGAGTTTTGGCGTTAGTGGTACAACCCGCTAGCACCAGCACTACTACTGCGACAATGAGCTTGTTCATTCACGTCCTTTTGCCAGAAAGCCTACCAGGCGATCATCAGTCTCAGACTAAAGACTAGCTGCAAATAACCGTTTGATCTGACTAAACAATCAGACATTTTTTGGGCATTTTTGGTTCACGGTCCGAGCAAATCAAGCTGGCCAAAATTCATTCACTAAATTACAGGCACAAAAAAGGGCGACCGAAGTCGCCCTTTTTTACAGAAAATCAGAACTTAGTTCTGCTTTTCCATTTGTGCACGCAGCAGGTCACCCAGGGTGGTGGCCACAGGAGCATCAGTAGCTACTGGCTTGTCGCGCAGGCTCTGGATTGCTTCTTTCTCGTCTTCAACGTCTTTCGACTTGATCGAGAGCTGAATTACACGGCTCTTGCGGTCAACGCTGATGATCTTGGCTTCTACTTCTTCGCCTTCTTTCAGAACGTTGCGCGCGTCTTCAACGCGGTCACGGCTGATTTCGGAGGCTTTCAGAGTCGCTTCGATATCGTCGGCCAGAGTGATGATGGCGCCTTTAGCGTCAACTTCCTTCACGATGCCTTTAACGATGGCGCCTTTGTCGTTCTCTTGAACGTACTCGGAGAACGGATCGCTTTCCAGTTGCTTGATACCCAGGGAGATGCGCTCGCGCTCTGGGTCAACCGACAGGATAACGGTGTCCAGCTCGTCGCCCTTCTTGAAGCGGCGAACGGCTTCTTCGCCCACTTCGTTCCAGGAGATGTCGGACAGGTGAACCAGACCGTCGATACCGCCGTCCAGACCAATGAAGATACCGAAATCGGTGATCGACTTGATGGTGCCGGAGATTTTATCGCCCTTGTTGAACTGGCCAGAGAAATCTTCCCATGGGTTAGATTTGCACTGCTTGATGCCCAGGGAGATACGACGACGCTCTTCGTCGATGTCCAGAACCATAACTTCCACTTCGTCGCCGACTTGTACGACTTTCGAAGGGTGGATGTTCTTGTTGGTCCAGTCCATTTCGGAAACGTGTACCAGACCTTCAACGCCTTCTTCCAGCTCAGCGAAGCAGCCGTAGTCGGTCAGGTTGGTTACACGCGCGGTAACGCGAGTGCTTTCTGGGTAACGGGCTTTGATAGCAACCCATGGATCTTCGCCCAGCTGCTTCAGGCCCAGGGAAACACGATTGCGCTCGCGATCGTACTTCAGAACCTTGACATCGATCTCGTCGCCAACGTTGACGATTTCGGAAGGATGCTTGATACGCTTCCAAGCCATGTCGGTAATGTGCAGCAGGCCATCGACGCCACCCAGATCGACGAATGCGCCGTAATCGGTGAGGTTCTTGACGATACCTTTGACTTGTTGGCCTTCCTGCAGGGATTCCAGCAGAGCTTCGCGCTCGGCGGAGTTCTCGGCTTCCAGGACGCTGCGACGGGAAACGACAACGTTGTTGCGCTTCTGGTCCAGCTTGATGACCTTGAATTCCAGCTCTTTGCCTTCCAGGTGCGTGGTGTCGCGCACTGGACGGACGTCAACCAGAGAACCTGGCAGGAACGCACGGATGCCGTTAACGTCGACAGTGAAGCCGCCTTTAACCTTACCGTTGATAACGCCCTTGACCACTTCTTCGGCTGCGAAGGCTGCTTCCAGAACAATCCAGCATTCAGCGCGCTTGGCTTTTTCACGGGACAGCTTGGTTTCACCAAAGCCGTCTTCAACCGAGTCCAGAGCAACGTGAACTTCGTCACCGACGTTGATGTTCAGTTCGCCAGCGTCGTTGTAGAACTGCTCAAGCGGGATGAGTGCTTCAGACTTCAGGCCAGCGTGAACGGTTACCCAGCGAGCCTGGTAATCGATATCAACGATAACACCGGTGATGATGGAGCCTGCCTGAAGGTTCAGGGTTTTTAGGCTTTCTTCAAAGAGTTCCGCAAAGCTTTCGCTCATTTTAATTCCTGTTGATGAGGGCGAAGAATACGCCCATCTCCACACCCCAGACGGTGTGGGTTAGTTTCATTTAAAAGAAGCCACCGCAGGACTATGACTGGTCCCCTGCGGCCTTCTTGGTCACCCGGCGATATCGCGAATGGCGATCTCGCTCATGATGCGTTCCAGCACCTGGTCGATGGATAATTCCGTGGAATCCAGCTGTATGGCGTCAGCCGCCGGTTTGAGCGGGGCTACCGCTCGCTGGGTGTCACGCTCATCGCGCGCACGTATCTCATCTAGCAGACTCGACAGACTAACACCCTCGACCTTGCCCTTCAACTGCAAATATCGACGGCGCGCCCGTTCCTCGGCACTGGCGGTCAGAAAAATCTTCAGCGGCGCGTCAGGAAAAACCACTGTGCCCATGTCGCGACCATCCGCCACAAGGCCCGGTGCCTCCTGAAAGGCTCGCTGGCGCTGCAGCAGCGCCTCGCGTACAGCGGGCAGCGCAGCCACCTGGGAAGCGCCGGAACCGACGCTTTCGGTGCGAATGACATCGCTGACTTCATCACCTTCCAGAATGATGCGTTGCAACTGACCGTCCGTCGCCGCGATGAACTGCACATCCAGATGAGCGGCGAGTTTCTTCAGCAGCTCTTCATTGGTCAGGTCGACACCGTGGTTATGCGCGGCGAAGGCCAGCAATCGGTACAACGCACCGGAATCCAGCAGGTTCCAGCCCAGGCGCTTGGCCAGAATCCCGGCTACCGTACCCTTGCCCGAACCACTTGGCCCATCAATAGTGATGACCGGTGCAATGTTGATCACGACTGTGCCTCTTGTGCCACGCGAATACCGACCTGTGCGCACAGCGCCAGGAAATTCGGGAACGACGTCGCGACGTTGGCGCAATCATGAATGCGGATCGGCGCACTGGCGCGCAGCGAAGCAACGCTGAACGCCATGGCAATACGGTGATCACCATGACCGTGCACTTCACCGCCGCCGATCTGGCCGCCGTCGATGATGATGCCATCCGAGGTTGGCTCGCACTTGACGCCCAGCGCCAGCAAACCATCCGCCATGACCTGGATGCGATCCGACTCCTTGACCCGCAGCTCTTCGGCGCCACGCAACACGGTGCGCCCTTCGGCACAGGCCGCGGCGACGAACAACACCGGGAACTCGTCGATCGCCAGCGGGACCAGCGCCTCGGGAATCTCGATACCTTTGAGTTTAGCTGCACGTACGCGCAAGTCAGCCACCGGTTCGCCACCCACTTCACGCTGGTTTTCCAGGGTGATGTCGGCGCCCATCAGGCGCAGGATGTCGATCACGCCGGTACGGGTCGGGTTGATGCCGACGTGCTCCAGCACCAGCTCCGAACCTTCGGCGATCGATGCCGCCACCAGAAAGAACGCCGAAGACGAAATATCGCCCGGTACTTCGATGTGGGTCGCGGTCAGTTTATTGCCGGACTCGACCGATGCGGTCGCACCGTTGACCGTTACCGGGTAGCCGAAGCCACGAAGCATGCGCTCGGTATGGTCGCGGGTCGGAGCAGGCTCGGTAACCGTGGTCTTGCCTTCGGCATACAGACCGGCAAGCAGCAGGCAGGACTTAACCTGGGCACTGGCCATCGGCATGGTGTAGGTCAGGCCCTTGAGCTTGTTGCCACCACGAATGGTCATCGGAGGGCGACCTTCAGCGGCGGTTTCGATTACCGCGCCCATTTCACGCAGCGGGTTGGCCACGCGATTCATCGGGCGTTTGGACAGCGAAACGTCGCCGGTCAGGGTGCTGTCGAAGTTCTGCGCAGCCAGCAGGCCGGACAGCAGACGCATCGAAGTACCGGAGTTGCCCAGGTAGATCGGGCCCGGTGCCGGCTTCAGGCCATGCAGGCCGACGCCGTGAATGGTCACGCGACCGTGGTGCGGACCTTCGATGACCACGCCCATGTCACGGAACGCCTGCAAGGTCGCCAGGGCATCTTCGCCCTCCAGGAAACCTTCGACTTCGGTGACGCCTTCGGCCAGGGAGCCAAGCATGATCGAACGGTGGGAAACCGATTTGTCACCCGGTACGCGAATCCGACCGGACAGGCGGCCACCAGGTTGAGCCAGGAAAATCAGATCGTTGGAATTCATAGCGTCCACATAGGCCCTGCGGGCCAGGATTTTACTGAAATGCTCGCGGGCAACCCGGGCGCGAGTGAAAACGCCCAACAATTGGTGCCCATCCCCTGCATCGACCGCGTCGCGCAATGCGTCGAGATCGCTGCGAAATGTATCGAGTGTGCGCAGGACAGCTTCGCGGTTGGCGAGGAAGATGTCGTGCCACATGACCGGGTCGCTTCCGGCGATTCTTGTGAAATCGCGGAAACCGCCCGCAGCGTAACGGAAGATCTCAAGATTTTCATTGCGCTTGGCCAACGAATCGACCAGGCCGAACGCCAGTAAGTGCGGCAGATGGCTGGTCGCGGCCAGCACTTCGTCGTGACGCTCGACCTGCATGTGCTCGACATCGGCACCCAACTCGCGCCACAAGCGGTCGACTACCGCCAAGGCTGCCGGATCGGTCTGATCCAGCGGCGTCAGGATTACTTTGTGGCGACGGAACAGCTCGGCATTGGAGGCTTCCACCCCGCTCTGCTCTGAACCGGCAATCGGGTGCCCCGGCACGAAGCATGACGGCATCTTGCCAAATGCTTCGGTGGCCGCACGCACCACATTGCCCTTGGCACTGCCGACATCGGTCAGGATCGCCTGCCCCAGATCCATGCCCGCCAGACGCGCGAGCACTTTTTCCATGGCCAGGATCGGCACCGCCAGTTGGATGACGTCGGCGCCCTGACAAGCAACGCCCAGGTCCTCCTCGCAGCGATCCACCACACCCAACTCAACCGCGAGTTTGCGCGATTGTGGATCGAGATCGACTCCGACCACTTCGCGGCACAGACCGCTTTCACGCAAACCCTTGGCAAACGAACCGCCGATCAAACCGAGACCGACCACCACCAGGCGACCGATCATAGGCTCAGCAGATTGCAGCGCAGTGACATCAACCACGAGCCAGAACCTTGGTCAGCGCTTCCAGGAAGCGGCTGTTCTCTGCCGGCAGGCCAATGGTGATGCGCAGGTGGTTCGGCATGCCGTAGTTGGCCACCGGACGCACGATCACGCCTTCACGAAGCAAGCCCTGGAACACCGGGGCCGCGACTTGACCGAGATCGACGCAAATGAAATTGCCCTTGGACGGGATCCAGCTCAGCCCCAGCTCACGGAAACCGGTTTCCAGTTGCTGCATGCCGGACTCGTTCAACTGACGGCTTTGCGCCAGATACTCTTCGTCCTTCAACGCCGCACAGGCCGCGGCCAGGGCCAGGCTGTTGACGTTGAACGGCTGGCGTACACGGTTCAGCACGTCTGCGACCACCGCCGTGGACAAGCCATAACCCACGCGCAGCGCCGCCAGGCCATAGGCCTTGGAGAAGGTGCGGGAAACCAGCAGGTTCGGATAAGCCGCCAGGAAGTCCAGGCCATCCGGCAGATCGCTGCCTTCGGCGTATTCGATGTAAGCCTCGTCCAGTACGACCAGCACATGCTCCGGCACATCCTGCAGGAATTCATCCAGCGCCTCGGCGTCGAACCAGGTCCCGGTCGGGTTGTTCGGGTTGGCGATGAACACCACGCGGGTGTTGGCATCGATGGCTGCCTGCATGGCAGGCAGGTCATGCCCCCAATCCTTGGCCGGAACCACCTTGGCCTGCGCGCCGACAGCCTGGGTGGCAATCGGGTAGACCGCGAACGCATGCTCGCTGAACACGGCATTCAGGCCCGGCGCCAGGTAGGCACGCGCAACCAGCTCCAGGATATCGTTGGAACCGTTGCCCAGCGTAACCTGGTTGAGTTCGACGCGGCACTGCTCGGCCAACAGGCTCTTGAGGGCAAAACCGTTGCCGTCCGGATAACGGGTCAGCTCGGCCAGCGCATCGCGAATCGCCGCCAGCGCCTTGGGGCCGGCGCCCAGCGGGTTTTCGTTGCTCGCCAACTTGATGATGCTGGCTGGATCGAGGTCCAGCTCACGTGCCAGTTCGTCCACGGGTTTGCCCGGAACGTAAGGCGAAAGTTGTTGCACGCCCGGCTGTGCCAGAGCGAGGAAATTGCCACTCATTTGCTACCGCCCCTTAGAGAACTGCTTTCGGGTAGGAACCCAGCACCTTGAGTGCCACTGCTTCCTGACTGATCTTTTCCAGCACACCCTTGACCAGCGGGTCGCGGTGGTGGCCGACGAAGTCGATGAAGAACACGTAGGTCCATTTACCGCTGCGCGACGGACGAGTCTCGATTCGCGTCAGGTCGATGCCATTGTCGTGGAACGGCACCAGCAACTCGTGAAGCGCACCCGGCTTGTTGCTCATCGAAACGATGATCGAGGTCTTGTCGTCGCCGGTCGGCGGCACTTCCTGGTTGCCGATCATGAGGAAACGCGTGGAGTTATCCGGGCGGTCCTCGATTTTTTCGGCCAGACGGGTCAAGCCGTACAGGCCGGCCGCCATGTCGCCGGCAATCGCCGCCGAGTTCCACTCACCCTTGACCCGCTTGGCCGCTTCGGCGTTGCTGGACACCGCCACGCGCTCGACATTCGGGTAATGGGCGTCCAGCCACTTGCGGCACTGGGCCAGGGACTGGGCGTGGGAGTAGATGCGGCTGATGCTGTCGGTCTTGGTGTTTTCACCGACCAACAGGTGATGGTGGATACGCAGCTCGACTTCGCCGCAGATCACCATGTCGTGTTCAAGGAAGCTGTCGAGGGTGTGGTTGACCGCGCCTTCGGTAGAGTTCTCCACCGGCACCACGCCAAAATTCACCGCCCCCGCCGCCACTTCACGGAACACTTCGTCGATCGCCGCCATCGGCTTGCTGATCACCGCGTGGCCGAAGTGCTTCATGGCCGCCGCCTGGGTGAACGTACCTTCAGGGCCGAGGTAAGCCACTTTCAGCGGCTGCTCGAGCGCCAGGCACGACGACATGATTTCGCGGAACAACCGCGCCATCTCTTCGTTGCCCAGCGGCCCCTGGTTGCGCTCCATGACACGCTTGAGCACCTGAGCTTCGCGCTCAGGACGATAGAACACCGGCACTTCGCCTTCGGCCAGCGAGGCCATCTTTACTCGCGCGACTTCCTGGGCGCAGCGCGCACGCTCACTGATCAGTTCCAGGACCTTTTCGTCCAGGGCATCAATGCGCAGGCGCAGTGCCTTGAGTTCTTGCTCAGACATTAGCCGTGTTCCTTCTCGAACTCTGCCATGTACGAAACCAGCGCATTGACGGCGTTGATGTCGACGGCGTTATAGATGGAGGCGCGCATGCCACCCACGGAACGGTGCCCCTTGAGGTTCAACAGGCCACGCTCGTCGGCACCGGCCAGGAACGGCTTGTCCAGACGATCATCAGCCAGGCGGAACGGCACGTTCATCCACGAGCGGTCCGACTTGTTGATCGGGTTGCTGTACAGGCCGCTGGCATCGATGAAGCCATACAGCGTGCGCTGCTTGACTTCGTTGAGCTTGCCGATGGCCTCGACGCCGCCCTGCTCCTTGAGCCACTCGAATACCAGGCCAGACAAGTACCAGGCCAGGGTCGGCGGGGTGTTGTACATCGAACCGTTATCGGCCGCGACCTTGTAGTTGAGCATGGTCGGGCAAATGGAGCGCGCATGACCCAGCAGGTCTTCGCGAACGATGTTGACCACGATACCACTCGGGCCGATGTTTTTCTGGGCGCCGGCGTAGATCATGCCGAAGCGCGAAACATCCACCGGGCGCGACAGGATGTCCGAGGACATGTCGGCGACCAGCGGGATATCACCGGTCTCGGGAATCCATTGGAACTCCAGGCCGCCGATGGTTTCGTTCGGCGCGTAGTGAACGTAGGCCGCGTCTTTCGACAATTTCCATTCGTTCTGGCCGGGAATGGCGAAATAGTCGTAAGGCTTGGCGGTGCCGGCAACATTGACATGGCCGTAGCGCGAAGCTTCTTCGATGGCTTTCTGCGACCAGATACCGGTATCGATATAGTCGGCCGAGCCGTTTTCCGGCAACAGGTTCAGAGGAATCTGAGCGAATTGCTGGCTGGCGCCACCTTGCAGAAACAGCACTTTATAGTTCGAGGGGATATTCAGCAGATCACGCAGATCCTGCTCGGCCTTGGTGGCGATGGACACGAACTCATCACTGCGATGGCTCATTTCCATGACCGACAGACCCTTGCCGTGCCAGTCGAGGAGTTCACCCTGGGCGCGCTGCAGGACAGCTTCGGGAAGCGCCGCAGGACCGGCACAGAAGTTATAGGCTCTCTTGCTCACATCCAATCTCGCTCTGATTTGGTGGTATCACGCAATAAATCGCAACATCAATCGACACCCTGTAGGAGCGAGCTTGCTCGCGAAAAACCTGAGGACGCCGCGGGATGCCAGGCTTCCCGCGTTATCGTTAACGTCCATCGCGAGCGAGCTCGCTCCTACAGAAGGGACATAATTATTCAAAGGGACAAACAACAAGGGGGCGAATTTTCATCCGCCCCCTGCTTACCCGCTTATTCCTGTGGTTCTTCGTCAGCGGCGGCGTCGAGTTGTTGGTCTTCGGCAACGTCGTCGATCACGACTTCCCCGACAAACCCTTCACCCTCTTCACCTTCCAGCTCTTCACCCTCGACTTCCGACGGCTCCTGAACCCGCTCCAGCCCGACCAGTGTTTCGTCGTTGGCCAGCTTGATCAGGGTCACGCCCTGAGTGTTACGACCCAGGCTGGACACTTCGTCGACACGGGTACGCACCAGGGTGCCCTGGTCGGAAATCAGCATGATTTCCTCGCCATCGAGTACCTGGACTGCACCGACCAGACGGCCGTTACGCTCGTTGCTGACCATGGCGATAACGCCCTGGCCGCCACGCTTGTACTCAGGGAACTCGGTGATCGCCGTGCGCTTGCCGTAGCCACGCGCCGAAGCGGTGAGGATCTGGCTGCCTTCTTCCGGGATCAGCATGGAAATCAGCTTCTGACCTTCCGGCAGACGCATGCCGCGGACACCGCGAGCGGTACGGCCCATGGCGCGAACGTCGGTTTCCTTGAAACGGGTAACCTTGCCGCCGTCGGAGAACAGCATGACTTCGCGCTCGCCATCGGTAATGGCGGCAGAGATCAGTACGTCACCTTCGTCCAGCTCCAGCGCGATCAGACCGACGCTGCGTTGACGACTGAAGGATTCCAGCGGGGTCTTCTTCACGGTGCCTTTAGCAGTCGCCATGAAGATGAAGTGACCTTCGGTGTATTCCTCGACCGGCAGCATGGTGGTGATGTATTCATCACTGTCCAGCGGCAGCAGGTTGACCAGCGGACGACCACGGGCAGCGCGGGACGCTTCCGGAATTTCGTAGGTTTTCAGCCAGTACACTTTGCCCTTGCTGGAGAACAGCAGCAGCGTGGTGTGGCTGTTGGCAACCAGCAGGTGAGCAATGTAGTCCTCATCCTTGACGCCGGTCGCCGACTTGCCTTTACCGCCACGACGCTGAGCCTGATACGCAGCCAATGGCTGGGTCTTGGCGTAGCCACCGTGGGAGATGGTCACGACGCGCTCTTCTTCCGGGATCATGTCACCCAGGGTCAAGTCGAGACGGGCATCGAGGATCTCGGTGCGACGCACATCGCCGTACTCGGCGCGGATCACTTCCAGCTCTTCGCGGATCACTTCCATCAGACGCGTGGCGCTGCTGAGGATGCGGATCAGTTCGCCGATCTGGTTGAGGATCTCTTGATACTCGGCCAGCAGTTTTTCGTGTTCCAGACCGGTCAGACGGTGCAGACGCAGTTCCAGAATGGCTTGCGCCTGTTCTGGCGACAGGAAGTATTTGCCGTCGCGTAGGCCGTATTGCGGGTCCAGGGTTTCTGGACGGCAAGAGTCGGCACCGGCACGTTCGACCATGGCCACCACGGCAGAGGATTCCCAGGCAGTACTGATCAGCGCTTCCTTGGCTTCCGACGGCGTTGGCGAGGCCTTGATAAGGGCGATGACCGGGTCGATGTTCGACAGGGCAACCGCTTGACCTTCCAGAATGTGACCACGTTCGCGGGCTTTACGCAGCTCGAACACGGTACGGCGGGTAACGACTTCGCGACGGTGACGAACGAAGGCTTCCAGCAGGTCCTTGAGGTTCAGGATCCGTGGACGGCCGTCGATCAGCGCAACGATATTGATACCGAACACCGCTTGCAGCTGGGTCTGGGCGTAGAGGTTGTTGAGGATGACCTCAGGCACTTCGCCGCGACGCAATTCGATCACGACGCGCATACCGTCCTTGTCGGACTCGTCGCGCAGTTCGGTGATGCCTTCGAGCTTCTTCTCTTTTACCAGTTCGGCGATCTTCTCGATCAGACGCGCCTTGTTCAACTGGTAAGGGAGTTCGGTGATGACGATCTGCTGGCGGCCACCGACCTTGTCGATGTCTTCGATCATCGAGCGGGCGCGCATGTAAATGCGACCGCGACCGGTGCGGTAGGCTTCGATGATGCCGGCGCGACCGTTGATGATCGCGGCGGTCGGGAAGTCCGGACCGGGGATGTATTGCATCAGCTCGTCGACAGTCAGCTCTGGATTGTCGATGAGCGCCAGGCAACCGTCGATGACTTCACCGAGGTTGTGCGGCGGAATGTTGGTCGCCATGCCCACGGCGATACCGCTGGAGCCGTTGACCAGCAGGTTGGGAATACGGGTCGGCATGACCGCCGGGATCATTTCGGTGCCGTCGTAGTTCGGCACCCAGTCCACGGTTTCTTTATGCAGGTCAGCCAACAGCTCGTGCGCCAGCTTGGTCATGCGCACTTCGGTGTATCGCATGGCCGCAGCGTTGTCGCCGTCCACTGAACCGAAGTTGCCCTGGCCGTCTACCAGCAGGTAGCGCAGGGAGAATGGCTGCGCCATCCGAACGATGGTGTCGTACACCGCGGTATCACCGTGCGGGTGATACTTACCGATCACGTCACCGACAACACGGGCAGATTTCTTGTACGGCTTGTTGAAGTCGTTGCCCAGCTCGCTCATCGCGAACAGCACGCGCCGGTGCACGGGCTTCAAGCCATCGCGCGCATCCGGCAGTGCCCGCCCGACAATTACGCTCATCGCGTAGTCGAGGTAGGACTGCTTCAGCTCGTCTTCGATATTGACCGGGAGGATTTCTTTGGCCAGTTCGCCCATGAGAAGCCTGATTCCTTTTTCTGGTGAAACTTCGTCAGGACCAACGAAGCTCGCCGCTGCAGGCTCAGTGCCATGCATTGGCTTACAACAAATCAACGAGTTATGCCATGGATCTGTGCAGTACGGGTCGCCACTTGGGGCAACCCTGGAAACCGCCGGATGTTATCACAAGAGCCGCCACGCACCTATCCCCCAGATGCGCATGGAGAGTAGTTAGTTGACCGGTGACAGGCTTGAAGGGGACGAGAGAGGCTTAGAGCTGTGTTGAATGGAGAATTTGTGGCTGATTCGGGCTGATTTGTTGGCTTTAAGGGCCTCTTCGCGGGCAAGCCCGCTCCCACAGTGTCCTGCGGCGGTCACAAAACCTGTGGGAGCGAGCTTGCTCGCGATGGCGGCTTACCAGACACCAAAGATTATCAATGCAGACGTTTACGGCACATCAACTGCGCCATTTTCGCCGTATCCGGGCGTTCTACAATGCCTTTTTCGGTGACGATCGCATCGATCAGATCCGCCGGCGTCACGTCGAACACCGGGTTAAAGGCATGAACATCAGCCCCGACGCGCTTGCCGCCGACCTCCAGCAACTCGCGACCATCACGCTCTTCAATCGGGATCTCATCGCCACTTGCCAGATTCATGTCGATGGTCGAACTCGGCGCCACCACCATGAAGCGCACGCCATGGTGCATGGCGTTGACCGCCAGTTGGTAGGTGCCGATCTTGTTCGCCACGTCGCCGTTGGCGGTAATCCGGTCAGCGCCGACGATGACCCAGGTAGGGCCTTTGGTCTTCATGATATGCGCCGCGGCAGAATCGACATTGAGGGTTACTGGAATGCCTTCATTGGCCAGTTCCCACGCGGTCAGCCGCGAGCCCTGTAGCCATGGGCGGGTTTCGTCGACATAGACCTGCTCGACCATACCCTCGATGAATGCTGCACGAATCACCCCCAACGCCGTGCCAAAGCCGCCCGTGGCCAGCGCGCCGGTGTTGCAGTGGGTCAGGATCGCCTGGGCGTTGCCCTGATGCTTGCGGATCAGGTCCACACCCAGCTGGGCCATGGTCAGGTTGGCTTCGCGATCACTTTCATGAATGGCGATAGCCTCGGCCTCCAGCACCGCCAGCGGATCGGCATTGTCTTTCAGGCGATCAAGCCGGTCGTGCATGCGACCCAGCGCCCAGAACAGGTTGACCGCGGTAGGACGAGAATCGGCCAACAGCATGAAATCCTCTTCCAGCGCCGCGTACCAGTCACCACCTTCGGCAATACGGGCACGGGCAGCCAGTACGATGCCATAAGCCGCACTGATACCAATCGCCGGAGCACCGCGCACCACCATCGAGCGAATGGCCTCGGCCACGCCAGCAGCGCTGGTGTAGGCGATCCAGGTTTCCTCGAACGGCAAAATGCGCTGATCCAGCAGATGGAGAGCGCCATCACGCCAATCGATGGCCTTTACCTTTTCCGCAGCCAACAGTCGATCGCGCATCCCTCACCCCGCACTCTTGAACAAAAGCCGCCGATTATAGCGATCCCCCCGCGAAGACGCTCGGGTATACTTCGCCATCCTATACAAAAGCACTGGAACCGACCCTCGATGCCGAACACTGCCGCTGCGCTCGACCTGTTATTGCTGCCGACCTGGCTGGTACCCGTCGAACCTGCTGGTGTTGTGCTCAAGGAACATGGCGTGGGCATCCGTGATGGACGCATCGTGTTTATCGGCCCACGTTCCGCCGCGCTGAAGCTTAACGCAACCGAAACCCGCGAATTGCCCGACATGTTGCTCAGCCCCGGCCTGATCAATGCCCACGGGCACGCGGCGATGACGCTGTTCCGTGGCCTGGCCGATGACCTGCCATTGATGACCTGGCTGGAAAACCACATCTGGCCCGCCGAAGCCAAGTGGGTCGACGAGGATTTCGTGCGCGACGGCACGGATCTGGCCATCGCCGAGCAAATCAAAGGCGGCATCACCTGTTTCTCTGACATGTACTTCTTCCCGAAGGTTGCCAGCGAGCGCGTGCACAACAGCGGTATTCGCGCGCAGATCGCGATTCCGATCCTCGATTTCCCCATTCCAGGCGCCGCTACCGCGGACGAAGCCATTCGTCAGGGCGTTGAACTGTTTGGCGATCTCAAGCACCACGAGCGCATCAAAATCACCTTCGGCCCCCATGCGCCCTACACCGTAGGTGACGAAAACCTGGAAAAAATCCGGGTGATCGCCGAGGAACTGGACGCCTCGATCCACATGCACGTGCATGAAACGGCGTTTGAAGTGCAGCAATCGGTCGAGCAGCGCGGTGAACGACCGCTGGCCCGGCTGGCGCGCCTGGGCTTGCTGGGGCCGCGCTTCCAGGCGGTTCACATGACCCAGATCAGCGAAGAAGACCTGGCGCTGCTGGTAGAAAGCAACAGCAATGTGATTCATTGCCCGGAGTCGAACCTGAAGCTGGCCAGCGGGTTCTGCCCGGTCGAGCGTTTGTGGGAGGCCGGGGTCAATGTCGCGGTCGGCACCGATGGCGCGGCCAGCAACAATGACCTGGACCTGCTCGGCGAAACCCGCACCGCGGCTCTGCTGGCCAAGGCTGTTGCCGGCTCGGCCACCGCGCTGGATGCCCATCGCGCCTTGCGCATGGCCACCCTCAACGGTGCCCGGGCACTGGGTATCGAGGCCGAAACCGGCTCGCTGGAAATCGGCAAGGCCGCGGACATGGTGGCTTTCGATCTCTCCGGCCTGGCCCAGCAGCCGGTCTACGACCCGGTTTCGCAGCTTATATACGCCACCGGCCGGGACTGCGTGAAACACCTTTGGGTTGCCGGCAAGCAGTTGCTCGACGACCGTCGCCTGACACGCCTGGATGAACAACAGCTTGGCGCTGTCGCGAGGGCCTGGGGCCAGCGCATCAGCGGCCGCACCGAATCGTAAGCACCCTGGAGCACAATCCGGGGCAACAGGATTTTTCAAGTTTTAGAGGACTTAAACCATGAGCAACGTCGACTACGCCGAAATCGCCAAATTCGAGGCCCTGGCCCATCGCTGGTGGGACCGTGAAAGCGAATTCAAACCGCTGCACGACATCAACCCGCTGCGGGTCAACTGGATTGACGAGCGGGTCAACCTGGCCGGTAAAAAAGTCCTCGACGTCGGTTGCGGCGGCGGCATCCTCAGCGAAGCCATGGCCCAACGCGGTGCGACCGTGATGGGTATCGACATGGGCGAAGCGCCGTTGGCAGTTGCCCAGCTGCATCAGTTGGAGTCGGGCGTGAGCGTCGAATACCGGCAGATCACCGCCGAAGCCCTGGCCGAGGAAATGCCCGAGCAGTTCGACGTGGTCACCTGCCTGGAAATGCTTGAGCACGTACCGGACCCGTCGTCGGTCATCCGTGCCTGCTTCCGCATGGTCAAGCCCGGCGGCCAGGTGTTCTTCTCGACCATCAACCGCAACCCGAAGGCGTACCTGTTCGCCATCGTCGGCGCCGAATACATCATGAAGCTGCTGCCGCGTGGCACCCACGACTTCAAGAAATTCATCCGCCCTTCCGAACTCGGCGCCTGGAGCCGCATGGCTGGCCTGACCGTCAAGGACATCATCGGCCTGACCTACAACCCGCTGACCAAGCACTACAAGCTGGCGGCCGACGTGGACGTCAACTACATGATCCAGACCCTGCGCGAGGAGTAAGCCGATGCCAATCAGAGCAGTTCTTTTCGACATGGACGGCACCCTGCTCGACACCGCGCCGGACTTCATTGCCATCTGTCAGGCGATGCGTGCCGACCGTGGCTTGCCACCGATTAACGACAAGCACATTCGCGACGAGATTTCCGGCGGCGCCAAGGCGATGGTCGCGGTGACCTTCGCCATGGACCCGGAATCGCCGGGGTTCGAGGAACTGCGCTTGGAGTTTCTGGAGCGCTACCTCGTCGGTTGTGCAGTCCACAGCAAGCTGTTCGACGGCATGGGCGAACTGCTGGCGGACATCGAGAAGGCCAACCTGATCTGGGGCGTGGTCACCAACAAGCCGCTGCGCTTCGCCGAGCCGATCATGCAACAGCTGGGGCTGGCTGAACGCTCGGCGCTGCTGATCTGCCCGGATCATGTGAAGAACAGCAAACCGGACCCGGAACCGTTGATCCTGGCCTGCAAGATGCTCGACCTGGACCCGGCCAGCGTGCTGTTCGTCGGCGATGACCTGCGCGACATCGAGTCGGGCCGCGATGCCGGCACCAAGACTGCCGCCGTGACCTTCGGCTATATCCACCCGGATGATAATCCGCGGCATTGGGGTGCGGATGTGGTGGTCGATCATCCGCTGGAGTTGCGTAAGGTGCTTGATAGCGCACTTTGCAGCTGCTGAGCCAGATAGCTTGACGTGGGCACCTGCTTTTGTGGCGAGGGAGCTTGCTCCCGCTGGGTCGCGAAGCGACCCCTCTGCCTATGCATGCGCCTTCTCGGGAACCGTTATTAAAAGATTACGACTGCTTCGCAGCCGAGCGGGAGCAAGCTCCCTCGCCACAGGTTCGATGCAGGTCTTTGAAGAGGTTTTTTATGTTTGATTATTCCGCCCGCCCCGAACTGCTCAAGGATCGGGTCATTCTGGTCACCGGCGCAGGACGCGGCATCGGCGCCGCAGCGGCAAAAACCTACGCAGCCCACGGCGCAACCGTGCTGCTGCTGGGCAAGACCGAAGCCAACCTGACCCAGGTCTACGACGAAATCGAAGCCGCCGGCCATCCACAACCGGCGGTGATCCCGTTCAACCTCGAAACCGCCCTGCCCCATCAATACGATGAACTGGCAGCCATGATCGAAAGCGAATTCGGGCATCTCGACGGCCTGCTGCACAATGCTTCGATCATCGGCCCGCGCACGCCGATCGAGCAGCTTTCCGGCGAAAACTTCATGCGGGTCATGCAAGTCAACGTCAATGCCATGTTCATGCTTACCAGCACACTGTTGCCGCTGCTCAAGCTGTCGCAGGATGCCTCGGTGGTGTTCACCTCCAGCAGCGTCGGTCGCAAGGGACGTGCGTACTGGGGCGCTTACGGCGTCTCCAAGTTCGCCACTGAAGGCCTGATGCAAACCCTGGCTGACGAAGTCGATACCGTGGCCCCGGTACGTTCCAACAGCATCAACCCGGGCGCCACCCGCACCAGCATGCGCGCCCAGGCTTACCCGGGTGAAAACCCACTGAACAACCCGACGCCCGAGGAGATCATGCCGGTCTACCTCTACCTGATGGGCCCGGACAGCACTGGTATCAATGGCCAGGCGTTCAACGCCCAGTAACGACCGTACGTCGCTTTCTGGTGCCGCGCCAGCTTCCTGTCGCGGCACTCGAAGGCTCTCGGATTCGAACCAGGCACTTGTCAAATAAACGTCACACACTGCGCCATACAGGTAGCAGACAAACAACAACCAGTTGATTTAACACAGCTTTTATTCGGATGAACCGAATGGCACGACTTTCGCTCTAAGTTTGCTCAGACACGTAACGTGAAAGCAGACAGGGGTGGAGCTTGAGTGCAGAGATTACTCATCTTCTACAAAGCGGATTAAACTTGTACGAAATGTCCTACGGGACTGACGGACCAGTACGACGCGCAGCCCTAAGCCGCTCTCACCCTGCTTGTAAGACAGCCTTACTGCTTAGGGGCGCACGCCTTATGAAACCACCTTCCCAGACCAACGCAATTGACTTCGATAGCGCCAAATTGCAGCGCCTGGGCTTTGGTCAGCAGCCGCCCCTTCTGGAAAGACCTGTCAGTCTTGCGCAATTGCGCCAGCAACTGAGCCTGCAGCTGCAAACCAGTCTGGAGCCTCAGCGCATTCTTGGGACGTTCTATCGCGAGATTCAGCGGCTGGTGCCGTTGGACGCCTTGTGCTACCAGCACAAGAGCAGTGACCTGCGCCTGGAGTTCGGCCAGCGCGGCCACCACTCCATCAGTTACAGCCTCAGCCACGAAGGCGAACATCTGGGTGAGCTGATCTTCCGTCGCAATCAGCGTTTCAGCGAACAAGAACAGGGCCACCTCGAATCACTGCTGGCCGCGCTGCTTTTCCCGATGCGCAATGCGCTGCTTTACCGTACCGCCACCCAAAGCGCACTGCGCGACCCGCTGACGGGCGCCGGTAACCGCATCGCCATGGACCAGACGCTGCAAAGGGAAATCGAGCTGTCCCGGCGCCATCTGCAACCGTTGTCGGTGCTGATGCTGGACATCGATCATTTCAAGCTGGTCAATGATACCCATGGCCACAGCACTGGCGATGACGTGCTCAAGGCGGTCGCCACCTCGATCAAAAACCAGCTGCGCAACGTGGACATGGTGTTCCGCTATGGTGGCGAGGAGTTCCTGATCCTGCTGTCGAATACCTGTCGCGAGGCCGCGGCCTTGGTCGGTGAGCGGCTGCGGTTTGCAGCGCAGTCTGAAGAGTACCTGGCCGATGGTCACAGGATCCTGCTGACGGTCAGCCTCGGCTGTTCGACCCTGTTGCCCGGCGAGTCCGCCGAAAGCCTGTTGCGGCGGGCAGACAGTGCGTTGTATGTGGCCAAGCGCGAAGGTCGTAACCGGCTGGAGATGGCGGGCTGATTTTTCAGCCGTGTCACAAACCAATGTGGGAGCGAGCTTGCTCGCGAATGCGGAATATCAGCGACATCCATGCCGCCTGATACACCACTTTCGCGAGCAAACCCGCTCCCACAGTTTTTATTGCGTGATAGCTGTATCAGCCTTCGGCCAATGCCATCCGCTCACGCACGACCGGTGCCCGTTCTGCGTGCTCCATTTGCATGCAACGTTCGAGGAACAGGTACATATAGTCGTAGCTCTTGCAAACGGCCTGACGCAGTTCCACCTGCAGGGATTTGCTCGGATTGGTGCCCGCCAATGTGCAGATGATCTCCAGGGCTTCCCATGGATGGGCATCGTCGTATTGGGCATGCATCTTCAACCACTTCATCGTCCGCTTGCGATCTTCCTCGGGGAACGAGGCGGCGTAGATACCATTGGAACACACTACCGCCGACCATTCCCCGGTCGCCCCTTCGATGGCGTAGTTGGTGGCGGCAATCGCGACGATCAGCGAGTCGGCGGAACTGGTGTGCCAGCACCAATGGCTCAGGGCGTGAAGCTCAGGGGGAACCTGCTGCGCCTGCAGCTCTTCCAGGCTGACACCGTGCGCGCGACTCCAGTGCACCCAGTAATCGGCGTGGTTCAGTTCGACGCGGATGTTGCGCATCAGCCAGCGACGGGCCATGTCCTCGCCGGGATGACGGGCAAAGCGAGTCTTGGTCAGGTTTTGTGCCATATACAACGCGAACTGTTCGACCACCGGCCAGCCACCTATCAGGTACTGGCGCATGGTCTTCGCACTGAGTTTGTTGTCTCGCATGCGTTGGTACAGTTCGTGTTCGACAACCCGGCGCTTGCTCTCGCTGCAATCCTGGATCAGGCGCTGGGCCCAGGCAGGGTAACTTGCAGCTTCCATGAGCGGTCCGGTTCGGTTGAATGTATCGATCACTGTCGAGCTCCTTTTGATTGTGATTGTCAGACCGGCAGGAGTTTCAACGGAACGTGCCAGGCGCCTTGAACAACAGCGGCTGAGGCCTGGCAGGGCGACTCAGCAAGCTATCGCAGGTAAACAACTGCGGGCGTTCAATCACATACCCTTGAGCGTAATCTACCCCGATCTCCAGCAATGCCTGCTCGATCTGGGGCGTTTCGACAAACTCGGCAATCGTGCGCTTACCCATCACATGGCCAATGTGATTGATCACTTCGACCATGGCGCGGTTAATCGGGTCGTCCAGCATATCCTTTACGAAACTCCCGTCGATCTTCAGGAAGTCTACAGGCAAATGTTTCAGGTACGCGAATGAGGACATTCCGGCACAAAAGTCGTCCAGGGAAAAATGGCAGCCTAAGCCTTTGAGTTCATTAATGAATCGAATGGCGCTGCCAAGATTTGAAATAGCACTGGTTTCAGTAATTTCAAAACAAATCATTTCAGGCGGAATCGAATACGTCACAAACTGTTCGCGCAAGAAGTCCAGGAACGCCTCATCCCCGATCGTCGTGCCTGACAGATTTATCGCACACATGGCCAGCGGCCCGTTGCCTTGCTCGGCCCGGCATTGGGCGATGATCTTGAACACGTTCTGCACCACCCAACGATCAAGCGAGCTCATCAGGCCATAGCGTTCAGCGGCCGGAATGAAGCTGTCAGGCAAGATCATCCGCCCGGCTTCATCATGCAATCGCAGTAGAATTTCAATGTGCCCGCTGTCCTGTTCGACATGGCCCAAGGGGACAATTTCCTGGGCGTACAGGCAGAAGCGGTCTTCCTCCAGCGCCATGTGCAAACGCTGCACCCAGGCCATTTCGCCGAAGCGCAGGGACAATTCCGAGTCATCCGGATGATAGACCTGGACCCGGTTGCGACCCTTTTCCTTGGCCATGTAGCACGCCATATCGGCAGCACGCAGCGAGGCTTCGAGCGTCGTCGGATTCTGCGCGACATGGACCAGCCCGATACTGACAGTGGTCACGAAAGGCCGGCCCTTCCAGACAAAATGCAGATTCTGCACAGTCTGGCGCAGGCTCTCGGCAATTTTCTCCGCCGCCTCCGGTGCGCAGTTTTCCAGCAGGATGCCGAACTCGTCGCCACCCAGGCGCGCCAGGGTGTCGCCTTCGCGCAGCCCGGATTGCAACAGCGCGCAGATGTGCCGCAACAGCTCATCGCCCGCCGCGTGGCCGCAGGTATCGTTGACCAGCTTGAACTGGTCCAGATCGAGGAACATCAGTGCATGGCGACCTGCATAGCGGGTCAGGTTGTGCAGCGCCTGTTCCAGGCGATATTCGAACTCGCGACGGTTGGCAAGCCCGGTCAAGGCATCGTGGGTCGCCTGCCACGACAGATTGGCGATGTATTGCCGCTCCTGGGTCATGTCATGCAGCACCAGTACCGTCCCGCTGACTTTGCCGGCATTGCGGATTGGCGCGCCCACCAGCGTGACCGACACCGTGCTGCCGTCCAGGCGTTGAATCAGTTTGGAGTGCTCACTGCCACCACTGAGCTGACCGCTCAGAATATGCTCGATCAGGGTGAAACCATCGGTCTGGGCATTTTCGTCCAGCAGGTTGAACAGCGCCGCCAGCGGCAATCCCGTCGCCTGCTCGGCCTTCCAGTGGGTCAACGCCTCGGCCGCCGGATTCATGTAGGCGATCGCACCGGAAACATCCGTGGTGATCACTCCATCACCAATTGATTGCAGGGTGATCTGCGCCCGTTCTTTCTCCACCTGCAGCGCATCGGCAAAGGCATGGCGCTGCTTGAGCAGTTTATGGGTGCGCATCAAGGCCAACGCAATCAAACCCAGGGCGGTGGCCAGATTCGTCACCAGCAACAAGCGCAGAATCACCCGCGAACCTTCGCCCAAGGCATCGCTGAACGCCTTTGCCGCTGGCGTCACGCCGTCGTTGATGGCGAAGATCTGCTCCTTCCAGCGCTGTACATCCACACCGGAGACCGGGCCGCCAGCGATGTGCTGATGCATGTCCCGCGCAACGTCATCGAGTTGGACCAGATAGGCATCACCCACGGTCCAGAGGTTGATGGCTTTTTCGAGATAGCTGAAGTGACGAAAGTTGAGGTACAGCCAAATCAGGCTGGAAACGTCGTCCGGGTGGTTGCCGCCCTTGAGAATCGCCACACGTGCCGCCTCGATATTCGGCGGTTGATGATCCAGCGCCACGCGCAACTCATGCCCGCCCTGAGGCACGGAAATGGCCTGCTGGTATTTACGAAAAATCGCTTCGTCGCCGCTGTCGGCGTAGAGGTTGAGGTAATAGATGGCGTCTTTCTGGCCCTTGGACCAGAGGCTTTCGCCGGCAACATAGCCGCGAACCGCCGACAGCACATAAAGGCTAACGCCGCCCAGCAAGGCTTGAAACACCACAACGGCGATAAATGGCCAGACGATGCCCAACAACCGTGGCGTTCCGAGAGTCCGCGTTTGATTCATGAGGTCCCTTGCATTAGCACTGCTTGTTCGTCTTCCGGACGAAATCGCTATAGCTAGACTAGGTTGCGATTCCGATCCCGGCAAGCGACAAGCTTTGCCCGGAGGGAGTATCGCGGCCACCGACATCCGGTCGCGATGATGTTTTTTATAGTATTGAAGTGGCGCCCTGCAACCTCGGTGTCATCTCCCTACAACCGCTGCAAATGCCCATAAAGCTTGGCGTACAACCCACCGTCGGCGATCAGTTGCTGATGGTCGCCATCCTCGGCAACTTGCCCGCCGTCGAACACCAGCACACGATCAGCCTGTTTTACCGCCGAAAGTCGGTGGGCGATGATCAACGTGGTGCGGTTGCTCAGGAAGCGCGCCAGTGCCTGATGCAGGTTGTATTCGGTGGCGGCGTCCAGCGCGGAGGTGGCTTCGTCGAGGATCACCACCTTGGGTTCGGCCAGTACCATCCGGGCGATGGCCAGGCGTTGACGTTGCCCGCCGGACAAGCGCACCCCGGAGCGCCCGACGACGCTGTCCAGGCCATTGGGCAAACCCCGGACCGTGCCGTGCAACTGGGCGATTTCCAGTGCCTGCCAGCAGGCCTCGTCACTGCGCTCGCGGCCCATGGTCAGGTTGGCCCGGATGGTGTCGTTGAACAGCGCCGGATGCTGCAGGACTACGGCAACATTTTCTCGCACGGTTTCCAGGCCGATCTCCTGCTGGGTCGAACCGCCGAAGCGAATGGTTCCGGCCAGCGGCGTGTACAAGCCCAGCAGCAGTTGCACCAGTGTGCTCTTGCCACCGCCACTGGCGCCGACGATCGCGACCTTTTCGCCGGGGGCAATGGACAGGTTCATCTGGTTCAGGACCAGTTCATCGCCGTAACCGAAGCTCAGCCCTTGTACTTCCAGCCCGACCGTCTCGCGACCGACGAAAGGGTCGACGCCGCCCGGGTATTCGGGCTCATCGGCTCGGGACAGCAGCTCGTTGATCCGCGACAGCGCACCGCCGGCAGCGTAGTAGGCATATTGCAGGTTCAGCAGCTGTTCAACCGGACCGATCATGAACCACAGGTAGCTGAACACCGCGAGCATCTGGCCGATTGAAAGGTCGGAAAACAGCACCGTGAGCATCGCCGCGGCGCGGAAAATATCGATGCCGAACTGGAACAGCAAACCGCTGGCCCGGTTCGACGCATCGGTTTTCCATTGCGAATTCACCGCATAGTCACGCACGTCCCGGGCGCGATGCCCCAGGCGGCCGAGGAAAAAACCCTGGCGGTTGCCGGCGCGAACTTCCTGGATGGCGTCCAGTGTTTCGGTCAGTGCCTGGGTAAAGCGCGAAGTGCTGTCGTTCTCGAGTTTCTTCAGGTGCTTGACCCGCTTGCCCAACTGCACCGTGGCGTAGATCACCAGCGGGTTGAACAGCAGAATCAGCAATGCCAGCTTCCAGTGCATCCACATCAGAATGCCCGCCGTGCCAACCAGGGTCAGCATGGCCACGAGGAAACGGCTGAGGGTTTCGCCGACGAATTTGTCCAGCGTGTCCAGGTCAGTCACAAGGTGCGTGGTCACCGTGCCGCTGCCCAGGCTTTCGTATTCGCCCAGGGAGATACGCTTGAGACGCTCGATCAGGCGTATACGAATGCGGTAGACGATGTCCTTGGCCAACCCGGCGAACAGTTTCGCCTGCACCACGTTGAACAGCAACGCCGAGCAACGCAGGGTCAAGGTCACCACCAGCATCAGGCCGATGTAGCCAGCAGCCTTCTGCCAGCCGTCGGGCAGCACGTGGTTCATGATCTTCAGCGCGGCATCACCATGCCCCAGCAACACCTCGTCCACCAGCAACGGCAGGAGCAAGGGAATCGGCACGCTGCACAAGGTCGCCAGCACGGCCACGCCGTTGGCGATCCACAGGGATTTCTTGTGATGCAGGGCCAGGCGGCGGATTTCCGCCCAGCTCAGACGGTCGACACGTTTAGCGGTAGCAACATCATCGGGCAGGTCATGCACAGGCAGCGCGCTCCAGCCAGCGGCCGAGCAGCGGGGACAACTCGCTCAACGGCTGATAGCCATTGGTCAACAACGCCAACTGCCCATTTCGCTCAGCCAGCAACGTAGGAAAACCGGCGATGCCCAGGTCCTGGACCCAAGTGAAATCGGCAGATGTCGCGGCGTGCGTATCGGCACGGTCGAACGCGGCGGCGAATTCAATTCGCGGCAGACCGGCCTGCTCTGCCAGCTCCACCAGGACACTGGCGCGCGTGACATCGCGACCTTCAGCGTAAAAGGCGTGCTGAATCAGCCCGAGCAGTTTCCACGCACAATCCGGCGCCAGGTTGCGTGCAGTCACCAGCGCCCGGCAGGCAGGTTCGGTGTCATAGACAAAACCGTCAGGCAACGCGCCTTCGCGCTTGAACGGCTGGCCGGTAGCCTCGGTGACCGCCTGCCAGTGTTCAAGTATGTAGCGCCGGGTGGTCGGTTCCAGCGCGGCACCGCTACCGGTGCGCAAACCACCCACCACCAGATGCACGTCCACACCGGCAGCCGCCGCCTGCTCTACCAATGCGTTTGCAACCGGAGCAAACCCCCAGCACCAGGAACACATCGGGTCCATCACATAGAGCAGGCGCGCAGACATGATTCAGGCCTCGGAGGATGCTTGCTTGTAGTTGAAGCCGATCGGGTGAGGCTGGTTACGAGCCTTGGCCAGTTCGATCTGCTTCTGCCGGTCGATCGCGCTGCGACGGGTCTTCTCACTCAGCTTATCCCAGCAATGCGGGCAACTGATGCCGGCCACGTAATGCTCGGACGCGCGGTCTTCCACGCTCACCGGCGTGCGGCAGGCATGACATTGATCGTAGTCGCCTTCGCTCAGGTCGTGACGAACGGTCACGCGGTTGTCGAACACGAAGCAGTCGCCCTGCCACTTGGTTTCTTCCTGCGGCACCTCTTCGAGGTACTTCAGGATGCCGCCCTTGAGGTGAAAAACCTCACCGTAGCCCTCGCTGAGCATGTAGCTCGAGGCCTTCTCGCAGCGGATGCCACCGGTGCAGAACATCGCGACCTTCTTGTGCACGGCCGGGTCGAAGTTGGCTTTGATGTAATCGGGAAATTCGCGAAAACTGGTGGTTTTCGGGTCGATGGCGCCTTCGAAGGTACCGATCGAGACTTCGTAATCGTTACGGGTGTCGATCAACAACACTTCCGGGTCGCTGATCAGGGCGTTCCAGTCCTGCGGATCGACATAGGTGCCGACCTTTTTGTTCGGGTCCACGCCTTCCACGCCAAGGGTGACGATTTCTTTCTTGAGTTTGACTTTGGTGCGGTAGAACGGCTGATCGTCGCAGTACGACTCTTTATGGTCGATGTCGTCCATGCGCGGGTCGTTCTTGAGCCAGGCCATCAGCCCGTCGATGCCTTCGCGGCTGCCGGACACGGTGCCGTTGATGCCTTCTTCGGCAATCAGCAGGGTGCCTTTGATGCCGTTGTCGACCATCGCTTGCAGCAGGGGCTCGCGCAGGGCGACGTAATCTTCCAGGGTGACGAACTTATACAGTGCCGCCACGACAATCTGTTGTGTCATGGGTAAATCTCCAGGTGGCTACCCTCGTAAGGGGTGAACCGGATGCGAAAAAAAACGCGCCGGGTTATCGGCGCGTTGGGCATTCTAACAAAAAGACAGCTTCAAGCGGCAAGCTTCAAGCCGCAAGTTTGGAGCACGGCGCCTTGAGCTTGCAGCTTGTAGCTTATAGCTGTTTTGGCTGCTTCTCTCCGCCAGCACAGGTCGGCGAGGCCGGAGCCGCGTCGATCTGTGCCCATTCCTCTGGCGTGTAGGTATGCAGCGCCAACGCATGGAACTCTTCCATCAGCGCGCCGAGCGTGCCGTAGACGCTTTGGTGACGCTTGACCCGACTCAGGCCTTCGAACTGCGCGCTGACCACCACGGCCTTGAAATGGGTTTGCAGCCCACGGCTGTGCATATGGCTCTCATCCAGCACTTGCAGATGCTCGGGCTGAAGCAGGCCCAGCGTCGATTCGATGCGTTGTTGCATGGTCATACCGAACTCCGCTTAAGGCTTTTTCTTGGCTGGCGCGGCTGCGTCTTTCGGCGTCAGCTCGGCGGTCATGTCAGCCAGCAGCTTGTTGACCACCGGCACCGCGCTTTCCAGCTTGGCCTGGGTCATCTGGGCCGATTGCTGGGTCAGCTGAGGCATTTTTTCCAGGACTTTCTTGCCCAGTGGCGACTGGTAGAACGCAACCAGGTCCTTGAGCTCGGATTCGGTGAAGTTGGTGGTGTAGAGCTTGACCATGTCCGGCTTCAGCTTGTTCCAGCCAATGGCCTGGTCCAGAGCGGCGTTGGCCTTGGCCTGGTAGGTTTCCAGCACGGCCTTTTTCGACTCAGGGGCTTTGGTCTGTTCGAAACGCTGGGCAAACATCTGCTGTACTTGCATGTACACCGGGGTGCCCAGTTTGTCAGCGTGCGCCATGGTCAGGAAAGCCTCGGCACTGGCGTTATGGCTAGCGGTGTCGGCAAAAACCTGGCCGCTGGCGCAGACCAAAGCAACGGCGGTACAGATGGCACGAAGACGAGTCATCGAGTTTCCTTTTCTAACTGGCGAGGTAAGACCCCAAGGGCGTCCATTCTGCGCCTAAAAAAGTGTGCCGCTCAACCCCAAGCCTTGTCGCACCTGATTTAGAGGGGTTGAATGGTCAAATTCAGACTGATGGAACCACGGCCGTCGATCACGGCCTAAACTGCGCAATCGGACCTACAGGAGTGAGCAAGATGAGCCGTATCGAAACCGACAGCCTCGGCCAGGTTGAAGTCCCGGATGAAGCCTACTGGGGCGCTCAGACACAACGCTCGCTGATCAACTTCGCCATTGGCAACGAACGCATGCCGCTGGCCGTGTTGCATGCCCTGGCGCTGATCAAGAAAGCCGCGGCACGGGTCAATGATCGCAACGGCGATGTACCCGCCGATATCGCGCGCCTGATCGAGCAGGCGGCCGATGAAGTGCTGGCTGGCGACCACGACGACCAGTTTCCGCTAGTGGTCTGGCAAACCGGCAGCGGCACCCAGAGCAACATGAACGTCAACGAAGTGATCGCCGGGCGCGCCAACGAGCTGGCCGGCAACCCCCGTGGCGGCAAGTCTCCGGTGCACCCCAACGATCACGTCAATCGCTCCCAGAGTTCCAACGACTGTTTCCCCACCGCCATGCACATTGCGGCCGTCCAGGCGGTGCAACAGCACTTGCTGCCGGCGATCAGTGAACTGTCCGGCGGGCTGGCCGAACTGGCCGCCCGCCACATGAAACTGGTCAAGACCGGCCGTACGCACATGATGGATGCGACACCGATCAGCTTCGGTCAGGAAATCTCGGCCTACATCGCGCAACTCGATTACGCCGAGCGGGCGATCCGCAGCGCGCTGCCCGCGGTCTGCGAGCTGGCCCAGGGCGGAACGGCTGTCGGCACCGGGCTGAATTCACCCCACGGCTTCGGTGAGGCCATCGCCGCAGAATTGGCCGCCCTCTCCGGTTTGCCGTTTATCACCGCGCCGAACAAGTTCGCCGCACTGGCCGGCCATGAGCCGCTGACCACGCTGTCCGGCGCGCTGAAAACTCTCGCCGTGACGCTGATGAAAATCGCCAACGATCTGCGCCTGCTGGGTTCCGGCCCGCGCGCCGGCTTCGCCGAAGTCAGGCTGCCGGCCAACGAACCGGGCAGTTCGATCATGCCGGGCAAGGTCAATCCGACCCAGTGCGAAGCGCTGTCGATGCTAGCCTGCCAGGTATTGGGTAACGACGTCGCCATCGGCTTTGCCGCCAGTCAGGGCCACTTGCAGCTGAACGTGTTCAAACCGGTGATCATCCATAACCTGCTGCAATCGATCCGTTTGCTGGCTGATGGCTGCAGTAACTTCCAGCAGCACTGCGTGGCCGGTCTGGAACCGGATGCGGAAAAAATGGCTGAACACCTGGAGCGTGGCCTGATGCTGGTGACGGCGCTCAACCCGCACATCGGCTATGACAAATCGGCGGAAATCGCCAAGAAGGCCTACAGCGAAGGCCTTACCTTGCGCGAGGCGGCGTTGCAGCTCGGGTATCTGACTGACGAAGAGTTCGATGCGTGGGTGAGGCCGGAGAATATGCTGGAGGCTGGGGCCAAGGGCTGAATCTGTAGCGCCTGATAGTCCGTCTTCGCGGGCAAGCCACGCTCCCACAGGTTTTGCGTCGTCCACAAAGTTGATGAACGACTCGAAACCTGTGGGAGCGTGGCTTGCCCGCGATGAACGATAACGCGGTCTAACTGGCGGCCATCCGCACCTTCCGCGCCTTCAGCCCGGCAATCAACGATGGCCCCAACGCCACCAACGCCGACCCCAGCACCACTAGCACCGCACCGCCATATCCCAGACCATTGATCGTTTCGGCGTGCACATACTCGGGCCACAGCCACGCAGCCATGGCAACCGCGGCAAAGGTCACCAACGGCGTGATGGCCAGCGTCGCGCTGACCCGGGAGGCTTCCCAATGGGCCAGGGCCTCGGCAAACGCGCCATAGGCAATCAGGGTGTTGAGACAGCACGCCAGCAGCAACCAACCCTGCAACGGGTTCAATTGCAACGCTTCGAGCGGATGCACCCACGGCGTCAATAGCGCCGCGCAAAACAGGTAGATCACCATCATCACCTGCAGCGAATTCCACACCGTCAGCAATTGCTTCTGCCCCAGGGCATAGAAGGTCCAGACCGTGGACGCCAGCAGCACCAGCAGCACGCCGGCGGTGTAGTCGGTCAGCGACGTGAGCAACTCGCTCAAGCGCTGGTTGAAAAACAGCGCAAAGCCGATCAGCAGCACCAGCAAGCCAATCCCCTGTCCCAGGCTGAAACGCTCCTTGAACACAAACAGACTGGCGATCAGCAGCATGATCGGGCCCATCTGCACCACCAGTTGCGCCGTGCCGGGGCTGAGCAGGTTCAGGCCCATCAAATACAACACATAGTTACCGACCAAGCCGAGCACCGCCATCAGCACCAGCCAGCCACCACGAGGACCGAGCACCTTGCGGCTGGGCAGGCGCCTGGTGGCCGTCAGGTAAATGAACAGGCAACCGCCGGACACCAGCAGGCGAAACCAGGTCACCGTTACCGGGTCCATCACCAGCAATACCTGCTTGAGTTTGATCGGCAGGATTCCCCACAACAACGCGGTCAACAAGGCCAGGAACAGACCGTAACCCCAGCGACCCGATGAAATGTGCATGTGAACCCCAACGCCAACTGACAGGAGTCGTCATTCTAGGCCCGCAGCGGTGGCGTACACAGGGACAGTTTCGGACTGGCCGCGAATGAAACTGTGCGGGTCGTAATCTTTGAGGGGGATTTTTTACAACCGAGTTGCGCCCATCGCGAGCAAGCTCGTTCCCACAGGTTTTGTGGCGTACACAAGATTTGTGATCGCAGCTGAACACTGTGGGAGCGAGCTTGCTCGCGATGGCTATTTGACTGACAACGAGAAATATAGAGGCTTACCGCACCGCTTCAAACAGCCCGGTTGCCCCCATCCCGCCACCCACGCACATGGTGACGATGCCGTAACGCAGGTTGCGTCGCTGCAATTCACGAACCAGATGCCCGACCTGGCGCGAACCGGTCATGCCGAACGGGTGACCGATGGAAATCGAACCGCCGTTGACGTTGTACCGGGCGTTGTCGATTTCCAGGCGGTTGCGGCTGTACAGGCATTGCGAGGCGAACGCTTCGTTGAGCTCCCACAGGTCGATGTCGTCAATCCGCAAGCCTTTGGCCTTGAGCAGTTTCGGTACCGAAAACACCGGGCCGATGCCCATTTCGTCCGGCGCGCAACCGGCCACGGTAAAGCCGCGGAAGAACGCTTTCGGCTTGAGCCCCAGCTCCAGCGCTTTCTCCAGGCTCATCACCAGGGTCATGGACGCGCCGTCAGACAGCTGCGAAGAGTTGCCCGCCGTGACCGAGCCATCTTCGGCGAACACCGGTTTCAACCCGGCCAGACTTTCCAGGGTGGTGTCCGGGCGGTTGCAGTCATCGCGGTCGACGATGCCGTCGAGGGTCTGTGCTTGACCTGTGGCCTTGTCTTCGACGCGATACTTCACCGCCATCGGCACGATTTCATCGGTGAACAGCCCGCCGGCCTGAGCCTCTGCGGTACGCTGCTGGCTTTGCAGCGCGTACAGGTCCTGCTCTTCACGGCTGACACTGTACCGACGCGCGACGACTTCAGCAGTCTGGCCCATCGGGAAGTAGATGCCCGGCACCTGCTCCTTGAGCAGCGGGTTGATCAGGTTGTCGTTATTGACGCTATTCATGGTCAGGCTGATGGACTCGACGCCGCCGGCGACGATGATGTCGCTGCAACCCGAAGCGATCTGGTTGGCGGCAATGGCGATCGCCTGCAAGCCCGAGGAACAGAACCGGTTGAGGGTCATGCCGGCCGTGCCGATACCCAGGCGCGAGAGCACCGCGACGTTGCGACCGATATTGAAACCCTGGGCGCCTTCGTTGGAGCCGGCGCCAACGATGCAGTCCTCGACGCTCGCCGGATCGATACCGGTGCGCGCCAACAGTGCATCGACACAGTGTGCCGCCATGTCGTCCGGGCGGGTCATGTTGAATTTACCGCGAAAGGATTTGGCCAGGCCGGTCCGCACGCTGTCGACGATCACCACTTCACGCATGACATACCTCATTGTTGTTATCGGTTGAGAGTGGACCGAGCATAAGTCCAGCGCTTCACCGACCGCGACAATCATTCACCTCGCATATGCGTAACCATCGCCTCAATCCTTGTCCTTACGCTTTTTGTCTTCTTGCCGGTCGGATTTTTCGAAAGCCTCCTCCAATGCCCGGTTGATGGTGCGCAAGACTTTGACCCGTGCCCAGCGCTTGTCGTTGGCTTCCACCAGGGTCCATGGCGCAATCTCGGTGCTGGTACGGTCGACCATGTCGCCGACCGCCCCGCGATAGTCATCCCATTTTTCACGGTTGCGCCAGTCGTCTTCAGTGATCTTGAAGCGCTTGAAGGGAATCTTCTCGCGCTCCTCGAAGCGCTCCAGTTGCGTCTGTTTGTCGATAGACAGCCAGAATTTGACCACGATCACACCGGCGTCGGTGAGCTGTTCTTCGAAATCGTTGATTTCACCGTAGGCACGCAGCCAGTCTGCCGGGCTGCAAAACCCTTCGATGCGCTCCACCAACACCCGGCCATACCAGGAGCGGTCGAACACAGTGAACTTGCCCCGGGCCGGCAGGTGCCGCCAGAAGCGCCACAGATATGGCTGCGCCCGTTCTTCCTCGGTGGGCGCGGCAATCGGCACGATGCTGTACTGGCGTGGATCAAGCGCTGCCGCTACCCGGCGGATCGCCCCGCCCTTGCCGGCCGCGTCGTTGCCTTCGAACACCGCCACCAGGGCGTGGCGGCGCATGCGTTTGTCACGCATCAACCCGGAAAACCGCGCCTGCTCGGTGATCAGCTGTTCCTCGTAATCATCCTTGTCCAGGTGCAGGGTCAGGTCCAGGCTGTCGATCAGGTTCACTTGATCGACACTGGGGAACACTGGCGCGGCGCTGACCTTTTCCGGATGGATCGTCGGCCTCGTCAATGCGCCCTGCAGGCCCGCCAGCAGAATCCGCCCCACGGCCAGGCTGCGATAATGGGCATCCGCCCCGGCGATCACATGCCAGGGTGCATAGTCACGGCTGGTGCGGCGCAGCACCCGTTCGCCATACTTCACGAACCTGTCGTAGGTTTGCGACTGCTGCCAGTCCAGCGGGCTGATGCGCCAGCTGTGCAGCGGGTCGTCGGCCAATGCCTTGAGGCGTGCCTTCATTTGCTTCTTGGAGAGGTGAAACCAGAACTTGAAGATCAGCGCGCCTTCATCGCAGAGCATCTTTTCCAGGCGCTCGGCGGCATTGATCGCCTGGTCCAGTCGCGGATCCTTGAACTCTCCATGGACCCGCCCCTGCAGCATCTGGCTGTACCAGTTGCCGAAGAAAATCCCCATGCGCCCCTTGGCCGGGAGCATCCGCCAGTACCGCCATGCCGGCGGCCGCGCCAGTTCCTCGTCGGTTTGCTGATCGAACGTGCGGACCTCGATCAAGCGCGGGTCCATCCACTCGTTGAGCACCTTGATCGTCTCACCCTTGCCGGCACCTTCAATGCCATTGATCAAAATGATCACCGGGAAGCGGCGTTGCTGCTGCAATTCGAATTGCGCTTCGAGCAACGCTTCGCGCAGGGCCGGGATTTCGGCGTCGTAGGTTTCTTTGTCGATGGCGTGATCGATTTCGGCGGATTCAAACATGGGTGGCTCCCTTCCAGATGTGAGCAAGACTAGCGGATTGAACTGAAGGCCAGCAGAGATTCTCCCGGTCTCGGCCAATGCATACCTTGCCACGGATCAAGCACCACGCCGTCGATCGGCTAGAATGGCGGCCTTGCCGTTGCCGAGCCTGCCATGAAACCTGTATTGCCCCACGCCCAGCTCGACTGGGACGACCAAGGTCGCCCCTATTCGCGAGTGTTCGACGATGTGTATTTCTCCGACCAGTCGGGGCTGGACGAAACCCGATATGTCTTTATCGAACAGAACCGTTTGGCGGAACGTTTTGCTGCCTTACCCGAGGGCGGGCGGCTGGTCATCGGTGAAACGGGGTTCGGCACCGGGCTGAATTTTCTGTGTGCCTGGCAGGTGTTCGAGCAACACGCCGCGGCCGGTGCGCGGCTGCATTTTGTCAGCGTCGAGAAGTACCCGTTAAGTCCCGACGACTTGCAGCGGGCCCTGGCGCTGTGGCCGGAACTCAAGGTGTTTGCCGATCAACTGCTTGAGCAATACGTAGCCATCCATCAGGGTTTTCAGCGCCTGACGCTGGACCACGGTCGCGTGACCCTGACGCTGCTGATCGGCGATGCACTGGAGCAACTGCCGCAACTCGATGCCCGAATCGACGCCTGGTTCCTCGACGGTTTCGCTCCGGCGAAAAACCCCGACATGTGGACCGCCGAACTGTTTGCCGAGCTCGCACGCCTGGCCGCTCCCGGTGCATCCATCAGCACCTTCACCAGCACCGGCTGGGTGCGGCGCCTGCTCAACGCCGCCGGCTTCAAGATGAAACGCACCCCAGGCATCGGCCACAAATGGGAAATCCTGCGCGGCGAGTTCCTCGGCTGGCCTCAGGAAACGCCGGCCCCGGCCCTGGACAAACCCTGGTTTGCCCGCCCGGCTCCGCTGACCGGCGAGCGCCAGGCACTGGTGATCGGTGCCGGCCTGGCCGGTTGTGCCAGCGCCGCCAGCCTTGCCGCGCGGGGCTGGCAAGTGACGGTCCTGGAGCGCCACGACGACATCGCCCAGGAAGCCTCGGGCAACCCGCAGGGTGTGCTCTACCTGAAGTTATCCGCCCACGGCACGGCACTGTCGCAAATGATCGTCAGCGGATTCGGCTACACCCGACGACTGCTCGAACACTTGCAACGGGGCCGTGACTGGGACGATTGCGGCGTGTTGCAACTGGCCTTCAATGCCAAGGAAGCCGAACGCCAGGCGCAATTGGCCGCGGCGTTTCCAGCGGACTTGCTGCACCTGCTGGATCAACCCGAGGCACAGGCCGTGGCCGGTATCGGGCTGGCACAGGGGGGACTGTTCTATCCCGAAGGCGGCTGGGTCCACCCACCTGCGCTGTGCCAGTGGCAGGCTGCACATCCACAGATTCAATTGCTCACCCATCACGATGCGCTGGAGCTGCACAAGGTTGAGGGCCGGTGGCAAGCCTGGGACGGCGAGCGATTGCTTGCCGACGCCCCCGTGGTGGTGCTCGCCGGTGCGGCTGAAATCCAGCGTTTCCCCGAGAGCGCCGAGTTGCCGCTCAAACGCATTCGCGGACAAATCACCCGCCTGGCGCAAACACCGCAAAGCCAGGCCCTGAGCACCGTGGTGTGTGCCGAAGGCTATGTCGCCCCTGCCCGTTTGGGCGAACACACCCTGGGGGCCAGTTTCGATTTCAAGAGCGATGACCTGACGCCGACCACGGTAGAACACCTGGGCAACCTGGCCATGCTCGAAGAGATTTCCCACGATCTGGTCGAGCGCTTACAGGCCGATAAACTGGCGCCTGAAAGTCTCCAGGGTCGCGCCGCGTTTCGCTGCACCAGCCCCGACTACTTGCCAATCGTCGGCCCGCTGGCCGACACCCAGGCATTCACCCAGGCCTATGCAGCGCTGGGCAAGGATGCCCGGCAGGTGCCGGACATCGAATGCCCATGGCTTGACGGTTTGTACATCAACAGCGGTCACGGCTCGCGCGGCCTGATCACCGCGCCGCTGTCCGGAGAACTGCTGGCGGCGTGGCTGGACAACGAACCCCTGCCATTGCCCAGAAGCGTGGCCGAAGCCTGTCACCCCAACCGGTTTGCCCTGCGGCGCCTGATCCGAGGCAAGTAGTCGAAACACCAGCCGAAGTCGCCCTCACGGGGCGCTTCGGCCGTGGTCTGGCGCGCATATAACTCATCGATCTAAAACTCCCCTTACCGAGGTGGGTCAGTTTCTGAGTACCCGCTGTTCCGGCGCGGTATTGATCGACCCTCCCCAACGGAAAAACCGGTAAGGAATTTATGTGCGGATTAGCTGGCGAGTTACGTTTTGATCAACAACCTGCAGACCTTGCAGCCATTGAACGAATCACCCATCACCTGGCCCCCCGCGGCCCCGACGCCTGGGGCTTTCATAGCCAAGGGCCGGTTGCCCTGGGCCATCGACGCCTGAAAATCATGGACCTGTCGGACGGCTCGGCACAGCCGATGATCGACCCGCAACTGGGCTTGTCCCTAGCCTTCAACGGGGCGATCTACAACTTTCCGGAACTGCGCGCGGAACTTGAAAGTCTGGGTTACGCCTTCTATTCCGGTGGCGATACCGAAGTGCTTCTAAAGGGCTATCACGCTTGGGGCGAAGCCTTGCTGCCAAAACTCAACGGCATGTTTGCCTTTGCCATTTGGGAGCGCGATGCCCAACGCCTGTTCATCGCCCGCGACCGACTCGGCGTGAAACCGCTGTACCTGTCGCGCACCGGCCAGCGCCTGCGCTTCGCCTCAGCGCTGCCGGCATTGCTCAAGGGTGGCGACATCAACCCGATCCTCGATCCCGTGGCGCTCAATCACTATCTGAATTTCCACTCCGTGGTCCCGGCACCTCGCACCTTGCTGGCGGGCATTGAAAAACTGCCGCCGGCCACCTGGATGCGCATCGAAGCCGATGGCCGCACCGAGCAGAAAACCTGGTGGACCCTGCCCTATGGCCCTCACGCCGATGAGCAGAACCTGAGCCTCGAAGACTGGCGAGACCGTGTGCTCGACAGCACCCGCGAAGCGGTAGCGATTCGTCAGCGTGCAGCGGTCGATGTCGGCGTGCTGCTGTCCGGGGGTGTCGACTCGAGTTTGCTGGTGGGCTTGTTGCGGGAAGTCGGCGTGGACAATCTGTCGACCTTCTCCATCGGCTTTCAGGATGCCGGTGGCGAGCGTGGGGACGAGTTCCAGTATTCGGACCTGATCGCCCGGCACTACGGCACGCAGCATCACCAACTGCGTATCGAAGAAAAGGAAATCATCGAACAACTGCCCGCCGCGTTCCGCGCCATGAGCGAACCGATGGTCAGCCATGACTGCATCGCCTTCTACCTGTTGTCCCGGGAAGTGGCCAAACACTGCAAAGTCGTCCAGAGCGGCCAGGGCGCCGATGAACTGTTCGCCGGTTACCACTGGTATCCGCAAGTGGACGGCGCGAGTGATCCGTATGCCGCGTACCGCGAAGCGTTTTTCGACCGCAGTTATGACGACTACGCCGCCACTGTGCAACCGAAATGGCTGACCGCGAATGACGCCGCCGGTGACTTCGTCAAAGCCCATTTTGCCCAGCCCGGTGCCGATGCGGCGGTGGACAAGGCCTTGCGTCTGGACAGCACGGTGATGCTGGTGGACGACCCGGTCAAACGGGTCGACAACATGACCATGGCTTGGGGCCTGGAAGCGCGCACGCCGTTTCTCGACTATCGCCTGGTGGAGCTGTCGGCACGGATTCCGGGGCGTTTCAAACTCCCGGACGGTGGCAAGCAAGTCTTGAAAGAAGCTGCGCGACAAGTGATTCCCAGTGAAGTGATCGACCGCAAGAAAGGTTACTTCCCGGTGCCGGGCCTCAAGCATTTGCAGGGCGATACGCTGGAATGGGTGCGCGAGTTGCTGCTCGATCCCAGCCAGGATCGCGGCCTGTTCAACCCCGCGATGCTCGACCGTCTGCTGACTGATCCACAGGGGCAACTGACACCGTTGCGCGGCTCCAAGCTGTGGCAATTGGCGGCCCTCAACCTGTGGCTCAGCGAACAAGGAATCTGACCGATGAAACCTCACGCCACGGCTATCAGCCAACGCCTGTTGCGCGGCCAGTCGCCTTCCTACGAACGCTTGCAGGCACGCCTTGCCGAGGATGGCGGTGAACTTGGCGGGGCGCCGATTGCCGTGCATTGCGGCTGGGGCCGCTTGCTGATTGGCCACACCTTTGCCGATGCCGCGAGCCTGGCCGGGGAGTTGCTCAACGAGCAGCCCGGCGAGCGGGACATTGCCCTGTACGTCGCCGCGCCCCAGCAAGTACTGGGGCTGGAGCCGACGCAACTGTTCCTCGACCCGTCCGATACCTTGCGCCTGTGGTTCAGCGACTACCGTCAGGCGACCCAGGTGTTTCGCGGTTTTCGCATTCGACGCGCGCAAAGCGATGCCGACTGGCAGGCAATCAACCAGCTGTACCAGGCCCGCGGCATGTTGCCGACCGATGCCACCCTGCTGACGCCGCGTCATCTGGGCGGCCCGGTGTACTGGCTGGCCGAAGACGAGGACAGCGGCGCGGTCATCGGCAGCGTCATGGGCCTCAACCACCACAAGGCCTTCAACGATCCGGAAAACGGCAGCAGCCTGTGGTGCCTGGCGGTCGACCCGCATTGTGCGCGGCCGGGTGTCGGTGAAGTGCTGGTGCGGCATTTGATCGAACACTTCATGAGTCGCGGGCTCGCCTGCCTCGACCTGTCGGTGCTGCACGACAACCGCCAGGCGAAAAGCCTCTACGCCAAGCTCGGTTTTCGCAACCTGACGACCTTCGCCATCAAGCGCAAGAACGGCATCAATCAGCCGCTGTTTCTCGGGCCCGGCCCGGAAGCCGCGTTCAACCCCTACGCTCGGATCATTGTCGAGGAAGCACACCGTCGTGGCATCGATGTGCACGTCGATGACGCCGACGCCGGGATGTTCACCCTCAGCCATGGCGGGCGCCGGGTACGCTGCCGCGAATCCCTGAGCGACTTGACCAGCGCCGTCAGCATGACCCTGTGCCAGGACAAAAGCCTGACCCACAAAGTGCTCAAGGCTGCCGGATTGAACCTGCCGGCGCAGCAACTGGCGGGTAACGCCGATGACAACCTGGCCTTCCTCGATGAACACCAGCGCGTGGTGGTCAAGCCACTGGATGGTGAACAGGGCCAAGGGGTGGCGGTGGATTTGCGCACCATCGAGGAAGTGCAGCAAGCCATGGAAGCCGCTCGCCACTTCGACAGCCGCGTACTGCTGGAAAGTTTCCACGAAGGCCTGGACCTGCGCATTGTGGTGATCGGCTTTGAAGTGGTCGCCGCCGCCATTCGCCGGCCGGCCGAAGTGGTCGGCGACGGCCAGCACTCCATCGGTGCATTGATCGAAGCCCAGAGCCGCCGGCGACAAGCGGCCACGGGCGGCGAAAGCAAGATCCCGCAGGACCAGGAAACCCTGCGCACCTTGCGTGCAGCCGGATACGGCTACGACAGCATTCTGCCGGCCGGTGAGCACCTGTTCGTACGGCGCACGGCGAATCTTCATACCGGCGGCGTGCTTGAGGATGTCACGGCGATCCTGCACCCGACGCTGGTGGATGCAGCGGTACGGGCCGCGCGGGCACTGGACATTCCCATGGTCGGTCTCGACCTGATGGTGTCCGCCGCTGACCAGCCGGACTATGCATTTATCGAAGCCAATGAACGGGCCGGGCTGGCCAACCACGAACCGCAGCCGACGGCGGAGCGGTTTGTGGATCTGTTGTTTCCATACAGCCAGCCGGTGGTCTCTTAGCCATGTGTTGTCTGGACTGATGCTATCGCGCGCAGGCTCGCTCCCACCTTTGATCGCGTTCCCCCTGTAGGAGCGAGCCTGCTCGCGAAGGCGGCCGTATAGGCGATAACCAATCAGGAGTTTCCATGACCTGCAAAATCCCCGAACCGGACCTCGGTTACCTGCAAAAAGTGCTGCTGGAAATGCTCGCCATTCCCAGCCCCACCGGGTTCACCGACACCATCGTGCGCTACGTCGCCGAACGTCTTGAAGAACTGGGCATTCCCTTCGAGCTGACCCGTCGCGGCACCATCCGTGCCACGCTCAAGGGCAAGAAGAACAGCCCCGACCGCGCCGTTTCCGCCCACCTGGACACCATCGGCGCGGCGGTGCGTGCGGTAAAGGACAACGGCCGCCTGAGCCTCGCGCCCGTCGGCTGCTGGTCCAGCCGTTTTGCCGAAGGCAGCCGGGTCAGCCTGTTTACCGACAATGGCGTGATCCGCGGCAGCGTCCTGCCGCTGATGGCTTCCGGGCACGCGTTCAATACCGCCGTGGATGAAATGCCGATCAGTTGGGATCACATCGAATTGCGCCTGGACGCTTACTGCGCCACCCGTGCCGACTGCGAATCGCTGGGCATCAGCGTCGGCGATTTCGTCGCCTTCGACCCGCTACCGGAGTTCACCGAAAGCGGCCACATCAGCGCCCGTCACCTCGACGACAAGGCCGGGGTGGCCGCGCTGCTGGCCGCGCTCAAAGCCATTGTCGACAGTGGCGAAGAGCTGATGATCGACTGCCATCCGCTGTTCACCATCACCGAGGAAACTGGCAGCGGCGCGGCGGCGGCTTTGCCCTGGGACGTCAGTGAATTCGTCGGCATCGACATCGCACCGGTCGCGCCTGGCCAACACTCCAACGAGCACGCGGTGAGCATCGCGATGCAGGATTCCGGCGGCCCCTATGACTATCACCTGTCGCGCCACCTCTTGCGCCTGGCCAGCGACAACGAGTTGCCGGCACGCCGGGACCTGTTCCGCTACTACTTCAGCGACGCCCATTCGGCGGTGACCGCCGGCCACGACATTCGCACCGCCCTGCTCGCCTTCGGCTGCGACGCCACCCACGGTTACGAGCGCACCCACATCGACAGCCTCGCCGCCCTGAGCCGCCTGCTCGGTGCGTATATCCTCAGCCCGCCCGTGTTTGCCAGCGATGCACAACCGGCCAAGGGCTCACTGGACCGCTTCAGCCATCAGCTCGAACATGACACACAGATGGAAAGCGATACGCGAGTGCCGTCGGTGGACAGCCTGGTGGGGCAACGGTCGGAGAACTGATCCAGGATCTTCATCGCCAGGTATACCGCTATCGCGAGCAAGCTCGCTCCCACAGTTGATCGGTGGTGAACACTAATATCCGGTCCGCCGCTGAACCCTGTGGGAGCGAGCTTGCTCCGGGCGGCGTTCCGACGATGGCGGCGGATCGGACAACATAAAACGACCAAACTAGCGGCAATCTCGCATTCGCCGTAGCATCGCGCCATTGATCCAACCGAGGTGCCTATGCTGATCCCCTACGACCAACTTCAAGTCGACACCCTCACCCGCCTGATCGAGGATTTCGTGACCCGCGACGGCACGGACAATGGTGACGACACCCCCCTGGAAACCCGCGTACTGCGCGTGCGCCAAGCGCTGACCAAGGGCCAGGCACTGATTGTCTTCGACCCGGAAAGCGAGCAATGCCAACTGATGCTCAAGCACGACGTACCCAAGCACCTGTTTGACTGAAGTCTTCAGCGTCCCTTGGTCTTCGCCAGTTTGTTCTGGATGCGTTCGTAGATTTCGCAGCGGTGCACATTGACGTCCTGAGGCGCTTCGACGCCAAAGCGAATGTTGTTTCCGTTGATCGCGAGAACGCGCACGGTAATGTTGTCACCGATGGAAATGGTTTCGCCCACAACGCGAGTGAGTACGAGCATGAAGAGTGTCCTTCAGGGGTTTCTGGCCCTTGAAGATGCCCGGCCCGCCGTACGCCTACAATGCTCCGACAGCAAACCAGACCGGACTGACAGCCCTTGGCGCACACCACTTACGGAAAGGTCTGACAGGCCGGTTGAATGTAGGGCCGATCTGTCAGGACGCGGAGAATCGCGGCCCGAACAGAATGATGCTCGCGCCGATCACACACAGCGCCACACCGAGCCAGTCCGAACCCAGCGGACGAATCCGCTCGACCACGGCCAACCAGCCGATTGAGGCAATGATGTAGATGCCACCGTAAGCGGCGTAGGCGCGGCCGGCGTAGGTGGCTTCGATCCGGGTCAGCAGCAGGGCGAACAGGGTCAGGCTCAGGAGCGCCGGCACCACCCACCACATGCTTTTACCCTGGCGCAGCCACATCCAGAAGGCAAAGCAACCGGCAATTTCGAACAGCGCGGCGAGGAAAAACCACAGGTAATTGAGCATGCAAGCGTCTCGCGAGGATGGCCGATGGCGGCCACCCTAACCACAGCGTTGCCTGCGGGCAAGATCAGCTTGCGGATTGCCTGGCCTTGACGCGCATTTTGTCGGCCATGACGGTCATTTCGTTGTAGAGCAATTGCGGGTTCTTCTGCTTGATCGCCCAGGCCATGCGCCCCTGCTCGTGGGGCAGAATCATGAACTCGCCGGCGGCGACCTGCCGATAGATGTAGTCGGCGATGTCGGCGGCGCTGATGGGCGAGCTTTCCAGCAACTTGCCGACCTGGGCTTTCATGGCCGGGGTCGGGCCACGAAAAGAGTCCAGCAGGTTGGTCTGGAAGAACGACGGACACACCACATGCACGCCGACTTCCTGATGCGCCAACTCGATCAGCAGGCTTTCGGACAACGCCACCACGCCCGCCTTGGCCACGTTGTAGTTGCTCATCGCCGGGCCTTGCATCAGCGCGGCCATGGACGCGATGTTGATGATCTTGCCTTTGCTTTTTTCCAGCAGTGGCAGGAACGCCTTGCAGCCCTTGACTACGCCCATCAGGTTGATCGCAATCTGCCAGTCCCAGTCCTCCAGGGACAACTCACTGAAGAACCCGCCAGACGCTACACCCGCGTTGTTGACGATGACATCGATGCCACCGAGTTTGACTTCGCAGGCTTGGGCGAACGCTGTCAACTGGCTGTAATCGCGCACGTCGCAGCGCTGGATGAAACCGTCGCCGCCCGCTTCGCGGACCAACTTGAGGGTTTCCTGCAAGCCGGGCTCGCTGACGTCCGACAAGGCCAGTTGCCAGCCTTCACGCGCCCAGCGCAGCGCGATTTCGCGACCCAGGCCAGAGCCTGCACCAGTGATCATCATGCGATTTTGCATAGCAAACAGCCTTGTTGTTCTCGGAAGATGCACCGAGTGTAGCGAAGGAAATTGCCCGACCCACGCTCCATCAGATTGCTGAATGGCCCGAGCAAACTGCGGGAGCGTCTGACGCAATTAAGGCAACTACAAAAGAAATAAGAACCCGTCCGAAATACTTCAAAAAAACTTGGAATTTTCCTGCAAGCGCAAGAGTCGGATTTTTAAGCAGCTCGAATTTACTTCAGTCCCACTGACCTTGATTGGCATGGTCAATCCACTGCATTTTCGACAAGGAAACAGACATGGGCACAATACTGATCATCATTCTGATCCTGTTACTGGTCGGTGGTTTACCGGTCTTCCCGCACTCCAGAAGTTGGGGTTACGGCCCGTCCGGAATCATCGGCGTCGTATTGGTGGTGCTGTTGATCCTGCTCTTGCTCGGCCGAATTTAAATATCTGCCAGGCAAAAAAAGAGGCCCTTGAAGGGTAATGCCGATCAGTTAAGCCTCATTGCTTGACCTTTGGCCGCAAGAAATCAAAATCCGATGCCTGAATAGGCATCGGATTTTTTTATGCGTCTGGCTCGGGCACTGGAACTGACCCACAACTTCGTCTCGACTCCCAATTCCCTCGAGGGATTGGACTCGTTGCTTGATCCATCGCTGGTCGAACAGGCCTTGGAACAAGCCGGTG
>NZ_JAHBDI010000026.1:0-68889 GCF_019956275.1 Pseudomonas sp. GL-RE-26
GACCCACCCACCCCGTCGGGTTCCTGGTGTACCGATACGGGTTCAGCCCACCGGCCAGCTTGACCGGATCCGGCGTCAGATAACGACCGATGTCCGGATGGTAGTAGCGATGCCGATTGTAGTGCAGGCCGCTTTCGACGTCGAAGTATTGCCCCTGAAACCGTAGCGGCTGTTCGAACCGTTCGCCGTCGCCGTGGCTTACTTCGCGGAGTTTTCCGTGGGCGGTGTATTTCGCCGACCAGACGATGGCGCCACCGTAGCTGGTCAGTTCCTGCGGGGTGCCGAGGTGGTCGAGTTGGTAGTAGAACGGGCAGACGTCTGCCCGGCCCTTGCCGTCGAGCAGCGCCAGCGGGCGGAAGCTGCCGGGTTCGTAAACGTAACTGCGGTAGTGCCGGGGAGCGCTTTCGGCGATGAGCTGGTCACCTTGCCAGAAGAGTTGCATTGTCTGGCCGTCGACGGTTTTGCGGATGCGCCGGCCGAAGGCGTCGTAGCGGTAGCTGACACTTTTACCGTCCGGGCTGCTGACGCCAATCAGGCGGTGCTGGCTGTCGTAAGAGTATTCTGTGACCTGGGTCGGCGTACCGCGGCGTTCACGGATCAGGTTGCCGAAGGCGTCGTAGTCATAGTGACTGTCGTAGCGGCGGCACAGGCGATTGCCCTTTAGCACGCACGGACCTGGGCAGCCCTGGATCAGCAGGTTGCCGGCCGGGTCATGGGTGAAGTTCTCCGCGAACTGGTCGCGGGTGTGGCGTACGCCGGTCAGGCGGTCGAGCGCATCGTATTGATAGTGGCGTTGGCCCTGACGGCTGTCGGCAATCTGCAGGAGATTGCCCTTTGCGCTGTAGGCATACTCGCGGCGGTACAGGGGTCGTTGCTTTTGGCTGACGGCATGGACTTGCAAACGACCTTGCTCGTCGTAGGCGTAATCGCTGAGCAGCAGGCCCTGTTGGCGTTGCTGTTCGCGCCCGCCGACAAAACGGTGGCTGGTCAGGCGCGTGCCGTTGAGATCGATGGCAGTCAGGGCGCCCCCTTTGGCGTGGTGGTAAGCAAGGACACAGCCGTCCGGCAGGCGCAGGCGCTTGAGCCGCCCGCAGGCGTCGTAGCCGTAACGCAGAGTAGCCCAGCCCTGATGCTCGGTGATCAGCCGGTCCTGGCGGTCGTATTCGAACGCCAGCGGATGGTCCTGGCCGTCGTCGACGCTGACCAGCCGCCCGAAGTCGTCGTAGTGGTACTCGACCTTGACCCCGTCGGGCAGGGTCTTGAGCAATAAGCGCCCGGCACTGTCGCGTTGGTACTGCGTGACGAGTTGCGAACCGTCGTCGCCGAGCTCGGTTTTCTCCATCAACTGGCCATTACCGTCATACGCATAGCTGGTACGACGGCCATCGAAGCCGGTTTCCTGTCGGATCAATCCGCCCGGCGTGTAGTCCAGTCGATAGGTGTCGCCGACTTCATTTTCGATCTCGGTGAGCAACAGTTGCGCATGGTCGTAGCTGTACTTCAGTGCGCTGCCGTCGGGGTTGATCCGACGGCTGACCAGGTGCAGATCGTCGGCGAATTCGTAACGGGTTACCCGTCCCAGTTCGTCGGTTTCGGCGGTGACCTGGCCGTAGGCGTTGTAGCGATAGGCACGGCAGGCACCGGTGGGCAGCGTGGTCCTGGTCAGTCGACCCACGGTGTCCCACTCATAGCCGGTGATGGCACCGTGTTCGTCCTGCCGGGTAATCCGCCGGCCCAGCACATCGTAGGAAAAAGTGTGCTGGGCACCGTCTGGCAAGGTCTCCTCCAACAGTTGCCCCAAGGCGCTCCAGACAAACCGGTGACCGCTCTGGTCGGGGAATCGAATTGTCAGCAAGCGCCCCTGCGGGTCGTAGAAATTGCGGGTGATCTGTCCGTCGGGATCGGTGACGGCAGTGATGTCGCCCTGGGCATTGCGCTGACAGGTCCATGTCGCCTGACCACGGCTGAGGGTGTGCAGGAAACCGTGGCGATAGTCACAGGACATGGGCGCCTCATCGGGCGCAAGCTGCGCGACCAACAGGCCGACTTCGTCATACTGGTATTCGGTGACAGCACCGAGGGCGTCCTGCTCGGCGATCAGGCGGCCCTGATCGTCGTAGGCCTTGTGCAGCTCACCGCCGTCGGGCCCGACCTGGCGCACCAATCGTGCGCGATCGTCATGAACGTAAGACTCTTCGCTACCGTCGGCGTAGTTCACTGTCACGCAGCCTTGATCGTCCCAGGCGTAACGCGCCTCCAATTGCGTAAACGAGGCCCAATGATGGATGCAGCGGGCTGCCTTGCCGGAACGTTCCCACGCCCAGAAAAAACTCGCGCCGCCGGCCAGTTGCCGTTGCAGGATGACGTGCTGCTCGTCGTAGTCATAGCGCTCGCTTTCACCCGCGGCGTTGGTTGCCTCGATCAAGCGCTGGCGGGCGTCGTAGCGGTAGCTGACCAGTGTCTGTTCGGTGCTCCAGGTGTTCGCCTCGGGGTCGCCGCGCTGAAGCACCTGATAGTCGACGGCCACCAGATGCTTGAAGTCGTAACGCAGCAATAAGGCGCGGTCGGCGCCGTTGTCCAGGCGCTGGATCCGGTCACAGCGGTCCCGCTGCACCGTCAGGCGGTTGCCGTAGGCGTCGCTGATCGCGCTGAGCCGGCCGTCATGAAAGTGGTAGAACCGCGCGCGGTCGCCGGCCAGGGCAAGGATCAGTTCGTCCGGCTTCTTGCCGAGGTAAATCGCCGCTCGCGACAGGCTGTTGTGGATCACCGGGCGCTCCGCCGTCGGGCGTGGAAACGGCGTGCGGCGGTTTTCGGGATCGATCCACAGCACTTGCTCGCCGTGGAATTCCAGGTGCTGGGACAGCGAATGGCTCCAGCCAAAACCGAGGCCGCTATCGATTTCGACGGCGCTGGTGCGATAGAGGCGGGTGAAGTAGAAGGGCAGGATCCCGTCGAGGGTACCGTCGGTGAAGGGCAGCAGTCCTTCGCCGGTTACCATCGACACCGGGCCGTTGTGAGCGGTGGTTCGCTCGACGGTGTCGGCGCTGTCGCCATTGGGGTTTTTCGCCTGTCTGGAGGCGTCCTCGTGGCGTTCTTGCCTACCGGAGCGAAGTGTCAGGGAGCCGCTGGCGGGGCATGCCAATACCTCTTGGGGATCGAACATCTGCTGTCTTTCGCTTGGCGGAGTGTGGAGCGCGAAACTCTGCGGGGGATCGGCGAGGAAAGAAGTCGGGAAAGGTGGCGCTTGCTGTAGGGCGATTCGCTAAATCGTGGAGGGCCATTCGGCGTCGATCGGGATTTCATCATTGCCCTGAACCGGCGGGGCTCGCTATGCTGCTGAATCCTTTAATCCATGGGGCATCGGCCGTACCTGAACTGCCCGGGATGCCTTAGAAAACGGATCAGATGCGATGAATGCACCACTGAAAGCATTCGGCCCGATCAAGGCCGTGATTTTCGATATGGACGGCTTGTTGCTGGATACAGAGGGCATCTACACCGAAGTCACGTCCATCATTGCCGCGCGTTACGGCCGGACGTTCGACTGGAGCATCAAACAGAACATCATTGGCCGGGGCGCGGGCGATCTGGCGCGCTATGTGGTTGAAGCGCTGGACCTGCCGATTACGGCGCAAGAGTTCCTGGTGATCCGCGAGCCGCTGATGCGCGAGCGTTTTCCTACAGCGCAGGCAATGCCCGGTGCACAGGAACTGGTACGGCATCTGAAGGCCAACAACATTCCCATTGCCGTGGGAACCAGTTCCTCGAGCCAGTCGTTTGGCCAGAAAACCACCTTGCACCGCGACTGGTTCGCCTTGTTCGACTTTATCGTCACCGCCGATGACCCCGAAGTGGGCGCGGCCAAACCGGCACCGGATATTTTCCTGACGGCGGCGCGGCGCCTGGGTGTTGCACCCGAAGATTGCCTGGTGTTCGAGGATTCGCCCTTTGGTGTCACTGCGGCGAAGGCGGCAGGGATGACGGCGATTGCGATTCCGGATGCGGCAATGGCCGACGCAAAGTACGCACATGCCGATGGCATTCTTCGTACGTTGAAGGCGTTTGAGCCGGGCGCATTTGGTTTGCCGGCGCTGGAATGGGCCTAGCTAAAAAGACGGGCCGACACTGGCAAATGTGGGAGCGAGCCTGCTCGCGAAAGCGGTGTTTCAGACAACATCAACGTGTCTGATACTCCCTCTTCGCGAGCAGGCTCGCTCCCACAGTTATTGTAGTTGGCTGACACGCGTCAGGCGCCGAAACCACCGTCGATGGTCAGGCTGGCCCCAGTGATATAGCCCGCTTCAGGGCTGGCAAGGTAAGCAACGAAGCTGGCGATTTCTTCGGCCTTGCCATAACGGCCCACGGCCATCAACGGGATCAGGCTTTCTGCAAAGTCACCGTGGGCCGGGTTCATGTCGGTGTCGACCGGGCCCGGTTGCACGTTATTGATGGTGATGCCTTGCGGGCCGAGATCACGGGCCAGGCCTTTGGTCAGGCCGACCAGCGCCGACTTGCTCATGGCGTACGGGCCACCACCGGCGAAGGGCATGCGGTCGGCGTTGGTGCTGCCGATATTGATGATACGACCGCCTTCGGTCATGTGCCGGGCTGCGGCCTGGGTGGCGATGAACACGCTGCGTACGTTGATGGCCAGGGTCTGGTCGAAGTCTTCGAGTTTGAACTCGGCCAGCGGTGCGACCGCCAGTACGCCGGCATTGTTGACCAGGATATCCAGGCGACCGAAGGCTTCTACCGTGGCGGACACAGCACTGCGGATCGCGTCGGCGTCGGCGCTGTCGGCCTTGATGGCCAGGGCCTTGCCGCCCTTGGCGGTGATGCTGTCTTGCAGTTCTTCGGCCTTGGCCGTGGAGCTGACGTAAGTGAAGGCAACGGTCGCGCCTTCAGCAGCCAGGCGCTTGACGATGGCTGCGCCGATACCGCGAGAACCACCTTGAATCAATGCCACTTTGCCGCTGAGGTTCTGAGTAGTCATGTCGATCTCCAAGTCCCGAGGCGAGATGTCCCGGTTGATGGAGCCTAGTATCGATTCAGGATTACCTGCTGTGTAGACCATAATTACGATAGTCTGTGTAAACCAAAAGTTTATAGTGGCGCCTATGGAAACCTTCAGCAGTATCGAATGCTTTGTGCGCAGTGCCGAGGTCGGCAGCTTTGCTGAAGCGGCGCGACGCCTGAGCCTGACACCGGCGGCGGTGGGCAAGAGTGTTGCCAAGCTCGAGGCGCGCCTGGGCGTCAGATTGTTCCAGCGCAGCACTCGCAGCCTGACGCTGACGGAGGCCGGTCAGTTGTTTCTCGGCGAAGTCAGCGGCAGCCTGCACACGATCCAGAATGCCGTGGCCAATCTTGCCAGCGCCGGAGGGCAGCCGGCGGGCACCCTGAAAGTCAGTATGGGGACGGTATTTGGCTGCCTGTACATTGTGCCGATGTTCGGCGAGTTTCTGCGGCGATTCCCGGCGATAAACCCGGACTGGCACTTCGACAACCGCCAGGTCGATCTGATCGGGCAAGGTTTCGACGCGGCAATCGGCGGCGGCTTTGAATTGCCCCAGGGCGTGGTGGCGCGCCGGCTGAGTCCCGCGCATCGGGTGTTGGTGGCTACGAAGGACTATCTGGAGACACATGCGGCAATCAGCGAGCCGGATGACCTCAAGCACCATGACGGGATTCTGATTCGCTCACCGCAGACCGGTCGGGTGCGCTCCTGGCAGTTGACCCATCGCAATCAGCAACACAGCCCGTTGACGCTCAAGGCGAGGATGACCATGAGCGATTCCGAGGCCGCCTGCGCCACGGCCGCGCAGGGTCTGGGCATTGCGCTGGTGAGCATGCCGTTTGCCTCGGGTTATCTGGAGTCGGGAAGGTTGCAGCGGGTGTTGCCGGACTGGTACATCGATGACGGCTATACCTCCATCTATTACGCCGAACACAAACTGCTGCCCGGCAAGACCCGGGCGTTTGTCGAATTCGTCATTGAGCAGTTTGCCGAGCGGGGATTGGGGCAGAGGTTCAGTGCCATTTGAGGCAGGCTCAAGACCGAGGCGAGGCCATCGCGGGCAAGCCACGCTCCCACAGGTTTTGCGTCGTACACCTTACCGTCATACGACGTAGATCCTGTGGGAGCGTGGCTTGCCCGCGATGAACGATAACGCGGCCTACCGGGCAAACCGCGCCGGCCAGCCAATGATGTTTTTCGGCCGCGGCGTCGCATAAGTCCGCACCTTCGACGTCGACAACCCCAGCCGCACCAGCGACTCGGCAATAGTCACCGCCGCCGTCACCCCATCCACCACCGGTACCCCGGTGCGCCGGCGAATCTGATCGTCCAGCCCGGCCATGCCGCCGCAGCCCAGGCAAATCACTTCGGCCTTGTCCTGGCTCACCGCCAGTTCGGCCTGATGCACGATGGCCTCCAGTGCGCGCTGCGGTTCGTGCTCCAGCTCCAGCACTGCCAAACCACTGGCCCGTACCGAGGCGCAACGGTCCCACAGGCCGGAGAGCTTGAGGCGATCTTCGATCAGCGGCACGGTGCGGTCGAGGGTGGTGACCACGGAATAGGCGTGACCGAGAAACATCGCCGTGCTGGCGGCGGCATCGGTGATGTCCACCACCGGCACATTGAGCAGTTCCTGCAGGCCTTCACGGCCGTGTTCGCCGTAGCCGGCCTGGATCACTGCGTCGAACGGCTGGTCATAGGACATCACCCGGTCCATGACCGCGATGGCCGCCAGGTAACTCTCGAAATTGCCTTCAATGGAGTCGGCGCCGAAGTGCGGGGTGAGGCCGACGATTTCCGTGCCGGGCGACGCGACGGCCTGCGCCGAGCGGGCGATGGCCTGGGTGATGGATTCGGTGGTGTTGACATTGACCACGAGAATGCGCATGGGAAGTCCTTATTGCAGTTGGTTCTGCGGCCCGACAACGCCGGGCCGCGACAGGATCAGTGGCTGGCGTTGTCGACCGCGATGGCTTCGCCGCTGACATCGGCGTAGTGCGGTTGGCGCTTGGCGATGATCAGGTAGAGCATCCCGGCGATGCCAGCACCAATCAGCCAGGAGAACGGCGATACGCTGTGGAACCCCGGTACCAGGGCCAGGACGATGGCGATCAGGGCGGCGGGAATGAACGCCGCCACGGCGCGCAAATTGACCCCGCGGCTGTAGTAATACGCGCCGTTCGGGTCTTCGCTGTACAACTGCGGCACGTTGACCTGGCCTTTTCGAACCAGCCAGTAGTCGACCATGATCACCCCGTACAACGGGCCGAGCAGGGCACCGAGGCCGGACAGGAAATACACGATCACCAGCGGACTGTTGTAGAGGTTCCACGGCAGGATCAGCACGGCGATGGTCGCGCTGATCAGCCCGGCGCGGCGGAAGGTCAGGTACTTGGGCGCCAGATTGCTGAGTACGAACGCCGGGGCGACGAAATTGGCCATGATGTTCACCGCCACGGTGACGATCAGGAACGCCAGGCAGCCGAGCACCAGGAAGAAGGTGTTGGGGATCGAGGCGATGATTTCGGTCGGGCTTTCGATGATCCGGCCATTGATCTGAAATTGCGCGCCGCACAGCAGGACCGTGATGCTGGCGAACACCAGGATGTTCACCGGCAAGCCCCAGAAATTTCCGACCTTGATGGTCTTGCGGCACGGCGAAGAGCGGGCGAAGTCGCAGAAGTTGAGGATCAAGGTGCCGTAGATCGCCAGCCACAACGCGCCACCGGCAAAGATGTTGCGCCACATCTCACCGCCAGTCAGCGGCTCACGGATCGACCAGGCAATCGTCGCATCGGCCTGGGTGTACATCCACGCGGCGAGGGCGGCGACGGTCAGCAGAATCACCGGGCCGGCAAACGCCTCGTAGCGCCGCACCATCTCCATGCCATAGGCAAGGATCGCCAGTTGCACGAACCAGATCACGACGAAACACACCCAGCCCAGGGTCGACAGGCCGAGGATCGAGTCGTGATCGTAGTCGGCGAACCCGGGATGGACCGCCGTCAACAGCACGCGAAAGACCACGGACGCCAGGTACGTCTGAATGCCGAACCAGGCGATGGCGATAACGGCGCGGATCAATGCAGGAATCTGCGCACCGTGAATGCCGAAACTGATCCGGCTGATGACCGGAAACGGCACTCCGGTTTTCTGGCCCATGTAGCCAGACAAGTTCATGAAGAAGTAGACCAGTGCCGCGCCGATCCCCAGGGACAACAGGATCTGCCAGCCACCCAGGCCAAGGGCATACAGGCCGATGGCAAACGAGTAGTTGGCAATGTTGTGCACATCGTTGGTCCACAGGGCAAAGATGCTGTAGCGGCCCCAGCGCCGGCCTTCGGACTTGGTCGGTGCCAGGTCCTTGTTGTGCAATCGGGGGCTGAGTACCACGGGGGCGTGATGCGCCTGATTGTCGGCGGTGTGGGTGGATTGGGAGGAGGGTAGATCCAGCGCGATGTTGTTATTGGAGAGACTAGTACGCATTCCGGCAGGCTCCTGATGCTCGACGCCGCGATGACTGTGCATGAGCGTTGGCTCGACAAATCTTCGTCGCGGGTGGCGAATATCATTGGTTACGGGGCATCTGCAGCCTGTACGGGATAGGGCGCTTCAGGCTTGCGGATCTAAAGTGTGTGTATGTTTTGATTTGATTGTATACAAAACATGCATGCACTTAAGCCAGATCCATGCCAGTCGCGATTCTATAAAAATCAGTGCTCATTTCGTTTTGTTATCGGTAACGGATAACTGACTGAAAAATAGAAAATATAAATTGACCGATTGAACAGGTATTTATTTTTGGAGAGGGAGATGAAGGCGAGATGATGAGAAAGGAGATGTAACTTTTTGGGGCGCTGAAACTAAAAGTGCACACACAAATGGCACCGATGGTGACATTCGTGTGTACACATTTTTTGTGGGCTCCCACAGGGGGGATTTCACAAGGCTTGGGATCAGGCTTTCGACTTGCTGATGATATTCCCCGCATGCAGCCCGCATTCCTTCTGCGTCGCTTCTTCCCACCACCAGCGGCCTTCACGCTCGTGCTGGTTCGGCAGTACCGGGCGGGTGCAGGGTTCGCAGCCAATGCTGATGAAACCGCGTTCGTGCAGGCTGTTGTACGGCAGTTCCAGCATGCGGATGTAGCCCCAGATCTCTTCGCTGGTCATTTGCGCCAGCGGGTTGAACTTGTACAGGGTGCGTTCCGGGGTGGAGAACGCGGTGTCGATTTCCATCACCGCGACGGCGCTGCGAGTACCGGGGCTCTGGTCCCGACGCTGGCCGGTGGCCCAGGCCGTCACGCTGGACAGTTTGCGGCGCAGCGGTTCGATCTTGCGGATGCCGCAGCATTCGCCATGGCCGTCCTTGTAGAAGCTGAACAGGCCTTTTTCCTTCACGAACGGTTCGAGTTTGGTGTAGTCCGGCGACACCAGTTCGATGTCGATCTTGTAGTGCTCACGCACCTGATCGATGAAACGATACGTCTCGGGGTGCAAGCGGCCGGTGTCGAGGCTGAACACCTTGACGTTCTTGTTCAGCTTCCAGGCCATGTCCACCAGCACCACATCCTCGGCGCCGCTGAAAGATATCCACAGGTCATCGCCGAACTCGGCAAAAGCGAGTTTCAGAATGTCCTGGGCGGATTTGTTGGCATAGGTCGTGGCGAGTTCCACGACGTCGAACGTTGGGCTCATCAGGGCGGCTTCCTACAGGTCGGTGGCGCTGGGCGCTCTATATAGGGTCGATGGTAACAAAAAGCTGCACGGGCCGGGGCATCCTCTGCGTTGCGCAGGCAGGCCCGAGTCGCTAGAGTTCGGCAGTCTTTTTGCTCGCTCGACTCAATAATCAATACAAATGGGAGTGTCTTGTGGAAATTGCCTGTCTGGATCTTGAAGGTGTATTGGTTCCGGAAATCTGGATCGCCTTCGCCGAAAAAACCGGGATCGAATCCCTCAGGGCCACCACCCGGGACATTCCCGACTACGACGTGCTGATGAAGCAGCGCCTGCGGATCCTCGACGAGCACGGCCTGAAGCTCTCCGACATTCAGGAAGTGATCGCCACGCTCAAGCCGCTGGACGGCGCCATCGAGTTCGTCGACTGGCTGCGCGAGCGTTTCCAGGTGGTGATCCTGTCGGACACCTTCTATGAGTTCTCCCAGCCGCTGATGCGCCAACTGGGCTTCCCGACCTTGCTCTGCCATCGTCTGATTACTGACGACACTGGGCGAGTCACTGACTATCAACTGCGTCAGAAAGATCCCAAGCGTCAGTCAGTCCTGGCCTTCAAGAGCCTCTACTACCGGGTGATCGCGGCGGGGGATTCCTACAATGACACCACGATGTTGGGCGAGGCCGATGCCGGGATTCTGTTCCATGCGCCGGATAACGTGATTGCGCAGTTCCCGCAGTTCCCGGCGGTGCACACGTTTGAAGAGCTGAAGCAGGAGTTCATCAAGGCTTCGAACCGCACTTTGAGCCTGTAAGTACATTTCCTGTCGGAGCGAGCTTGCTCGCGATGGTCGTCAACGATAACGCGGCAAGCCTGACACCCCGCAGCGTTTTCAGGTTCATCGCGAGCAAGCTCGCTCCTACAGGGACGGGTTCGGTGTCAGAGGTTTTGCAAGGTTTCGAGCAACACCTTCACCTTGGTGATCGACTCCTGATACTCAGCCTGCCATTCCGAGTCCGCGACAATCCCGCCACCACCCCAGCAGCACACCTGCCCGTCCTTGACCAGCAGACTGCGAATGGCGATGGAGCTGTCCATCTCGCCGCGCACGTCCAGGTAGATCAATGAACCGCAATACAGTCCGCGCCGGGTCGGTTCCAGCTCATCGATGATCTGCATGGCGCGAATCTTTGGCGCGCCGGTAATCGAGCCGCCGGGGAAGCTGCCGGCGATCAGGTCCAGGGCATCGCGGTCATCCGCCAGTTCACCGGTGACGCTGCTCACCAGGTGGTGCACGTTCGGATAGCTTTCCAGGCTGAACAGTTCCGGCACCCGTACCGAGCCGGTGCGGCAGGTGCGACCGAGGTCATTGCGCAGCAGATCGACAATCATCAGGTTTTCCGCGCGGTCCTTGGGGCTGGCCAGCAGTTCGGCGGCGTTCGCAGCGTCTTGCTCAGGCGTCAGGCCCCGCGGGCGAGTGCCCTTGATCGGGCGGGTTTCCACATGGCCCTGGCTGACTTTGACGAAGCGTTCCGGCGACAGGCTGAGTACGGCATCGCCGTCAGGCAGGCTCTGGAAACCGGAAAAAGGCGTCGGGCACGCTGCGCGCAGCGCGCAGTAAGCGGCCCACGAATCACCCTGGCAGGGTGCGCGAAAGCGTTGGGCGAAATTGACCTGATAACAGTCGCCGGCCTGAATGTACTGCTGGATGCGCTCGATGGCCTGTTGATACTCATCGGCGCTCAACTCGGCAGTCATCGGGGTGAGCAGTTTGAAGGGCGCGACCACTCCCGGCGCAGATTGGCTGAACAGATCGATCAGGCGCTGACGCTCGCTGTCGGGCAGGGTCGGGTGGAACACCAATTGACTGGTCAGCGAAAGGTGATCGCTGATCAATGCCCAGTTGTACAAACCGAAACGTGCGTCAGGCAGCTGCAGGTCGTCACGGGCCTGGCTCGGCAGGCGCTCCAGATGTCGGCCGAAGTCGTAACTCAGGTAGCCGATCAATCCACCGGCAAACGGCAACTCATAAGGTGCTGGCAGGGTGGCTTCGCCCAGGCGTGTCAGGTTATCGCGCAGGCGTTGCAGGAAGGCGTCGCCACTTTCGTCGGGCGATACCGTCAGTTGTTCCAGCGGCCAGGCGCTGAGCAGGTCATAGCGGCCGCGGTCGGCGCTGGGGCGGCCACTGTCGAGCAGCACGGCGCCAGGGGCATGGCGAATCGCCGCGAAATATTCGGCGGGGTTGGCGCGATAGGGCAGCGGGTGTACGGAGCAGGTCAACATGGGCGGGGGAAGTCAGCCATCGAGGCGGGGTGGCGATTGTAGTCCTCTGCAGGACTTGGTCCTAGAGGGATGTCGGAAAGATGCATGTTGATAACGGCCGAAATAAAACTCTGTGGCGAGGGAGCTTGCTCCCGCTCGTCTGCGCAGCAGACGCATGATCCAGCTGGCACACATGGGAGAAGGGGGGGCTGCTGCGCACCCCAGCGGGAGCAAGCTCCCTCGCCACAAAAGATCAGCCTTCGACCGCAGGAATATGTCCAAACATCTCCTGTACAAACGCCACGCGCTCTTCGACCGATTCAGTCACGCCACGAGCCTTGAGGTCTTCCAGCCGCGCCTCGACCGCATGAGTACGCAACGTCAGCCCGCAATCGTTGGCAATCTGGATATTCAGCCCCGGCCGGGCGTTGAGTTCCAGAATCAGCGGGCCTTTTTCCTGGTCCAGGACCATGTCGACACCGATGTAGCCCAAGCCGCACAACTCATAACAACCAGCGGCGAGTTTCATGAAACCGTCCCAGTAGGGCAGTTGCACGCCATCCACTGCGTTCGTGGTGTCCGGGTGTTTGTTGATGATGTTGTTCAGCCAGGTGCCGCGCAGGGTGAGGCCGGTGGCCAGGTCCACGCCGACACCGATGGCGCCCTGGTGCAGGTTGGCCTTGCCGTTGGACTGGCGCGTCGGCAAGCGCAACATGGCCATCACCGGGTAGCCCATCAAAACAATGATGCGAATGTCCGGCACGCCTTCGTAACTGATGCTCTTGAAGATCTGGTCCGGGATCACGCGGTATTCGATCAGCGCCCGGTCGCGGTGCCCGCCCAGGGAGTACAGGCCGGTCAGGATGCTGGAAATCTGATGCTCGATTTCTTCATGGCTGATGATCCGGCCGGACACCGTGCGATAACGCCCTTCAAAGCGGTCGGCGATGACCAGGATGCCATCGCCGCCAGCGCCCTGGGCCGGTTTGATCACGAAGTCGCTGCGCCCGCCGATGATCTCTTCGAGATTGTCGATTTCCTTCTCGGTGGAGATCACGCCATACAACTCGGGCACGTGGATGCCGGCGGCGATGGCGCGTTCCTTGGTGATGATCTTGTCATCGACGATCGGGTACAGGCTGCGCTTGTTGTACTTGAGCACGTAGTCTGCGTTGCGTCGATTGATCCCCATGATGCCCCGAGCTTCCAGGGCCTTCCAGGTCTTCCAGAAGCCGAACATCACGCATCAGCCTTTTTCAGGAAGGCCTTGAAACGCACGAGTTCGGTCAGGCGATAACCGCGATAACGACCCATGGCCAGCATGAAACCCACCAGGATCAGCAGGATCGCCGGGAACGTGAACACGAAGTACACCAGTTCCGGCACGGTCATGATCAGGTGCGCCAGAGACGCGGCGAACAGCGTACCGATGGCCACTTTCATGGCATGGCCACCGCCGCGCTCTTCCCAGGTGATCGACAGGCGTTCGATGGTCATGGTCAGGATCACCATCGGGAACAGCGCCACCGACAAGCCGCGTTCCAGGCCGAGTTTATGGCTGAACAGGCTGATCGCCGCAATCAGCACCACCACGAACGTCAGCACCACCGACAGCCTCGGCAGCATTTGCAGTTTCAGGTGTTCAAGGTAGGAGCGCAGCGACAGGCCCAGCGCCGTGATGATGGTAAACAGCATGATACCGAAGCCGAGCTGGGTTTCGCGGAAGGCCAGGGCGATCAGCACCGGGGTGAAGGTGCCCAGGGTCTGGATGCCGATCAGGTTGCGCAGGATCAGGATCACCAGCACGCCGATCGGGATCATCACCATGATCATGAAGGTCTGCTGGGTTTGCAGCGGCAGGCCGTACAGCGAATATTCGAGGAAGTTGGCGTCGGTGTTTTCGTCGGTCAGCTTGGCCAGGCGAATGGCGTTCATTTCGCTGTTGTTCAGGCTGAAGGTCACATTGGCTTTCTTGCCGCCATCGACGGTGATCAGGTTTTCGTCGCCGGTCCACCACAGCAGGCGATCGGTCGGCAGGCCCTGTTCACCGGTTTCCGGGTTGAAGTACATCCAGTCGGTGCCATTGAAACTGCGCAGCCACAGTTCCGGCATTTGCGGCTGGTCGGCCACCAGGCGGATGGTGTGGACCTTCTCGATCGGCACGTGGGCGATGGACAGCAGCAACTCGACGATTTTCGCCTTGTGCGCGGCGGATGGATCACCGGCCAGCAGCAGTTTCACGTTGTCGTCGTTGAGGTTGTTGACCCGCTTGATGGCTTCGCCGACGAAGGTCTCGACGTCGGCCGAGTGTTGGCGAATCGGTGCGAGCAGGGCTTCGGCGGCGATTTTTTCCGGGCCCTCGATGGTCATGCTGTCGCGAAAGGTCGGGCCTTTGATCTTGGCTTTCTCGCCGGAATAACGCTTGGTCAGCACCAGGCGGTAATACAGCGTCTGGTTGCCTTTGGCCCGGCGTGCCGACCAGGTGACCTTGCGGTTGCCGTCGACCCGGTTCACGGCCACGCCGTAGTTATTGGAGATAAAGCTCTCGTTGAGGCTGACGAAGTCGCGGCTCAGCGGAGGCACGAACATCTGAATCTTGACCGGGTCCTTGGCACTGGCGACGAACTCGACCTTGGCGTCGATGTTCCACAGGTCGTCGGTGGCGTCTTCGGTCACCGGGATGCCCAGCACGAAGATCTGATAGGCCGTAACTGAAATGCCCAGCACCACCAGGATGGCGATCAGCAGTTTCAGGTGAAGGGTAAGAGAGCGCATTTGAATTACTCGGCGGTATGAGCGTCGGTGGTGCAGGCAGGTTTGCCGGCAGCATATTTAAGGCTGGGGTCAACCAGTGCATCGAAGCGCTTGAGTGCTTCGGAGCCAATCAGGAGCGGATATTGGAACGCGCTGCGGTCGGTCAGGTTCACTTCGATGCTGCGCAGGGCCGAGCCCATGCAGATGTCCAGTTCGATCACCGGGCGGGCGGTGTACTTCTTGCCTTCCTCCGGGTCGTAGTCGCCGGCCCGGCGCTTGATCTTGCTGACACGGGCCAGCGGGCGTTCGATCGGGTGCGAATGGGCGGCGTCGATGGCCAGGTAAAAGCGCACCCACGACTCGCCGTTGCGTTTGAAACGTTTGATGTCCCGGGCACTCAGGGAAGCGGTTTTCGCTCCGGTGTCGAGTTTGGCCGCCACTTCCAGATCGATGCCATTGAGCGATGCGTACTCATTGAGGCCATACACGGTCTTTTCCCCGGCCATTGCGAAGCCGGGCAGGCAAAGGAAATAAAGGAAGGTGGGGAAGGGCTTGAGTCTCATAAATCCTGGTGCGCAGCGGTCCGACTTGATTCAAGGCCCTGGCATCGCTGCGCAAGCTCCCTCGTATGCCTGGCAGGGTTTTATGACAGGCAGTGCAGATGTGACAAACAAATGCGGGCGGCATTCTAGCACGGTGGTTTGATGGCGCCAGCGCTGGCCGGTGGCTATAACCTTAGGGGGTTGCTTCGTTATGGTGCAGCCGGTTATCAGAAGATTGTCGACAATATCTATTTATCCTTTGACTGATGCGCCTCTATTCGTTAGTTTTTACGGCATTGGCTTACAAGGTGTCGACAATATGCTGGATCAACTCGATCCCCCGGTTTCTACGCAAGACGATACGGAGACGCTTTCCGAGAACGTCTTCCGGCGCATTCAGGCGGCTATCGTCAAAGGCGATATCGCGCCGGGCAGCAAAATCTCCGAACCGGAACTGGCGCGCACCTACGGCATCAGCCGCGGCCCGTTGCGCGAGGCCATCCACCGTCTGGAAGGCCAGCGCCTGCTGGTTCGTGTGCCGCATGTCGGCGCACGGGTGGTGTCGCTCAACCACGCCGAACTGATTGAGCTATACGAAATCCGCGAATCCCTGGAAGGCATGGCCTGTCGCCTGGCCGCCGAGCGCATGAGCCTCGAAGAAATCGACGAACTGCGTCGGGTCCTGGAAACCCACGAGCGCGATGAGGCGTTTCAGGCCGGGAGAGGCTACTACCAGCAGGAAGGCGATTTCGACTTCCATTACCGAATCATCCAGGGCAGCGGCAACCGCACGCTGACCCAAATGCTCTGCGGCGAGCTGTATCAACTGGTGCGCATGTACCGCATCCAGTTTTCCACCACGCCCAATCGCCCGCACCAGGCGTTTGCCGAGCACCACCGAATTCTCGATGCCATCGCCGACCGTGACGGTGAACTGGCCGAGTTGTTGATGCGCCGTCACATCGGCGCCTCCAAACGCAACATCGCCCGTCATTACCAAGACGGCGCTAACCCGACAGCCAAACGAGGTGAGTCATGAGTTTGAACAAGAGCACTCCAGGCCAGCGTTTCCGCGATGCGGTCGCCAGCGAGCATCCATTGCAAGTGGTCGGCGCGATCAACGCCAACCATGCGCTGCTGGCCAAGCGCGCCGGTTTCAAGGCGATCTACCTGTCGGGTGGCGGGGTGGCTGCAGGCTCCCTCGGCGTGCCGGACCTGGGCATCACCGGCCTGGATGACGTTCTGACCGACGTGCGCCGTATCACCGATGTTTGCGACCTGCCACTGCTGGTGGACGTGGACACCGGTTTCGGTTCCTCGGCGTTCAACGTCGCTCGCACCGTCAAGTCGATGATCAAGTTTGGCGCCGCAGCGATTCACATCGAAGACCAGGTCGGCGCCAAGCGCTGCGGTCACCGTCCTAACAAGGAAATCGTGACCCAGCAGGAAATGGTCGACCGCATCAAGGCGGCCGTCGATGCGCGTACCGATGACAGCTTCGTGATCATGGCCCGTACCGACGCCCTGGCAGTGGAAGGCCTGGAGTCTGCCCTGGATCGCGCCGCCGCGTGCATCGAGGCCGGCGCCGACATGGTGTTCCCGGAAGCCATCACTGAACTTGAAATGTACAAGCTGTTCGCCAGCCGCGTGAAAGCGCCGATCCTGGCCAACATCACCGAGTTCGGCGCGACGCCGCTGTACACCACCGAGCAACTGGCCGCTGCCGACGTATCTCTGGTGCTGTACCCGCTGTCGGCTTTCCGGGCCATGAACAAGGCTGCGGAAAACGTCTACACCGCGATCCGTCGCGATGGCACGCAACAGAACGTCATCGACACCATGCAGACCCGCATGGAGCTTTACGATCGCATCGACTACCACACCTTCGAGCAGAAGCTCGATGCGTTGTTCGCCGCGAAAAAGTAAGTCGAATAACTCCCTAATAAATTCAAGAAATTGGAGGCAGAAATGGCCGAAGCAAAAGTACTCAGTGGCGCCGGGCTCCGTGGCCAGGTAGCCGGGCAAACCGCACTGTCCACCGTGGGTCAGTCGGGTGCCGGTCTGACCTATCGTGGTTATGACGTTCGTGAACTGGCGGCAGACGCTCAGTTCGAAGAAGTTGCCTACCTGTTGCTGTACGGCGAACTGCCGAGCAAGGCGCAACTGAATGCCTACATCACCAAACTGAGCAAGCTGCGTGACCTGCCGCAAGCACTGAAAGAAGTGCTGGAACGCATCCCTGCCGACGCCCATCCGATGGACGTGATGCGCACTGGCTGCTCGTTCCTGGGCAACCTGGAGCCGGAGAACAACTTCTCCGAGCAGCACGACAAGACCGACCGCCTGCTGGCCGCGTTCCCGGCGATCATGACCTACTGGTATCGCTTCAGCCACGAAGGCAAGCGCATCGATTGCGTGAGCGACGAGCAGTCCATCGGCGGCCATTTCCTGCACCTTCTGCACGGCAAGAAGCCGAGCGAGCTGCATGTCAAGGTGATGAACGTTTCGCTGATTCTCTACGCAGAGCACGAGTTCAACGCGTCGACCTTTACCGCCCGTGTCTGCGCATCGACCCTGTCCGACCTGTACTCGTGCATTACCGCAGCCATCGGTTCCCTGCGTGGCCCGCTGCACGGCGGCGCCAACGAAGCGGCGATGGAAATGATCGAGCGTTTCTCGTCGCCGGAAGATGCGATCAAGGGCACCCTCGGCATGCTCGAGCGCAAGGACAAGATCATGGGCTTCGGCCACGCGATCTATAAGGACAACGATCCGCGCAACGAGGTGATCAAGGGCTGGTCGAAAAAACTCGCTGACGAAGTGGGCGACAAGGTGTTGTTCCCTGTGTCCGAGGCCATCGACAAGACCATGTGGGAGCAGAAGAAACTGTTCCCGAACGCCGACTTCTACCATGCCTCGGCGTACCACTTCATGGGCATCCCGACCAAGTTGTTCACACCGATCTTCGTCTGCTCACGCCTGACCGGCTGGGCCGCCCACGTGTACGAACAACGTGCCAACAACCGCATCATCCGTCCAAGCGCCGAGTACACCGGCGTTGAACAGCGCAAGTTCGTACCAATCGAACAACGCTGAATGGTGGAGGTCGGCACCGGGATCTGAAATCAACGCAGATCCCTGTGGGAGCGAGCTTGCTCGCGATGACGGGCTGACATTCAACATCAATGTCGCCAGTTACATCGCTATCGCGAGCAAGCTCGCTCCCACAGTGGATTGTGTTCAATTCAAGTCTGGTGCCAGGCCCCACCTTTTGTAACTACCGTGACCGAGTCCTGACGATGAACACTGAATTCCGCAAATCGCTGCCCGGCAGCCACCTGGATTACTTCGACGTCCGCGCGGCAGTCGAGGCGATCCAGCCTGGCGCCTACGACACCCTGCCGTACACCTCCCGTGTGCTGGCGGAAAACCTTGTGCGTCGCTGCGACCCGGCCACGCTCACCGAATCCCTGAAGCAATTCATCGAACGCAAGCGCGACCTCGACTTCCCGTGGTTCCCGGCCCGCGTGGTGTGCCACGATATTCTCGGCCAGACCGCGCTGGTCGACCTCGCCGGCCTGCGTGACGCCATCGCCCTGCAAGGCGGTGACCCTGCGCAAGTCAACCCGGTGGTGCCGACGCAATTGATCGTCGACCACTCCCTGGCCGTCGAGCGCGGTGGTTTCGATCCAGAGGCGTTCGAGAAGAACCGCGCCATCGAAGACCGTCGCAACGAAGACCGTTTCCACTTCATCAACTGGACCAAGAAGGCGTTCAAGAACGTCGACGTGATCCCGCCGGGCAACGGCATCATGCACCAGATCAACCTGGAGAAAATGTCTCCGGTGATCCAGGTGCGTGACGGTGTGGCCTTCCCTGATACCTGCGTCGGCACCGACAGCCACACCCCGCACGTCGATGCGTTGGGCGTGATCGCCATCGGTGTCGGTGGCCTGGAAGCCGAGAGCGTGATGCTCGGCCGCGCATCGTGGATGCGTCTGCCGGAAAGCGTTGGCGTCGAACTGACTGGCAAGCTGCAGCCGGGCATCACCGCCACCGACATGGTGCTGGCGCTGACCGAGTTCCTGCGCAAGCAGAAAGTCGTTGGCGCGTGGCTGGAGTTCTTCGGTGAAGGCGCCTCGGCGCTGACCCTCGGCGACCGCGCAACCATCTCCAACATGGCCCCGGAATACGGCGCCACCGCGGCGATGTTCTACATCGATCAGCAGACCATCGACTACCTCAAGCTCACCGGCCGTGAAGACGAGCAAGTGCAGCTGGTGGAGAACTACGCCAAGCAGACCGGCCTGTGGGCTGACAGCCTCAAAGGCGCGCAATACGAGCGCGGCCTGACCTTCGACCTTTCCTCGGTCGTGCGCAACATGGCTGGCCCGAGCAACCCGCACGCTCGTGTAGCGGTTTCTGATTTGGCGGCCAAAGGCATCTCCGGCCACTGGGATGATGTGCCGGGTCAAATGCCGGACGGCGCGGTGATAATCGCCGCCATCACCAGCTGCACCAATACCAGCAACCCGCGTAACGTGATCGCCGCCGGCCTGCTGGCGCGCAACGCCAACAAGCTTGGCCTGACCCGCAAGCCATGGGTCAAGTCGTCCCTGGCACCGGGTTCGAAAACCGTCGCGCTGTACCTCGACGAAGCTGGCTTGACCGATGAGCTGGACAAACTTGGCTTCGGCGTCGTCGCCTTCGCCTGCACCACCTGCAACGGCATGTCCGGCGCACTGGATCCGGTGATCCAGCAAGAGATCATCGATCGCGACCTGTACGCCACTGCCGTGTTATCCGGTAACCGCAACTTCGACGGTCGGATTCACCCGTACGCCAAGCAGGCGTTCCTGGCGTCGCCGCCACTGGTGGTCGCTTACGCCATTGCCGGTACCATCCGTTTCGACATCGAAAAAGACGTGCTGGGCGTGGTCGACGGCAAGGAAATCCGCCTGAAAGACATCTGGCCGAGCGACGAAGAAATCGACTCGGTGGTGAAGTCCTCGGTGAAACCTGAGCAGTTCCGTCAGGTGTACATTCCGATGTTCGCCATCCACGAAGACACCGGCCCGAAAGTCGCGCCGCTGTACGACTGGCGTGAAATGAGCACCTACATCCGCCGTCCTCCGTACTGGGAAGGCGCGCTGGCCGGCGCTCGTCCGCTCAAGGGCATGCGCCCTCTGGCGGTACTGCCGGACAACATCACCACCGATCACCTGTCACCGTCCAACGCCATCATGCTCGACAGCGCCGCTGGCGAATACCTGGCGAAAATGGGCCTGCCGGAAGAGGACTTCAACTCTTACGCGACTCACCGTGGTGACCACCTGACCGCGCAGCGTGCGACGTTCGCCAACCCGAAACTGTTCAACGAAATGGTTCAGGAAGACGGCAAGGTCAAGCAAGGTTCGCTGGCCCGCGTCGAGCCGGAAGGCAAAGTAATGCGCATGTGGGAGGCCATCGAAACCTACATGGATCGCAAGCAGCCGCTGATCATCATCGCCGGCGCCGACTACGGTCAGGGTTCGTCCCGCGACTGGGCGGCCAAGGGCGTGCGCCTGGCGGGTGTGGAAGCGATTGCCGCCGAAGGTTTCGAGCGCATTCACCGCACCAACCTGGTGGGCATGGGTGTGTTGCCGATGGAATTCAAGCCGGGCACCAACCGCCACACCCTGGCCATCGACGGCAGCGAAACCTACGACGTGATTGGTGAGCGCACCCCGCGTGCCGAACTGACCCTGGTGATCCATCGCAAGAATGGCGAGCGCGTCGATGTGCCGGTGACCTGCCGCCTCGACACCGCCGAAGAAGTGTCGATCTACGAGGCCGGCGGCGTGTTGCAACGCTTCGCCCAGGACTTCCTCGAAGAATCGGCGGTCGCCGTCTAAAACGCTGCACAGGCATGGGACTTTGAGTCCCATGTCTGTTTCTAGATCAGGAGTAACGAGCACCATGGCTCACGCAGCTACTTTTCCAAAGCAAATAAGGATACCCGCCACCTACATGCGCGGCGGCACCAGCAAAGGCGTGTTTTTCAGCCTGAAGGATTTGCCTGAAGCGGCACAGGTCCCTGGCCCGGCCCGCGACGCTTTGCTGTTGCGCGTGATCGGCAGTCCCGACCCGTACGACAAACAAATCGATGGCATGGGCGGCGCGACCTCCAGCACCAGCAAAACCGTGATCCTGTCGAAAAGCATCAAGGCCGATCACGATGTCGATTACCTGTTCGGTCAGGTGTCCATCGATAAGCCCTTCGTGGACTGGAGCGGCAACTGCGGCAACCTGTCCGCGGCGGTCGGTTCGTTCGCCGTCAGCAATGGCCTGGTGGACGCCAGTCGCATCCCGCACAGCGGCGTGGCGGTGGTTCGCGTGTGGCAGGCCAATATCGGCAAGACCATCATCGCCCATGTGCCGATCACCAATGGTGAAGTACAGGAAACCGGTGATTTCGAACTCGACGGCGTGACCTTCCCGGCGGCCGAAGTGCAGGTCGAGTTCCTTGATCCGGCGGCGGATGAAGAGGGCGGCGGCGGTTCGATGTTCCCTACCGGCAATCTGGTGGATGACCTGGAAGTGCCCGGCGTCGGTACCTTCAAGGCGACCATGATCAACGCCGGCATCCCGACAATTTTTATCAATGCCGAAGACATCGGCTACAAAGGCACCGAGTTGCAGGGCGCGATCAATGGCGACCCGAAAGCCTTGCTGATGTTCGAAACCATCCGCGCCTACGGCGCATTGCGCATGGGCCTGATTTCCAACATTGACGAAGCGGCCAAACGTCAACACACGCCAAAAGTGGCCTTCGTGGCCAAGCCGGCGGACTACGTTTCGTCCAGCGGCAAAGCCATTGCGGCAGGCGATGTCGACCTGCTGGTGCGTGCGCTATCCATGGGCAAGCTGCACCACGCAATGATGGGCACGGCGGCAGTGGCGATCGGCACGGCGGCAGCGATCACCGGCACTCTGGTTAACCTCGCAGCAGGTGGCACCGAACGCAACGCGGTGCGCTTCGGCCACCCGTCCGGCACCTTGCGCGTCGGCGCCGAGGCCAGCCAGGTCAACGGCGAGTGGACTGTGAACAAGGCGATCATGAGCCGCAGTGCGCGGGTGTTGATGGAAGGGTTTGTGCGGGTGCCGGGGGATTCTTTCTAAGATCACCCAAACCCTGTGGGAGCGAACTTGCTCGCGATGGGGCCAACTCATTCAATACATGTGTTGGCTGATGCACCGCCATCGCGAGCAAGCTCGCTCCCACAGTGGACTGCATTTCAAGAATAAGAATTTGTCATTGACTGAGAATGCCCTGAACCGAGGTCCCATTAACGACCCACTTCATAGAGTGAATCGAACATGAGCGCCAACGTCGACCTGAACAACCGCCCCGACTACGACAAGGTCCTGCAGGATATTGCCGATTACGTCCTCAACTACAAGATCGAGTCAAAAGAAGCGCTGGATACCGCGCGCAACTGCCTGATCGATACCTTGGGTTGCGGCCTGCTGGCCCTGCGTTTTCCCGAGTGCGCCAAGCACTTGGGGCCAGTGGTGGAAGGCACCGTCGTGCCGTTCGGCGCCCGTGTGCCGGGGACCAGTTACCGACTCGATCCGGTGAAGGCGGCGTGGGACATCGGCTGCATTGTGCGCTGGCTCGACTACAACGACACCTGGCTCGCGGCGGAGTGGGGGCATCCGTCGGACAACCTCGGCGGTATTCTCGCGGTAGCCGACCATTTATCACAAAAGCACCTGGCTAATGGCGTGGCACCGCTGACCGTGCGTACAGTGCTTGAAGCGATGATCATGGCCCATGAGATTCAGGGCGTGATCGCGCTGGAAAACTCGTTCAACCGTGTCGGCCTCGATCACGTCATCCTGGTGAAGGTCGCCTCAACCGCAGTCACCGCCAAACTGATGGGCGCCAATCGCGAGCAGTTGTTGTCGGCGTTGTCCCACGCTTTTGCTGACGGTCAAGCGTTGCGCACGTATCGGCATGCACCGAATGCGGGTTCGCGTAAATCCTGGGCGGCGGGGGATGCGTCCAGTCGTGGCGTGCGTTTGGCGGACATAGCGATGCGCGGCGAGATGGGCATTCCCGGTGTGTTGAGTGCCAGGCAGTGGGGGTTTTACGACGTGTTGTTCAGCCATGCCAACAATGATCTGGCACTCAAGCCTGAAGACAAACGTGCTTTCAGTTTTTCGCGGCCGTACGGTAGTTATGTGATGGAAAACGTGTTGTTCAAGATCAGCTTTCCGGCCGAGTTCCATGCACAAACGGCCTGTGAGGCGGCGGTGATCCTGCACCCGCAGGTGCGCAATCGCCTGCATGAAATCGACAGGATCGTCATCACCACTCACGAGTCGGCGATTCGCATCATTTCCAAGGTCGGCCCACTGGCCAATGCCGCTGATCGCGATCACTGCATCCAGTACATGACTGCTGTACCGCTGGCCTTCGGCAATCTGGTTGCCGAGTATTACGAAGATGATTTCCACAAGACACACCCGATCATCGATGTGCTGCGCGACAAAATGGTGATTGTTGAGGAACCGCGTTTCACCCGTGAGTATCTGGAGCCCGACAAGCGCTCCATTGCCAACGCGGTGCAGGTATTTTTCAAGGATGGGTCCAGCACTGAGAACGTGGTAGTGGAGTACCCGATTGGCCATCGTCGGCGTCGGGTGGAAGGCATTCCGTTGCTGGAGGACAAGTTCAGGGCGAACTTGCTGACAAGATTCACCGGGCAGCGCAGTGAGGAGATTTTTTCACTGTGCAAGGATCAGCAGAAGCTTGAGGCGACACCGGTGAACCGGTTTGTGGATTTGTTTGTTATCTAGGAGACCGCGTTATCGTTTGATCGCGAGCAGGCTCGCTCCTACAGGGGATCTGCGGTGGACACAAATCAACTGTGGGAGCGAGCTTGCTTGCGATGAGGCCGAACAGACAATAAAGAACTATTTAAACCGCCGCTCCACACCTTTCTCCACGAGAATTTTCGCGGAGATTTCTTCCACGGAAAAATGCGTGGAGTTGATGTTCGGGATGTTTTCGCGGCGGAACAGGTTTTCCACCTCGCGAACCTCGAACTCGCACTGGGCGTAGCTCGAGTAACGGCTGTTGGGCTTGCGCTCGTTGCGGATCGCGGTGAGGCGGTCCGGGTCGATGGTCAGGCCGAACAGCTTGTGCTGGTGAGCGCGCAGGGCGGATGGCAGTTGCAGGCGTTCCATGTCGTCTTCGGTCAGCGGGTAGTTGGCTGCGCGGATACCGAATTGCATCGCCATGTACAGGCACGTCGGCGTCTTACCACATCGCGACACGCCCACTAGTATCAGGTCGGCCTTGTCGTAATAGTGCGTGCGGGCGCCGTCGTCGTTGTCGAGGGCGAAGTTAACGGCCTCGATACGCTCCATGTAATTGGTGTTGGCGCCGATAGAGTGGGACTTGCCCACGGTGTAGGAAGAATGCTCGGTCAGTTCCTGTTCAAGTGGTGCCAGGAACGTCGAGAAAATGTCGATCATGAAACCATTCGAGGTTGCGAGAATCTCACGAATGTCCTGATTGACGATGGTGTCGAAGATTATCGGACGGAAGCCGTCGGTTTCGGCGGCTTTGTTGATTTGTTGTACCATGGCCCGCGCTTTGTCCACGTTGTCGATGTACGGCCGCGTGACCTTGCTGAAGGTAATGTTTTCGAACTGCGCCAGAAGGCTTTGACCCAGGGTTTCGGCGGTAATGCCGGTACCATCGGAGATAAAGAAAGCAGATCGTTTCATTTGCACCTTGGGCCTTAAGCTAGTAACGAATCTTGGATATGATAGGCGCGATTTGCCGGCCGCCATTGGCCCGCATTCTCACTTATTTTCCAGGTCCAGGCCATATAGCCGGTAAATGCTCACTTAAGCAGCCGGTTTCTGAGCTTTTCCAACACAGTTAGTGGAGAGATCACCTTGGTAGAGTACGTAGTTTCCCTCGACAAGCTCGGCAAAGACGACGTTGAGCACGTGGGGGGCAAGAACGCATCCCTGGGCGAGATGATCAGCAACCTGGCAGGTGCCGGTGTATCGGTGCCCGGTGGCTTCGCCACGACCGCTCAGGCGTATCGTGATTTCCTGGAACTGAGCGGCCTGAATCAGCAGATTCACGACGCGCTCGATGCCCTTGACGTCGATGACGTGAATGCCCTGGCCAAGACCGGTGCCCAGATCCGGCAATGGATCATGGAAGCCGAGTTCCCTGAAAAATTGAACGCCGAAATCCGTACCGCGTTCGCCACGCTGTCCGCCGGCAACCCTGACGTGGCCGTGGCCGTGCGTTCTTCCGCTACCGCTGAAGACTTGCCCGACGCTTCCTTCGCCGGCCAGCAGGAAACCTTCCTGAACATCCGTGGTGTGGAAAACGTCATTCGCGCCGCCAAAGAGGTGTTCGCCTCGCTGTTCAACGACCGTGCCATTTCCTATCGCGTGCACCAGGGCTTCGACCACAAGCTGGTAGCCCTGTCCGCTGGCGTGCAGCGCATGGTCCGTTCCGAAACCGGCACCGCCGGCGTGATGTTCACCCTCGATACCGAATCGGGCTTCCGTGACGTGGTGTTCATCACCGGCGCTTACGGCCTGGGTGAAACCGTCGTACAAGGCGCGGTGAACCCGGATGAGTTCTACGTCCACAAGGGCACGCTGGCTGCCGGTCGCCCGGCGATCCTGCGTCGCAACCTGGGCAGCAAGGCCATCAAGATGATCTACGGCGACGAGGCCAAGGCCGGTCGTTCGGTCAAGACCGTCGACGTGGACAAGGCTGAGCGCGCACGTTTCTGCCTGACCGACGCTGAAGTCAGCGAACTGGCCAAGCAGGCGATGATCATCGAGAAGCACTACAAGTGCCCGATGGACATCGAGTGGGCCAAGGACGGTGACGACGGCAAGCTGTACATCGTGCAGGCCCGTCCGGAAACCGTGAAGAGCCGCACCCAGGCCAACGTCATGGAACGTTACCTGTTGAAAGAAACCGGCACCGTGCTGGTGGAAGGCCGTGCCATTGGCCAGCGCATCGGCGCCGGCAAGGTCCGCATCATCAAGGACGTGTCCGAGATGGACAAGGTCCAGCCAGGCGACGTACTGGTTTCCGACATGACCGACCCGGACTGGGAGCCGGTCATGAAGCGCGCCAGCGCCATCGTCACCAACCGTGGCGGCCGTACGTGCCACGCGGCGATCATCGCCCGTGAGCTGGGTATTCCTGCGGTAGTAGGTTGTGGCAACGCCACCCAGCTGTTGAAAGACGGCCAGGGCGTGACTGTTTCCTGTGCTGAAGGCGACACCGGTTTCATCTTCGAAGGCGAACTGGGCTTCGACATCAAGAAGAACTCCGTGGACGCCATGCCGGATCTGCCGTTCAAGATCATGATGAACGTCGGCAACCCGGACCGCGCCTTCGACTTCGCGCAGCTGCCGAACGCCGGTGTGGGCCTGGCCCGTCTGGAATTTATCATCAACCGCATGATCGGTGTTCACCCGAAAGCGCTGTTGAACTACGACGGTCTGCCGCAGGACATCAAAGACAGCGTCGACAAGCGCATCGCCGGTTACGACGATCCGGTCGGCTTCTATGTCGACAAGCTGGTTGAAGGCATCAGCACCCTGGCCGCTGCGTTCACCCCGAAAAAGGTCATCGTGCGTCTGTCGGACTTCAAGTCCAACGAATACGCCAACCTGATCGGCGGCAAGCTCTACGAGCCGGAAGAAGAAAACCCGATGCTGGGCTTCCGCGGTGCTTCGCGTTACATCAGCGAATCGTTCCGTGACTGCTTCGAGCTCGAATGCCGCGCCCTCAAGCGCGTGCGCAACGAGATGGGCCTGACCAACGTCGAAATCATGGTGCCGTTCGTCCGTACATTGGGCGAAGCTAGCCAAGTGATCGATCTGTTGGCCGAAAATGGCCTGGCCCGCGGCGAGAATGGCCTGCGCATCATCATGATGTGCGAACTGCCGTCCAACGCGATCCTCGCTGAAGAATTCCTCGAGTTCTTCGACGGCTTCTCCATCGGTTCCAACGACCTGACCCAGCTGACCCTGGGCCTGGACCGTGACTCCGGGATCATCGCGCACCTGTTCGACGAGCGTAATCCGGCGGTCAAGAAGCTGCTGGCCAACGCGATTCAGGCCTGCAACAAGGCTGGCAAGTACATCGGCATATGTGGTCAGGGGCCTTCGGACCACCCGGACCTGGCCAAGTGGCTGATGGAGCAGGGCATTGAAAGCGTTTCGTTGAACCCGGACTCCGTACTGGAAACCTGGTTCTTCCTGGCGGAAGGTCAGGCGCAGGCTTGATCCTGTAGGAGCGAGCCTGCTCGCGATGGACTGCAGAACACCGCGTTTTTTTCAGAATGAACGCGTCATCGTTGGCGACCATCGCGAGCAGGCTCGCTCCTACAATGATTGGCAGCGTGGTCGGTGAACGCTGCCTTTAAGATTCAAGCAGGGCGGGCTCCATCTGGATGCCGCCCTTTTTTGTGCAAGAGATTATGCAAAGCAGCAGCAACCTATTTCCTGTCGCCCTGATCAGCGCCGAACGGCGCGGTGATCTGAGCGAAGATGTCTATCGTTTGAAACCCGGTAACAGCCCCGACTTCACCGTCGAACTGGCTGTGACACGCCTTGGCATGGCCGATGGGTCGTCCTCCCGTGGTGTGCCGGTGATCCTGCTACACGGCAGCTTTTCCAATCGCCGGTTCTGGTTTTCTCCCAAGGGCCTGGGGTTGGGTGCTTACCTGGCCCGCCTGGGGTTCGACGTCTGGATTCCGGAAATGCGCGGTCACGGCCTGTCCCAGCGTAACCACGACTACCGTAAGAACCGTGTCGCCGACTACGCACGCTATGATCTGCCGGCCATTGGCGCGTTCGTGCGCGAACAGAGCGGGCAGGTGCCGCACTGGATCGGTCACTCGCTGGGCGGTACTACGTTGGCCGCAGCGTTGGGTGGCGAGTACATCGGTGAGCCGGTCGTGGCCTCGGCGGCGTTTTTCGGTACACAAGTCAGCCGCACCTACTGGCCATTGAAGATTCCGCCGGTGGAGTGGAGTGGTCGCTTCATTCTCAAGCGTTTTGCCCAGTTGTCCGGTTCAAGGCTCAAGCGCGGTCCGGAGGACGAGCCCATCGGCCTGGCCCTGGAAAGCATGCGCTGGTTTGGCTTGTTCGGGCGCTTCGGCGATGCCGACAAGGACTGGTGGGCAGGCCTGGCCGAGGTCAAGTTGCCCGTATTGGCGGTCAGTGCCGCGGGTGATCATCAGGACCCGGCCTGGGCGTGTCGCAAGCTGTTCGAGCAGTTCGGTTCCGAGCACAAGCAATTCATCAATCTGGGGCGCGAGCAGGGCTTCGGCGACAATTTCGGTCACGTGGAAATGCTCGTCAGCAAGGCAGCCCAGGCTGAAGTCTGGCCTTTGGTGACGCGCTGGTTGGCCGATCAGCAGACACCTTTGCCGGGCGCGCAACAGGATTTGGCCGCGGCAATCTGAGCCTGACGCTCTAACAAGGGCATTTCGCTCTGGTCGGCTTGCGGCTAAGATATGACGCATTGAGCTGTTCTGGTCACTTTGCGTGGCTGAGCCATCACTGATGTTCGTGCTGTCTTCCTCTTCACAGGAGTTTCTCGATGATCCATTACCTCACGCCTGACCTGTGCGATGCCTATCCGGAACTGGTGCAGGTGCTGGAACCGATGTTCAGCAATTTCGGCGGCCGTGATTCCTTCGGTGGCGAAATCGTGACCATCAAATGCTTCGAGGACAACTCGCTGGTCAAGGAGCAAGTCGAGCTCAAGGGCGATGGCAAGGTCCTGGTGGTCGATGGCGGGGGCTCTCTGCGCCGTGCGCTGCTGGGTGACATGCTCGCCGAGAAAGCGGCCAAGAATGGCTGGGAAGGCCTGGTGATCTACGGTTGCATCCGTGACGTCGACGTCATCGCGCAAACCGACCTGGGGGTTCAGGCACTGGCCAGCCACCCAATGAAAACCGACAAGCGCGGTATCGGCGATCTCAACGTTGCCGTGACCTTCGCTGGCGTGACCTTCCACCCGGGCCATTACATCTATGCGGACAACAACGGCGTGATCATCTCGCCCAGCCCGCTGAAAATGCCTGAATAAAGCGCGGGTCGACCAAAGGAGTGCGGATGTTCGAGGAAGAAAACGCGCAATGGGGGCTGGTGCATGCCCTGGTACTGGACGGTAAAGGCGGCGCGCGTTCGATTGCCCGGACTGAACTCGATGACTTGCAGCTGCAGGCCCATGAAAGCCTGTGGCTGCACTGGGATCGCAGTCATCCGCAAACCCGGACCTGGTTGCGCAAATCCAGCGGTCTTAGCGAATTCAGCTGTGACCTGTTACTCGAAGAAAACACCCGTCCGCGACTTTTACAGCTTTCCGACAGCGAACTGCTGCTATTTTTGCGCGGGGTCAATCTGAACCCCGGTGCCGAGCCGGAAGACATGGTGTCGGTGCGGATCTTCGGCTCTGCCCAGCGTGTCATTTCCCTGCGTTTGCGTCCGTTGCGTGCCACCGATGAACTGCTGGTGCAACTGTCCGAGGGCAAGGGGCCGAAAACCGCCTCCGAACTCATCCTTTGCATGGCGCAGTACCTCACCAACAAGGTGCAGGATCTGGTCAGCTGTCTCTCGGAAGTGGTCGATGAGGAAGAAGAAAAACTGGATGCCGACGAACGGTATACTCCTGAGCACGGATCGGTTTTGCAGATTCGTCGCCGGGCGGCTGCGTTGAAGCGCTTTCTTGCTCCGCAGCGGGACATTTTCGGGCAGTTGACGCGAATCAAGTTGCCCTGGTTCGTCGAGGATGATGGTGATTACTGGAACGAATTGAACAACAGCCTGACTCGTTATCTTGAAGAGCTGGAATTGACCCGGGAGCGAGTGGGGCTGGTTCTGGAGGCTGAGGACCGTCGGTTGAGCGTGCGCATGAACCGCACGATGTATCGCTTCGGGATCATCACCGGGATCTTTTTGCCGATGAGTTTTCTGACCGGGCTTTTGGGGATCAACGTCGGTGGAATTCCATTCTCTGCCAGCCCTTACGGCTTTCTGATCGCCTGCCTGATGATGGTCTCGGTGGCGCTGGGGCAGTGGTGGTTGTTCCGACGTTTGCGCTGGGTCTGAGGGAAACCATGTGACCCGACCAAATCTGACCGCGTCTCCCACAGACATCACGAGAGGTGCGTATGCACGATCCGTTTGAACAGTCTTTACGCGACATGCTCAACGCCTCACCGTCCACCCGGGACGACGATGCGTGCCTGGGGCGTGTGCTGAAAACCGCCAACCGCCAGGTCGGCGCCGGTGATTTGTTCAGTCTGCTGGGGCGCTGGTTGCCCGCACTGATGATCGCCCTCAACAACGGATCGGCCCATGTCGCGCCGGTATCCCGTCTTCGTAAACCTACTGCTCGCACTGCTGATAAGGCTGATTGAATATGGAACTTGATCTCTGGACTCAGAGCCTTGTCACTGCAATGACTGCGTTGTGGACCAAGGTTGCGAACTTCATTCCGAACCTCTTCGGCGCACTGGTTGTGCTGCTGTTGGGTTTTGTCGTGGCCAAGCTGCTGGACACCTTGCTCTCCAAGTTGCTCGCCAAATTGGGCCTTGACCGCTTGATGGGCGGCACCGGCCTGACCAAATTGCTGTCCCGCGCAGGGTTGCAAGTTCCTATTTCGACCCTGATCGGCAAGATCGTCTATTGGTTCGTTCTGCTTATTTTTCTGGTTTCTGCGGCAGAATCTCTTGGCCTTGAGCGAGTTTCAGCTACGCTGGACATGCTTGCGCTGTATTTGCCGAAGGTATTCGGCGCGGCGCTGGTGTTGCTGGTAGGTGTGCTGCTGGCGCAACTGGCCAACGGACTGGTGCGCGGAGCAGCAGAAGGCGTGGGTCTGGACTATGCTTCAGGGCTTGGGCGGATTGCCCAGGGCTTGGTGATCATCATTAGTATTTCGGTTGCGATCAGCCAGTTGGAGGTCAAGACTGACCTGCTCAACCATGTGATCGTGATTGTGTTGATAACCGTTGGTCTGGCGGTAGCGCTGGCCATGGGGTTGGGAAGCCGGGAAATTGCCGGCCAGATTCTTGCGGGAATCTACGTGCGTGAGCTGTACCAGGTTGGGCAACAAGTGCGGGTTGGCGAGGTCGAAGGCCAGATCGAAGAGATCGGCACGGTTAAAACCACATTGCTGACCGATGAGGGTGAGCTAGTCTCTCTTTCCAATCGGATTCTCCTTGAGCAGCATGTGAGTAGCCGCTAACCCGGCAAACCCTGCTAATGTATGCCGCCGCAAAATGCCTGCTCACGCTGGCAGCGGCGGACATTGACCTGACTGTCGGCCCGACTTGTTTTGAATAAAGCCCAATCGTTATCCATGCGCTACGACCCCCGCGAGCTCTCTGATGAGGAGTTGGTCGCGCGCTCGCATACCGAGCTGTTTCACGTAACACGCGCTTATGAAGAACTGATGCGGCGTTACCAGCGAACATTATTTAACGTGTGCGCACGCTATCTCGGGAACGATCGCGACGCAGACGATGTCTGTCAGGAGGTCATGTTGAAGGTGCTGTATGGCCTGAAGAACTTCGAAGGTAAATCGAAGTTCAAGACATGGCTATATAGCATCACGTACAACGAGTGCATCACACAGTATCGGAAGGAAAGGCGAAAGCGTCGCTTGATGGACGCATTGAGTCTTGACCCCCTCGAGGAAGCGTCCGAAGAAAAGACGCCGAAACCTGAGGAAAAGGGTGGACTTGATCGCTGGTTGGTGTATGTGAACCCGATTGACCGGGAAATTCTGGTGCTACGATTTGTCGCAGAGCTGGAGTTTCAGGAGATCGCAGACATCATGCATATGGGTTTGAGTGCAACAAAAATGCGGTACAAACGCGCTCTAGATAAATTGCGTGAGAAATTTGCAGGCATTGCTGAAACTTAGTTCAGCGCAAATATCTCTTACGTGTAGGCAAGTTCTGTTAGACTTGCCGCCGAGTTGTCCCCCGGTTTGCGGGACTGCTTCACAATCACCAGATGGGGATTTAACGGATGAAACTGAAAAACACCTTGGGCTTGGCCATTGGTACTCTTATTGCCGCTACTTCGTTCGGCGCATTGGCACAAGGCCAAGGCGCAGTTGAAGGCGAGCTCAACTACGGGAAGAAGTACAACGACAGCGTTAACAACGTTGAAGACGGCTACACTCCTGGCGCCTCCATCGGTTACTTCTTGACCGACGACGTATCGTTGAACTTGACCTACAACAATGACGACCACACCCGTTCGAACAACGGTACTGGTAATCAGAAAATCGAAGGCGACCAGTTCGGTCTGAACGCTCAGTACCACTTCAACAACGCTGGCGACGCTCTGCGTCCTTACGTTCAAGGTGGTGTTAAGCACGGCAGCATGACCAACGTAGCCGCTGACGGCCACACCGGTCGTGACCAGTCGACTTTCCTGACTGCTGGCGCTGGCCTGAAGTACTACTTCCTGGAAAACGTCTACGCTCGTGCTGGCGTAGAAGCTGACTACAAGCTGGACAACGGCCGTTGGGACTACATCCCGTCCGTAGGTCTGGGTGTTAACTTCGGTGGCGGCAACAAGCCTGTCGCTGCAGCTCCAGCTCCAGAAGTTTGCTCCGACAGCGACAACGACGGCGTTTGCGACAACGTTGACAAGTGCCCTGACACCCCAGCCAACGTAACTGTTGACGCTGATGGCTGCCCAGCTGTTGCTGAAGTCGTTCGTGTAGAGCTGGACGTGAAGTTCGACTTCGACAAGTCGGTAGTCAAGCCAAACAGCTACGGCGACATCAAGAACCTGGCTGACTTCATGAAGCAGTACCCATCCACCACCACTACTGTTGAAGGTCACACTGACTCCGTCGGTCCTGACGCTTACAACCAGAAACTGTCCGAGCGTCGTGCAAGCGCCGTTAAGCAAGTTCTGACCAACCAGTACGGTGTTGAGTCGTCCCGCGTTCAGTCCGTTGGCTACGGCGAATCCCGCCCAGTTGCTGACAACAAAACTGAAGCTGGTCGCGCTGTTAACCGTCGCGTAGAAGCGCAGGTTGAAGCTCAAGCTAAGTAATTAGCTCGCAGCTCTGAAAAGCCCGGCTCAGGCCGGGCTTTTCTTTGTCTGCGATTTGGTGAAACAGCTGAAACTACGCTGACTGATCCGCCGCCATCACAGGCAAATCATGCTCCCACAGGGATTGAGTTGCACTGGCTGCCACTGCGCCGATCACCAGTATGGCAGGGCTTTTCAGCTGGAATCTGTAGGCCGCTTCATCCATTTCTGTAAGAGTGCTCCGACATTCCCGTTGATGGGGCAAGGAAGCATTTTCAATCATGGCCACGGGCGTATCCGTCGCCATGCCACCGGCCATTAGCTGCTCACGGATTTCACCGAGCTTGGCCACTCCCATGTAAATCACCAATGTCGTTCCGCCTTGAGCCAGTGCCTGCCAGTTCAATTGGCTGTCGTCCTGGGTGTGTGCGGTGACCAGCGTGACACCACGGGCGACACCGCGCAAAGTCAGCGGAATATCGCATTGCGTTGCCCCCGCCAGCCCGGCAGTGATGCCGTTGACCAACTCGGCTTCGACCCCACGCTCACGCAACCACTGCGCTTCTTCACCACCTCGACCGAAAATGCACGGATCTCCGCCCTTGAGCCGGGCCACGCATTTACCCTGCCGGGCATAACGAAGCATCAGGCGATGGATGAACGCTTGCGGGGTGGAGCGGCAGCCACCGCGCTTGCCCACCGGGATGATCCGTGCCCCGGGGCAATGCTCGAGTACCGCGACATTGACCAGGTCATCGATCAGCACCACATCAGCCTCGCGCAAGGCGCGTACCGCTTTCAACGTGAGCAACTCCGGATCACCCGGGCCCGCACCTACCAGCCAGACTTTTGCACTCATAGTGTTTTCCTCACGAGAAGACGGTGATTGGCTGCGCCGTGGCAGCCAGCAGGCGTTTGATTTCCGGAACGCAGGACCCGCATTGCGTGCCGCAACCCAGTTCTTGCTTGAGTCCCTGCAAGTCCAAGCCGCGGCTGATGCCAGCGCAGATCGCGTTCTGGCCGACGTTCTTGCAATTGCACAGGATCTTGTTCGCGTTGACGGGCGCGTCGAGATTGCCCGGTGGTGCGCTCAGCGGCGCAAGCAACCAGCGCCGCAGTTGCTGGTCCGCGCGACCTTCGAGCCACAGCCCCTGCAACCAGTGCTGGGCAAGGGTTTCACCGGCCAATCGAATGGCAGTGATCCGGCCATTTTCGATCCGCACGCGCTTGCCGATGGCCCGTCGAGGGTCGTCGTAAGCCAGCACCGGGCCGTCATCGAGCGCCAGGTTTTTATCGATTTCGCTTAGCAGCTCTGCCGAAGGTGCTGAAGTATTGGCCGCCCGTACAAGCAGGGCAGGGCGCTCGCGACCAACAAGGCTGAGGCTGACGTAGGAAAACGCCTCACAGAGCGGTCGTAGCGTCTCAAAATGCCGTTGAACATCGCCCTCGATCAGTGCGAACAGTTTCCAGGGCAAATCCACCGGATCCAGGCGAACGCCGCTGTGTTTAAGTTCGGGCTGTTTTGACAAAGGATCGAATGCGGGCAGGGTGAGGCTGTTCACCCCGCCCTTGAGAAAACGGTCGCCCCAATGCATCGGCAAAAAGGCCTGGCCCGGGCGCACGCTGTCATCGCTGGCAACCGCGACGACGACGGCGCCGCGTCGGCTTTTCAGGCTGACCAGATCCCCAGGCTGCAGGCGATGGCGGCGCAGTTCGTCCGGGTGCAGGCTCAACTCCGCTTCGTTGACATGGCCGAATAGCTGCGCGGCTGTGCCGGTGCGGCTCATGCCGTGCCATTGATCGCGCAGGCGGCCGGTGATCAGGGTCAGCGGGAAGCGAGCATCCCGTTGCTCTTTGGCGGCGCGATACGGATCGGCCACGAACTTTGCGCGCCCATTGGCAGTGGCAAATATCCCGTCGACGTACAGCCGTGCCGTACCTTCAACGGCACCCACAGGGAAGGGCCATTGCTGCGGGCCGAGACGATCGATCAGTGCATGGCTGATGCCGGACAGATCCAGGTCGCGGCCTTGAGTCAGTTGTTTGTATTCGTCAAAGACCTGAGCGGGATTATCAAATTCAAACAGGCTGGTTTGGCCGGGACGCAGGTGTTTTTCCAGACGTTGTGCGAAATCTACGGTGATTGCCCAGTCCGGCCGCGCCTCACCCGGTGCGACGATTGCCTGGCGTACGTGGGAAATGCGCCGCTCGGAGTTGGTCACGCAACCTTCCTTTTCACCCCAACTGGCAGCGGGCAGCAGAAGGTCGGCGAACTTCGCGGTTTCAGTGGTGCTGAAGGCTTCCTGCAGCACCACGAACGGGCAGGCTTGCAAGGCTGCGCGCACGGCCGTCTGGTCCGGCATGGATTGCGCGGGGTTGGTACAGGCGATCCATAGCGCCTTGATCTTGCCGTTGCGCACTTGCTCAAACAGCTCGATTGCGGTGAGTCCGGGATTTTCCGGCAGTTGCTCGACGCCCCAGTAGGACGCGACTTGCTCACGGTGTTGTGCATTGGCGGCGTCACGGTGGCCGGGCAGCAGGTTGGACAAACTGCCGGTTTCCCGCCCGCCCATGGCATTTGGCTGACCGGTGAGGGAGAAAGGTCCGGCGCCGGGACGACCGATCTGCCCGGTGGCCAGGTGCAGGTTGATCAGTGCACTGTTTTTCGCGCTGCCGGCGGTGGACTGGTTAAGCCCCATGCACCACAGCGACAGAAAGCTCGGTGATGTGCCGATCCACTCGGCACATTGCTGCAATTGCCCGAGGCTGATTCCGCAGAGCTGCGAAACCATTTGCGGCGTGTAGTCACGCACCAGGTTTTTCAGCTCGGCCAGGCCTTCGGTGTGGTCCCGGATGAAGTCACGATCGATCCAGTCTTCCCACAGCAGCAGATGCAAAATCCCATGGAACAGGGCGACATCGGTGCCCGGCAAGATCGCCAGGTGCAGGTCAGCCAGATCGCAGGTGTCTGTACGACGAGGGTCAATGACGATGACCTTCATCTGCGGCCGGCGGGATTTGGCGGCTTCCAGCCGGCGAAACAGCACCGGGTGAGCGTAGGCCATGTTGCTGCCGACGATCATCACGCAATCGCTCAGCTCCAGGTCTTCGTAGCTGCAGGGCGGGGCGTCGGCACCCAGGCTGCGCTTGTAGCCGACCACCGCCGAGGACATGCACAGGCGCGAATTGCTGTCGATGTTGTTGGTGCCTACCAGGGCACGTGCCAGCTTGTTGAAGGCGTAGTAGTCCTCGGTCAACAGTTGCCCGGAAATGTAGAACGCGACGCTGTCCGGGCCATGTTCGGCAATGGTCGCGGCAAACACGCTGGTAGCGTGATCGAGGGCGGTATCCCAATCGGTGCGGTGACGGGCCAGGCCTTTACCGAGACGCAGTTCGGGGTACAGCGCCCGCGCCGTCAAGTCGCCGGTCAGGTGCAGGGTCGAACCCTTGCTGCACAGTTTGCCGAAATTGGCCGGGTGCGCCGGGTCGCCGCTGACGCCGAGGATGCGCTCGCCGTCGTGTTCGATCAGCACGCCACAGCCGACCCCGCAGTAACAGCAGGTGGATGCAGTGATCTGGCGGTCCATCAGCCTGCATCCCGCAGGGCCAGCATCACTCGGCCATTTTCCACCCGGGCGAGATGGTGATGGGCACAGCCGATGTCCGGGGCCAGGGCTTCGCCGCTTTCCAGGTCGATTTGCCAGTTGTGCAACGGGCAGGCCACCCGCTTGCCATAGACCAGGCCTTGGGACAACGGGCCGCCCTTGTGCGGGCAGCGGTCGTCAAGGGCGAACACTTCGTCGTCGCTGGTACGAAAAATCGCGATGTCTCCCTTTGGCCCGGCGATGATCCGCGAGCCCAGGGCATTGATCTCTTCCAGTGCGCAGATATCCAGCCAGTTCATGCCAGCACCTCCAGGTTTTTCACGGGGATGACGTCGAATTCTTTTTTCAGCTGGGGCTGTTCCAGGCGTTCCTTCCACGGGTCCTGTTCGAACGACAGCGAGAACTGCAGGCGATCGTTGAGCGCCTTGCGCCGCTCCGGATCTTCCAGCACGGCTTTCTTGATATGTTCCATGCCGACCCGTTGCAGGTAGTGCACGGTGCGTTCGAGGTAGAAGGCTTCTTCGCGATAGAGCTGCAGGAATGCACCGTTGTATTCGCGCACTTCTTCGGCGGTCTTCAGCTTGACGAAGAACTCCGCGACTTCGGTCTTGATCCCGCCGTTGCCACCGATGTACATCTCCCAGCCGGAGTCCACACCGATAATTCCCACATCCTTGATACCGGCTTCCGAGCAGTTGCGCGGGCAACCGGAGACGGCCAGCTTCACCTTGTGCGGCGACCACATGTTGAACAGGTCATGTTCCAGTTCAATGCCAAGTTGTGTGGAGTTCTGGGTGCCAAAGCGGCAGAACTCGCTGCCGACGCAGGTTTTCACCGTACGGATGGATTTGCCGTAGGCGTGGCCGGACGGCATGTCCAGGTCTTTCCACACCCCCGGCAGGTCTTGCTTGCGGATGCCCAGCAAGTCGATGCGCTGGCCACCGGTGACCTTGACCATCGGCACGTTGTACTTGTCGGCGACGTCGGCAATGCGCCGCAGCTCTGAAGGGTTGGTCACGCCGCCCCACATCCGAGGGACTACAGAGTAGGTGCCGTCTTTCTGAATGTTGGCGTGGGCGCGTTCGTTGATCAGTCGCGATTGCGGATCGTCCTTGGCTTCCCCAGGCCAGGTGGAAATCAGGTAGTAGTTGAGCGCCGGCCGGCAGGTGGCGCAGCCGTTGGGTGTGCGCCAGTTGAGGTAGCTCATGGTGCCGGCGATTGTCAGCAGGTGCTGCTCGCGGATGGCCTGGCGGATTTGCCCGTGGTTGAGGTCGCTGCAGCCGCAGATGGCCTTTTCGCTTTTCGGTTTGACGTCCGCGGCGCCGCCCACGGTGTTGATCAGGATCTGTTCGACGAGGCCGGCGCAGGAGCCGCAGGAGCTGGCAGCCTTGGTGTGTTTCTTGACGTCGTCGACACTGAACAGCCCGTGTTCCTGAATGGCCTTGACGATGGTGCCCTTGCACACACCGTTGCAGCCGCAGACTTCGGCGGTGTCGGCCATGCTCATGGCTTTGTCCTGGCCCTGATGTCCTACATCGCCAAGTGCATTTTCACCAAACATCAGATGATCGCGGATCTCGCCGATGGCGTGATTCTCACGGATCTGCCGGAAATACCAGCCGCCATCTGCCGTATCGCCGTACAGGCAGGCACCGACCAGCACGTCATCCTTGATCACCAGTTTCTTGTAGACCCCGCCAATCGGGTCCGAGAGGGTGATGGTCTCGGTGCCTTCACCGCCCATGAAGTCGCCGGCGGAGAACAGGTCGATGCCGGTAACCTTCAATTTGGTCGAGGTCACCGACCCCTTGTAGGTGGCAAAACCCAGTTGGGCGAGGTGGTTGGCGCAGACTTTGGCCTGTTCGAACAGCGGCGCCACCAAGCCATAGGCGATGCCGCGGTGACTGGCACACTCACCGATGGCATAGATCCGTGGGTCGTAGGTTTGCAGTGTGTCGTTGACCAGAATCCCGCGGCTGCACGGAATGCCGGATTTCTCCGCCAGTTCGGTATTGGGGCGAATGCCGGCGGCCATCACGACCAGGTCGGCGGGGATGATGTCGCCGTTCTTGAATTGCACCGATCCGACCCGGCCGTTGCCCGCGTCGTGCAAGGCCTGGGTCTGCTCGCACAGGCGAAAGTGCAGGCCGCGAGATTCCAGCGCGCTTTGCAGTAGCTGGCCGCTGGTCTTGTCCAGTTGCCGTTCCAGCAACCACTCGCCGATATGCACCACGGTCACGTGCATGCCCCGCAGCATCAGGCCATTGGCGGCCTCCAGACCGAGCAGGCCGCCGCCGATCACCACGGCGTGACGGTGGGTTTTCGCGGTGTCGATCATGGCCTGGGTGTCGGCGATGTCACGGTAGCCGATCACGCCCTCAAGGGTGTTGCCGGGAATGGGCAGGATGAAGGGCGTCGAGCCGGTGGCGATCAGCAGGCGATCGTATTCGGCTTCGCTGCCGTCTTCGGCGATGACCCGGCGCTTGACCCGGTCGATCTCCACCACCTTGCGGTTGAGCAGCAGCTTGATGTTGTTTTCCAGGTACCAGTCCAGGTCGTTGAGCACGATCTCTTCGAAGGTCTGTTCACCCGCCAACACCGGCGACAACAGGATGCGGTTGTAGTTGGTGTGCGGTTCGGCGCCGAAGACCGTGATGTCGTACAGCTCAGTGCTCAGTTTGAGCAGCTCTTCCAGGGTTCGGACCCCGGCCATGCCGTTGCCGATCATCACCAGTTTTAGTTTTTTCATCAGGTTCTCCGGGGAGCTCAGGCCTGCCTCATCAGGGTTCAGGCCATGCTCGACAAATTTTGCGCAAACAAAAAAAGGCGTCCCGCTAGTTGCCTAGCGAGGACGCCTTTGTCCTGGTCCCGTTCTCTCGGGAAGTGCAACCTTCGTCGTTGAAGCCTGCGCTGTATGTCTGTTGCAAGAGGTAATGCAGTGGTTATGCCAAGTCGCTCGAATCCCGTGTTTGTTGGCTATTTCCCCGTTCGCAAGGACAGAGCCGTAAGGGAATGCACCGATTCAAGGCGCATTGCCCGTTAATGGAGCGCAACCACCAGCAGCACCAGGTTCAGCAGCAAGGACACCAGCGCCAATGTCCGCCAGACTTTCAGCGGCTCGCGCTCCAGTAAGGGCTTGGGGCGTACGCTCAAGCTGCGGCGTTCGCCCTGTTCCATCAGCAGCAGCCATTCTTCCGCCGTTTCGAAACGCTGGTCGGGGGCCGCTGCCACGGCGCGCTCCAGGCTATGGGCGATCCAGTCCGGCAGGTCGGGCCGGTAGCGGCTGGCGTCGACCGGGAGGCCAAACCTCGGGCGTTGGAACGCTTCGATTTCGCCATAGGGATAGTGCCCGGTGAGCACGAAATACAGGGTCACACCGACGGCATACAAATCCTGCCGTGGCGTCGGTACATCGCCGCGAAAGGCTTCGGGCGCGATGTAACTGGGTGTGCCCGGCAGCGCCCAGGGCAGGTCTTGCGAAAGCCCGGGACAGTAGGCGAGGCCGAAATCCAGCAGGCGCAACTCACCATCGTCCCCCAGCAACAGGTTTTCCGGTTTGATATCGCGATGCAGGATCTGCCGTCGATGCAGCAGGCCGACCGCTCGCAGCAAGCGTTCGGCGATGTCTTGCCACTGGGGCAGCGGCAAGGGGCCGCTTTGTTCATGCCGTTGGGCCAGGGTAGCGCCCGAATACTCACGCATCACGTAGTACAAATGCTGACGCTGACTGGCGGCATGGACTTCAGGAAAATGTCGACCGGCCACGCGTTTGAGAAACCATTCTTCCGACAGTAACGTTTGCCCGGCCTGGTGATCGTCGTGCAAACGCCCCGGCAGGGTTTTCAGCAGCCAGGGTTGTTGCTGGCTGTCGCGAACGCGATAAAGCAGTGATTGCTGGCTCTGTGCGACGATCCCCTCGACCTGCCAGCCTTCGAACGCCTGACCCGGTTTCAGGGCTGGCGGCAGTGGCCATTGCTGTAAGTGCATCAACGCATCGCCAATGCTCGCTTCGCCAAGGGCATCGACCCGCACCAGCAGAGCGCTGGCGTTGTCCTGACTGCCCGCCAGGTGTGCGGCATTGACCAGGGTTTGCGCAGCGCTGTGCAAGTCCGGTTGATCCCGCAGGATCGCGGCAATGGCAGTATCGCCCAGGACGGCCCAGACGCCGTCGCTGAGCAGGACGAAGCTTTCATCGACGCGCAACTCACCGTCGAGAAAGTCCAGCACCAGGTGTTGATCGAGCCCCAGCGCCCGTTTCAGCACATGCTGCATGCCCGGCTGGTCCCAGACGTGATCCTCGCTGATTCGCTGCAATTGGTCGGCGTGCCAGCGATACACCCGGCAATCGCCGACATGGGCCAGGGTAAAACGCCGGCCACGCAGGACCAGCGCACTGAGGGTGGTCAGCAGCGGTTGCCCGCCGCCATTGGCCTGCAACCAGCGGTTTTGCGCCAGCAGCAGACGATCGAGTGCCTGTGCGACGCTCCAGGTTTCCGGCGTGGCGTAGTAATCCAGCGCCAGGGCCTGCAGCGTCGAACGGGCAGCCAGACCGCCATCGACGCACTGGCTGACGCCGTCGGCAATCGCGAACAGGTAACCCTTGCTCGCGGCCAGCGCCGGAGCCGGCGTGACCAGACGCAGGGCATCCTGGTTTTCCTCGCGAGGACCGATGGCGCTGGCTTCGGCGAAACTCAGTTGCAGGCTCATCGTGGCGTCAGACCCGCGCAGCCGTCACGGCGGCCGAACCCCAGGTGGTTCTCCAGCGACGTTTCACGCCGTGCAGACCGAACCAGGCCAGAACGCCGAGGCTGGCGAACAACCACAGCGCCAGTTGATAGCTGCCGGTGCTTTGCTTGATCGCGCCCATGCCGGCCGCGAGGGCAAACCCGCCGATGCCACCGGCCATGCCGATCAGGCCGGTCATCACGCCGATTTCCCGGCGAAAGCGCTGGGGCACCAACTGGAATACCGCGCCATTGCCTGCACCCAGACCGAGCATGGTGCAGACGAAAAGCGCCAGTGCGGCGTAGGAACTCGGCAGGTTGAAACCGACCACGGCAATGCAGATCGCCGCGACGGTGTACATCGCCAGCAGGGTCCGAATGCCGCCGAACCGGTCAGCCAGCGCGCCACCCAAAGGGCGCATCAGGCTGCCGCCGAACACGCAGGCAGCGGTGTAGTAGCCGGCAGTCACCGGACTCAGGCCGTATTGGTCGTTAAAGTAACCGGGCAGGGCGCTGGCAAGGCCGATGAAGCCGCCGAACGTCACGCTGTAGAAGAACATGAACCACCAGCTGTCACGATCACCCAGGGCCTTGAAGTAGTCGGCGATGGATTTGGCCTTTGGCCGCTCGGGGGCATTGCGGGCCAGCCAGGCGAAGACGACCAGGGTCAGGATCAATGGAATCAGGGCAAACCCGAACACATTGCTCCAGCCAAACGCCGCCGCCAGCACCGGGGCGATCAATGCCGCGAGCACTGTGCCTGAGTTACCCGCGCCGGCGATGCCCATGGCCTTGCCTTGGTGCTGTGGTGGATACCACTGCGAGGCCAAGGGCAGGGCGACGGCGAAGGAGGCGCCGGCCATACCGAGGAACAGCCCCAGCACCAAGGCTTGCTCGTAGCTGTGGATCCCGAGTTTCCAAGCGCCGAATAGCGCGCAGATCACGATGACCTGACCGATCAGGCCGGCGGTTTTGGGCGACAGGCGATCAGCCAACATCCCCATCACGAAGCGCAACACCGCCCCGGCCAGAATCGGCGTGGCGACCACCAGCCCCCGTTGCTGCGTCGTCAGGTGCAGGTCGGCGGCGATCTGTACCGCCAAAGGACCGAGCAGGTACCAGACCATGAAACTCAGGTCGAAATAGAGGAACGCTGCGAACAATGTGGGTGTATGGCCGGATTTCCAGAAGCTTGAATTCATTGCGCACCTCAGCTGTGAAGAGTCTCGAAAGGAGTCATGAGCTTGCAGGTGGGGCGCCGATACGGCCGCACCACCGGCCCCGTGCTGTGGGGCCAAAACGAAAAAACGCCGCCACCCGATCCGCCAAGGGCAAATGAGGTGAGCGACGTCTTTGTCGTAGGTGGGGCAACCGCCGTTGGTTACCTGTAGTGATTACTTAGCGAGATCTGTGCCAACACTGCTTTTGTGGCAGGGTCAACCCAGCAACTCGCTCATGGCAATAATCTGCTCCGCCACTTGAATCAGCTTCTGCTGGCGGCTCATCGCCTGGCGGCGCATCAGCGTGTAGGCCTCTTCCTCGTTGCAGTCCTTCATTTTCATCAGCATTCCCTTGGCCAGTTCGATGCGCTTGCGCTCGGCCAATTGCTGGTCGCGGGCATGCAACTGGGCACGCAAGGCCTGGTCGCTTTCGAAGCGTGCCATTGCCACGTCGAGAATCGGCTGCAGGCGTTGTGCGTGAATGCCTTCGACGATGTAGGCACTGACCCCGGACTTGATCGCCTGGCGCATCACATCGGGGTCGTGTTCGTCCGTGAACATCACAATCGGTCGTGGCTGGTCGCGTGTCACCAGCACCACTTGTTCCATGACATCGCGGCCCGGTGACTCGGTATCGATCAGAATCACATCCGGACGCACCGTTTCGACGCGTTCTGGCAGGTCGATGGTCAAACCGGATTCATCGATCACTTCGAATCCGGCCTCGGTCAGGGCGGCCTTCAGGCGTCCGACTTTCTTGGCGGTGTCGTTGATCAGCAGGATACGCAGCATGTTCGTGGTCTCCTGTCAGCGGCTGGCGGATCGGTGCGAGCTGTCGCTCATGGCGTGCAGTTTGAAACTGCGGGCATAACCGGCCGGGTCCGAACCGTCCCAGATCTTGCCGTCGATCAATTGACTGCTACGCATTTGCTCGGCTGACGAAGCGACGCCGACGGCACGGGCGGCTTCACGGTAGAGGTGCAGTTGCTGGACCTGCCGGGCAACCGCGAGATAGTCCGGATCATCGCGCAACAAGCCCCAGCGGCGGAACTGGGTCATGAACCACATGCCGTCGGACAGGTACGGCAGGTTGACCTCGCCATCGCCGTGAAAGCGCAGCGCGTGCGGGTCTTGCCAGCGCTGGCCAAGGCCGTCGGCGTATTCGCCCAGCAGGCGTGGTTCGATGCAGTCCAGTGGTGCGTCAAGGTACTGCGCGGCACTGAGCAATTGTGCGGTACTGCGGCGATTCTCGGTGCTTTGTTCGATGAAGCGGCTGGCTTCCAGAACCGCCATCACCAACACCCGCGCGGTATTGGGGTATTGCTCGACGAATGCACGGGTGCAGCCGAGGACCTTCTCCGGATGATCGGGCCAGAGGGTCTGGGTCGTGGCCAGGGTGAAACCGAGGTCCTGTTGCACGGCGCTGGCGGACCAGGGTTCGCCGACGCAGAAGCCGTCGATACGCCCGGCCCGCAGGTGCGCGACCATCTGCGGTGGCGGCACCACCACGCTGTCGACATCCAGCAGCGGGTGAATGCCCTGGCTGGCGAGCCAGTAATACAACCACATGGCATGGGTGCCGGTGGGAAACGTCTGGGCGAAGGTGAGTTTTGAGCGAGTTTGGTGCACGTGCCTATCCAGTGCTTCAGGACTGGTCACTCCAAGCGCTTGCAAACCGTGGGACAGATTGATGCTCTGGCCGTTCTGATTCAGGCCCATCAACACGGCCATGTCGGTCGCGGCCACGCCACCGATGCCCAGGTGAACGGCATAAATCAGACCGTAGAGGCTGTGGGCGGCATCGAGTTCGCCGCTGACCAGTTTGTCCCGCAGGTTGGCCCAGGACGACTGCCGCTTGAGGTTCAGGGTCAAGCCGTGGGGCTGGGCAAAGCCCTGGGTGGCGGCGACAACCACCGAGGCGCAGTCGCTCAGGGCCATGAAGCCGAGATTGATTTCGGTTTTTTCCGGGGCATCGCTGCCATTGACCCAGGCTAGAGGGCCGGCTGACGGTTCGTTCATCGCGTGTTCACCTTGCAAAAAAAACGTCGTCCCGAGTTCTTGCATGAGCAGGCCGGGGACGACGCCATTGTCTTTGCACACATTCGGTCGTTGGCATGGGTGCTGGTGCCCAGAGTGGTGCAAGGCATATGCCATCGTCCGTTGATTTGATCACGCGCCTCGCTTGCCGCCCCGTTGCACGGCTATAATCGCCACCTCAATTCGCCGCCAATCGAGTCAAATCCGCCCATGTACACCCTGGCCCGTCAGCTGTTGTTCAAACTCTCCCCGGAAACCTCCCACGATCTGTCCCTGGACCTGATCGGCGCGGGCGGGCGTCTTGGACTCAACGGCTTGCTGTGCAAGGCCCCGGCGAAGGTGCCGGTGAATGTCATGGGCCTGGACTTCCCGAATCCGGTGGGGCTGGCCGCCGGCCTGGACAAGAACGGCGCGGCCATCGATGGTTTCGCCCAACTGGGTTTCGGTTTTGTCGAAATCGGCACTATCACGCCGCGCCCACAGCCTGGCAACCCGAAACCACGCCTGTTCCGTTTGCCGGAAGCCGAGGCGATCATCAACCGCATGGGCTTCAACAACCTCGGCGTCGATCACCTGCTCGCCCGCGTGGCGGCGGCCAAGTACAAGGGCGTGCTGGGCATCAACATCGGCAAGAACTTCGATACACCGGTCGAGCGTGCCGTGGACGACTACCTGATCTGCCTGGACAAGGTCTACGCCCACGCCAGCTATGTGACGGTCAACGTCAGTTCGCCGAACACGCCGGGCCTGCGCAGCCTGCAATTCGGTGACTCGCTCAAGCAGTTGCTGGCCGATCTGGCCGAGCGCCGCGCGGAACTGGCATTGCGTCATGGCAAACATGTACCGCTGGCGATCAAGATCGCGCCGGACATGAGCGACGAAGAAACCGCGCAAGTTGCGCAAGCGCTGATCGAAACCGGGATGGATGCGGTCATTGCGACTAACACCACCCTGAGCCGCGTAGGCGTCGAAGGCATGGAGCATGGCGAAGAAGCCGGCGGTCTGTCCGGCGCACCGGTTCGTGACAAGAGTACCCACACGGTGCAAGTGCTGGCGTCGGAGCTGGGCGGGCGTTTACCGATCATTGCGGCGGGCGGCATTACCGAAGGCAAGCACGCGGCGGAGAAAATCGCTGCAGGCGCGAGCCTGGTGCAGATCTACTCGGGCTTCATCTACAAAGGCCCGGCGCTGATTCGTGAGTCGGTCGACGCAATCGCAGCGCTACGCTAACGAGCTTTTGTGGCGAGGGGGCTTGCCCCCGTCCGACTGCGAAGCAGTCGTGAGCCCTATGATCGCAATGCTATTGATACACCGCATTGTTCGGTTTTAGGGCAGCTTCGCTGCCCAACGGGGGCAAGCCCCCTCGCCACAAAGGTTTGTCGCGGTGTTTCTGGCAGACATAAAAAAGGGCTCCATAAAGGAGCCCCTGGGCCGGAGCCCGCCGTCCGGATGGGACGTGCGTGGTTAATTCAGTACAAAATCAAATTGTCGTGTCGGAGTGTTGTGCCCTGTAATTAGCCGACGGCGTGAAGTTCGTTGAGTCTGTGGATTCCCGCAGTGCCGGTCATACCGTCCCAGTTGTCGCCGCGTCCTTCTCGCCAGCCGTTGATCCAGGCTTGACGTACCGACGGTAGAGTAAATGGGCAAAGCTCACGGGATTTACCACCAACGCCATATTGATATCCGCGCAAAAATGCTCTTTCCAACGGATCACGCTTAAGTCTTCTCATAGGGTGTTGCCCTCACTTGTTGACTGTATTTATCGCGTCGACCTCTATTGAGGTCTGGCAGAAAAACTCTGCCGTTGGTGGCTCGTTGCCGGCGTGACGAGCCAAGGTGTTGGCGTCATTGCGGCGCCAACCTGTATTGAGTTCTAACCAATGCGTCACATCGAGGGAATGATCGTTTTGTCATAAGGACGTAACCGTTCATGTGCTAACGCCATAAGTAACAGAGCGGTGGTAGCGTATTTATTGGCCAAACCCCGGTATGATCGGCCCTGCGCTTGATGATGGGCTTAATCCTTTACTGAGAATGGCTCCCGTTGCCGGGAGGCACTATTCGACGAAGGGTCGACTTATGACATTTTGTTGCATCAACTTTTTTATCTGTCCTTGCATCTAAGCTCATTTAACCCGGGCAGCAGGGGTGGAACGGCACACCTTCGTGCCACGCGGGCGCTCTTCGAGAAAAGCGCCTGATTGAAAACCGGACCGGCAATGCGTTGCCCGGTCACTCAGCTAAAGGTTCTGGAATTCCCATGTCCGATCATTTCGAACTCTTCCTCACTTGCCCAAAAGGCCTTGAAGGCCTGCTCATCGAGGAAGCCGTCGGGCTTGGCCTTGAGGAAGCGCGCGAGCACACCTCTGCCGTACGCGGCATGGCCACCATGGAAACCGCTTATCGCCTGTGCCTGTGGTCGCGCCTGGCCAACCGAGTGCTGCTGGTGCTCAAGCGTTTCCCGATGAAGGACGCCGAAGATTTGTACCACGGCGTGTTGGACATCGAGTGGCAAGACCACATGCTCAATGACGGCACCCTTGCCGTCGAATTCAGCGGCCATGGCTCGGGTATCGACAACACCCACTTCGGCGCGCTGAAGGTCAAGGACGCCATCGTCGACAAACTGCGCACCCCGCAAGGCGATCGTCCGTCCATCGACAAGCTCAACCCGGACCTGCGTATTCACCTGCGCCTGGACCGCGGCGAAGCCATTCTGTCCCTCGACCTGTCGGGCCACAGCCTGCACCAGCGCGGCTATCGCCTGCAGCAAGGTGCGGCACCGCTGAAGGAAAACCTCGCGGCCGCCATCCTGATCCGTTCCGGTTGGCCACGTATCGCGGCCGAAGGCGGCGCACTGGCTGACCCGATGTGCGGTGTCGGCACCTTCCTGGTGGAAGCGGCGATGATCGCCGCCGACATCGCGCCGAACCTGCGTCGCGAGCAGTGGGGCTTCACCGCCTGGCTCGGTCACGTCCCGGCGCTGTGGAAAAAACTGCACGAAGAAGCTTCCGAGCGCGCAGCGGCCGGCCTGGCCAAGACACCATTGTGGATCCGCGGCTACGAAGCCGATCCACGGCTGATTCAACCGGGCCGCAACAACGTCGAGCGTGCCGGCCTGAGCGAGTGGATCAAGATCTACCAGGGCGAAGTCGCGACTTTCGAGCCGCGCCCGGACCAGAACCAGAAAGGCCTGGTGATCTGCAACCCTCCGTACGGCGAGCGTCTGGGCGATGAGGCGAGCCTGCTCTACCTCTACCAGAACCTCGGCGAGCGCCTGCGTCAGGCCTGCCTGAACTGGGAAGCGGCGGTGTTCACCGGCGCGCCGGACCTGGGCAAGCGCATGGGTATCCGCAGCCACAAACAGTATTCGTTCTGGAACGGCGCCTTGCCGTGCAAGCTGCTGCTGATCAAGGTGCTGCCGGACCAGTTCGTCACCGGCGAGCGTCGTACTCCGGAACAGCGCCAGGTCGAGCGCGAGCAAGCCGCCTATGATCAGGCGCCGAACGAACCGCAAGAACGCAAGTTCAACAAAAACGGCAACCCGATCAAACCGACGCCGGCACCGGCTCCGGTGATCGAGCAGCCGCGCCTGAGCGAAGGCGGGCAGATGTTCGCCAACCGCCTGCAAAAGAACCTCAAGGCCCAGGGCAAGTGGGTTAAGCGCGAAGGCATCGACTGCTACCGCGTGTACGATGCCGACATGCCGGAATATTCCATGGCTATCGACCTGTATCACGATTGGGTCCACGTCCAGGAATACGCCGCGCCGAAATCCATCGATCCGGAAAAGGCCTCGGCCCGCATGTTCGATGCCCTGGCAGCCATCCCGCAGGCGTTGAACATCGACAAGAGCCGCGTGGTGGTCAAGCGTCGCGAGCGTCAGAGCGGCACCAAGCAGTACGAGCGCCAGGCGGCACAGGGCAAGTTCGTCGAGGTCAACGAAGGCGGGATCAAACTGCTGGTGAATCTCACCGATTACCTTGATACCGGTCTGTTCCTCGACCACCGGCCGATGCGCATGCGTATCCAGAAAGAGGCGGCCGGCAAACGCTTCCTCAATCTGTACTGCTACACCGCGACGGCCAGTGTGCATGCGGCCAAGGGCGGCGCGCGCAGCACCACCAGCGTCGACCTGTCGAAAACCTATCTGGACTGGGCGCGTCGCAACCTGTCGCTGAACGGTTTTTCCGACAAGAACCGCCTGGAGCAGGGTGATGTGATGGCGTGGCTCGAAGCCAGTCGTGACGAGTACGACCTGATCTTCATCGACCCGCCGACGTTCTCCAACTCCAAGCGCATGGAAGGTGTCTTCGACGTGCAGCGTGACCAGGTGCAACTGATCGACCTGGCCATGGCGCGCTTGGCGCCTGGCGGCGTGTTGTACTTCTCCAACAACTTCCGCAAGTTCGAACTGGAAGCCAATCTCGGCGAGCGTTATGCCGTCGAGGAGATCACTGCCCAGACCATCGATCCGGATTTTTCCCGCAACGCCAAGATCCATCGCGCCTGGAGAATCATGGCTCGTTGACACCTGATGTGACTGGATCCACAGAGCCTTGATTTTCAAAGGCTCTTGGATCCCATCAGTGCTGGTCAAATTAGTGGCTAATAGCTATAACACACCTCAAGGCCAAAGGGCTTTCCCGCACCTGGCGTTTTGAGTTGCGTTCTATGTCGTTGCACGCCGTGCGCCCCAAGATCCTGGGTTTTATCAGCGAAGATGCGTCGGCCTGGTTGGTCGCGTTGCTGGTATTGCTGGTCGGCGGGGTGCTCACCGGGTTGCTGGCGTGGTCGACGCTGAATCTGTTTCACCATCAATTACGGCAACGTTTCCAACTGCTGGCCAGTGAACGTTACAGCCGTATCGAAGAGCGTTTCGAAGATCAGGAGCAGCGCCTCGACGGCCTGCGCCGCTTTTTCGCCAATTCCGATTCGGTGTCCCGAGCGGAGTTCGACGGCTACACCCAACCTTTATTGCTGCGAACCCAGGCGTATTCCTATGCCCAGCGGGTCACTCGTGACGAGCGGGCGGCGTTCGAGCGTCGGGTGCGTGACGAAGGCTTGAGCAGCTTCACCCTGAGAGAACTCAACGCCGACGGCCAATTGCAACTGGCCGGCGAACGAGATGAGTACGTGGCGGTTCTGTATAGCCAGACGCAAAGCAAACTCGGCGCTCCCCTCGGTTACGACTTGCTGGCCCAGCCACTGCGACGTGCCACGCTTGATCGGGCCGATCAGCATGGCGGCATGGCGGTGTCGCAACCGATGCATCTGGTGAGTATCGAGCCGGCTTATGCGCGCGGCGTGCTGCTGGTCGCACCGGTCACGCAGCGCAACGGTCAGGACCACAAAGCCGCGAAGCCCTACGGTTATGTCATGGCCGTGATCAGCATGCGCCAGTTGCTGGCGGACGGACTGCCGGACGCCGGCCATGACTATCTCTCGGTGCGCATCCTCGATTTGTCGATCGAAGACCAGCACGAGGTGCTGTTCGAGTCACCCAACCCACCGGCCATCAGCGAGCTGTCCGCCACGCGCCTGTTGCGCATGGCCGATCATGACTATCAAGTCGATATCCAGCCCAGCGACGCGTTCGTGAAGGCCAACCATTCCTCCGTGACCAGTGTGGTGGTGTTGGGTGGGTTGCTCAGCGTGATGCTCAGTGCCTTGCTGTATGTGTTGGTCAGTCAGCGGCAGCGGGCGTTGAAACTGGTGGAGCAACGCACCCAGGAGCTGCGCGATCGAGAGCAGGAACTGCGGGGTACCCATGGCCAGTTGCGTGGCGTGCTGAATGCCGCCACCCAGGTCGCGATCATCGCCACCGACCTGCGCGGCGTCATCAGCACCTTCAACGCCGGTGCCGAGCAGATGCTTGGCTATTCCAGCGCCGAGGTGGTGGGGCACATGACCCTGGAGAGCCTGCACCTGCCCCGGGAGCTGGTCGCTCGCTCGGCAGAGTTGAGCGCACGCTATGGCAAACCGGTGCCGACCTGCCAGGCGATGCTGGTCGAAGGCGACTCGGAGGGCGACCACGAGGCGCGGGAGTGGACGCTGGTGCGTGGCGATGGCAGCCATTTGATGGTCAACATGCTCGCCACGCCCGTGCTTGACGAGCAAGGCTTGTGGGTAGGGCACCTGGCGGTGTGCATCGACATCACCGAACGCAAACGGGTCCACGAGGCACTCGCGGCGCGGGACCTGTTGTTGAAGAAACTCAGCGCCCATGTGCCTGGTGGCATTTACCAGTTCAAGATGGAGTTCGACGGGCGTTTCAGCGTGATCTATGCCAGCGACGGCATTCGCGAGATCTACGAGCTGGAACCTGATGTGCTGCTGCACAATGCCGAAGCGATCTTCACCCGGATTCACCCCCAGGACACCACCCGTGTCCGTGCCTCGATCCGCGCCTCGGCCGACACCCTCAGCCCGTGGCGCGAGGAATACCGCGTGCAATTGCCGCAACGGGGTCTGCGTTGGGTACGTGGCGAGGCCACGCCGGAGGAACTGCCTGGTGGCGGTGTGCTCTGGCACGGCTACATCTCGGACATTTCTGATATGAAGCGGGTGGAGGAGGAATTGCGCGCGCTGTCTGTCACCGATTCCCTGACCGGTATCCACAACCGCCGTTATTTCCAGGAACGCCTGACCATCGAAATGGCCCGGGTGGAGCGCGGCGGTGGGGATCTGTCGGTGATCATGCTCGATATCGACCATTTCAAGCGCATCAATGACCTGCATGGCCATGCCATCGGTGATCGGGTGTTGCAGGCCGTCTGCCAGCGGATCGGCCACCGGCTGCGTCGCACCGATGTGTTCTGCCGCTTGGGCGGAGAGGAGTTCATGGTGCTGTGCCCGGATATCAGCGGCGAGCATGCCTATGTGTTGGCCCAGCAATTGTGGCAAGGCCTGCGCTGTTCACCCATTGAAGGCGTCGGTACGGTCACCGCCAGTTTCGGGATTGCCAGTTGGCGGGTCGGGGAGGGCGCCGATGCCTTGCTGTTGCGCGCGGATTCGGGGGTCTATGCGGCGAAGCAGGCGGGAAGGGATCGGGTTGAGGAGGAGATGAATTAACCCGGGTTGTACGCGATTAATGTGGGAGCGGGCTTGCTCGCGAAAGCGTCAGTACAGTCAACATTGATGTAACTGACATTCCGTTTTCGCGAGCAAGCTCGCTCCCACAGTTGATCTCTGTAGTTCTCAGGGTCCGGGTTACAACACCGAAGCCGTCTGCGGCAGTTTCGGTTGGCGGTACAGGTCCAGCAGCACCTGATCGAGCACCGACGAGGCGCCGAATGGGGCCTTGTCGTTGAGGATCGCCACCACCGCCCAGGTGTTGCCGTTGACGTCGCGACTGAAACCGGCAATCGCCCGCACGGTGTTCAGGGTGCCGGTCTTGACGTGGGCTTCACCGCGCATGGCAGTGGTCTTCAGGCGTTTGCGCATAGTGCCGTCGGTGCCGGCAATCGGCATCGAACTGATGTACTCGGCGGAATACGGGCTGTGCCACGCAGCTTCGAGCATCGAGGCCATTTCACGGGCGCTGACGCGCTCGGCACGGGACAGGCCAGAGCCGTTCTCCATCACCAGGTGCGGCGCGGTGATGCCCTTTTTCGCCAGCCACTGACGCACGACACGCTGGGCAGCCTTGGCGTCGTCACCATCGGCATCGGTACGGAAGCGTTGGCCGAGACTCAGGAACAACTGCTGGGCCATGGTGTTGTTACTGTACTTGTTGATGTCGCGGATGATTTCCGCCAGGTCCGGCGAGAACGCCCGGGCCAGGACCTTGGCGTCTTTCGGTGTTGGCGCCAGCACATCCTTGCCCTGAATGCTGCCACCCAGTTCCTTCCAGATCGCACGGACGGCGCCGGCGGTGTAGGTCGCGTGGTCGAGCAGCGACAGGTAAGTCTGCGAGCTGCAGCCTTCACCCAGCTGACCGCCGACCGTCACGGTCACGCTGCCGTCAGCCTGTGCAACCGGGTTGTAGCGCACGCCACCGGTGCATTGCTTGGAATTGAGGGCCTTGACCTGGTTGTCGATGCGGATGCTCGCAATCGGCGGCTCCACCGAGACCAGCACCTTGCCCGAGTCATTGCGCGCGACGAAGCGCAGCGCCTTGAGGTTGACCAGCAGCGAGTCGGGCTTGACCAGGAACGGCTTGTTCTCGTCGTTGCCGTCGTCATTGAACTCCGGCAGTTGCGGTTGCACGAAGAAGGTTTTATCCAGCACCAGGTCGCCGGTGACCTGGGTCACGCCATTGGCGCGCAGGTCGCGCATCAGCAGCCAGAGTTTTTCCATGTTCAGCTTCGGATCGCCGCCACCCTTGAGGTAGAGGTTGCCGTTGAGAATGCCGCCACTCAAGGTGCCGTCGGTGTAGAACTCGGTTTTCCACTGGTGGTTCGGGCCGAGCATTTCCAGCGCCGCGTAGGTGGTGACCAGTTTCATGGTCGACGCCGGGTTGACCGACACGTCGGCGTTGAACACCGTCGGGGTGCCGGGGCCGGTGAGCGGGATCATCACCAGCGACAGGGCGTCGTCCTGCAACTTGCTGGCTTTCAAGGCTTTTTCAACGTTGGGCGACAACGCGGTATTGACTGGAGCGGCGGAAACGGAGAAGGCCAGGGGAAGAAGAAAACTGGCCAGCAGCAATGGACGCAAAGATTTGATCATCTGAAATAAAACCCTACAGCCGAGGGAAAATATAAAGAGGGCATGGAGATAAATTCCCTCAATGGTCATGAAAGTGTCGGCATTATGCCCCAAGGTGTCACGGCTTGTGCCGTTCGAGGGCTGTCTGATCGGCTATTTTTTTACCGACGGTAGGCGTGGTGGCCCAGAGAGTCAGGCAATCGGCGGCTTAAACTGCTAAAGTGCCGCCCGTTATTACTTAAGAGGATTGTTCCAATGGCGACTAACCGTTCCCAGCGTCTGCGCAAAAAACTGTGCGTCGATGAATTTCAAGAGCTGGGTTTCGAGCTGAACCTGGATTTCAAAGAAGATTTGGCTGATGAAGCCATTGATGCTTTCCTCGACGCGTTCCTCAAAGAAGCCATGGAAGCCAACGGTCTGGGCTATGTTGGCGGCGACGACTACGGTCTGGTTTGCCTGCAGAAGCGTGGCTCGGTCAGCGCTGAACAGCGCGCTGCCGTTGAAGCCTGGCTCAAAGGCCGCACCGAGTTGACCAGCGTTGAAGTCAGCCCGCTGCTGGACGTCTGGTACCCGGAAAAGCCGATCAATCAGGCTTAAAGGCAGTTGTAAGCCTCAAGCTGCAAGCGGCAAGTTAAATGCGCTTGCAGCTTGCAGCTTGCAGCTTATGGCTGCTTTCTCCAATTCAGAATCACCAACGTCACCACCCCCGCGACAATCCCCCAGAACGCCGAACCGATGGAAAACAGCGTCAGCCCCGATGCCGTGACCATGAAGGTGATCAGCGCCGCTTCACGTTCCTTCACTTCGCTCATGGCGATGCTCAAACCGTTGATGATCGAGCCGAACAGCGCCAGCGCCGCAATCGACAGCACCAGTTCCTTGGGCAGCGCGGCAAACAATGCCGCGAGCGTCGCGCCGAACACACCAGCGATCCCGTAGAAAATCCCGCACCAGACCGCTGCGGTGTAGCGCTTGTTGCGATCCTCATGGGCGTGCGGCCCGGTGCAGATCGCTGCGCTGATCGCCGCCAGGTTGATCCCGTGGGAACCGAACGGTGCCAGCAGCAAACTGGCGATGCCGGTGGTGGTAATCAGCGGCGAGGCGGGCACCGTGTAACCATCGGCGCGCAATACGGCGATGCCGGGCATGTTTTGTGAGGTCATGGCGACGACAAACAGCGGGATGCCGATGCTGATGGTCGCGGCGAGGGAGAAGTGCGGCGTGGTCCAGACCGGCGTGGCCACTTCCAGGTGGAAACCGCTGAAGTCCAGCAGCCCCATGAAGCCTGATAATGCCGTGCCGATCAGCAATGCTGCCAACACCGCGTAGCGCGGCGACAGGCGCTTGACCACCAAATAGCTGACAAACATCCCCAGTACCAGGGCGGTGCGGTGTTGCGCCGCGACGAAAATCTCGCTGCCGATCTTGAACAGGATCCCCGCCAGCAGGGCGGCGGCCAGGGATGCCGGAATCTTTTTCATCAGTCGTTCGAAGCTGCCGGTCAGCCCGCAAATCGTCACCAGCACCGCGCAGGTGATGTAGGCACCAATGGCTTCGCCGTAGCTCACGCCACCCAGGCTGGTGATCAGCAGCGCGGCGCCGGGGGTCGACCAGGCGATGGTGATCGGCGTGCGATAGCGCAGGGACAGGCCAATGGAGCACACCGCCATGCCGATGGAAATCGCCCAGATCCACGAAGAAATCTGCCCGCTGCTCAGGCCGGCCGCTTGCCCGGCCTGGAACATCAGCACCAGGGAGCTGGTGTAGCCGGTCATCATGGCGATGAAGCCGGCGACGATGGCCGAGGGCGAGGTGTCGGCCAGCGGGCGGATTTGCGTGTGGGTGGCGTCGTTCATGACGGGTGTTGTTCCTTGTCTATAAAAGCAGTGAATCCAGCAGGTATTTGTGGCTGACCCAAATGTGTGGCGAGGGAGCTTGCTCCCGCTGGGCTGCGAAGCAGCCCCAATCAAGGCACTGCAGTGTGTCCAATGGAATGCGTCGGCTGATTTTACGACTGCTGCGCAGTCGAGCGGGAGCAAGCTCCCTCGCCACAAAAATGTCTCTCGACAAAAGTTTTGTGTTTTAAGCCTAAACTCAAAAGTAATCAGGCGTTGCGATACAGCCGAGGCAACATTCAGCCGTACAGTCGTGTTGCCACCTTCCATTGTGTACAATTGCAGTGTTTTTTACGCGATACTTGCCAGCGACCCACTGTGCCGTATTACAGTCGCGGTCAATTCGCCGCAGTTCTTCCGACTCGAGTGCCCATGAACGAACAGTTGCAACCCCTAAAGAAACAACCGCGAGCAGGCAAAGCCGGCCGCAGCGGTACCCAGGACGATATTGTCTACGCGCATATTTTCGAGGCCATCCTCGAGCAGCGTCTGGCGCCCGGCACCAAGTTGAGCGAAGAAGCGCTGGGGGAAATTTTTGGGGTCAGCCGCACCATCATTCGCCGCGCCTTGTCGCGCCTGGCCCATGAAGGCGTGGTGTTGCTGCGTCCGAATCGCGGCGCCGTGGTCGCCAGCCCTAGCGTCGAAGAAGCCCGCCAGGTGTTCATGGCCCGCCGTCTGGTGGAGCGAGCGATCACCGAGCTGGCGGTTCAGCACGCGACCGCCGAGCAGATTGCCGAATTGCGCCAGATGGTCAACGACGAACGCGACAGCTTCTCCCGTGGCGATCGTGGTGCCGGCATCCGCCTGTCGGGTGAGTTCCACCTGAAGCTGGCCGAAGCGGCGAAAAACGCGCCGCTGATCAGTTTCCAGCGCAGCCTGGTGTCCCAGACGTCGCTGATCATCGCCCAGTATGAAAGCGGCAACCGTTCCCACTGCTCCTACGACGAGCACACCCAGTTGATCGACGCCATCGAGAAGCGCGACGCTGAGCTGGCGGTGAACCTGATGATGCATCACATGGACCACATCGACAGCAAGCTCAACCTCGACGAGGAAAGTGCTTCGGATGATCTGCATGCGGTGTTCTCGCATTTGTTGCAGACCAAGAAGCCTGGGCGTTCGCCGGCGAAAATCTGATAGACCGAGTCGCTGCTTTCGCGAGCAGGCTCGCTCCTACAGGGGATCACATTTCAAATGTAGGAGTGAGCCTGCTCGCGATGACGATCTGACAGGCAACAAAAATCCCCCGGGCTGAAAAGCGCCGGGGGATTTTTTATGCCCGCAAAAGAACTTAGCGCTGATGCACCAGATTCCCCGCCGCATAAGTCTGCTGAACAGTCCGGTCATCTCCCAGGGTCATCAATACAAACAACGTCTCGGCGATGTTGTTGGCCTGCTTCAGGCGATAGCCCAGCAGCGGCGTGGCGTTGTAGTCCAGCACCAGGAAGTCGGCGTCGGTGCCCGGTTGCAGGGTGCCGATCTTGTCCTCCAGGCGCAGTGCGCGGGCGCCGCCGAGGGTGGCCAGGTACAGCGACTTGAACGGGCTCAGGCGCGCACCTTGCAGTTGCATGACCTTGTAAGCTTCGTTGAGGGTTTGCAGCAGCGAGAAACTGGTGCCGCCGCCCACATCGGTGCCGATGCCGACATTGAGCTTGTGCTTCTCGGCCATCGGCAGGTTGAACAGGCCGCTGCCGAGGAAGAAGTTCGAAGTCGGGCAGAAGGAGATGGCCGAACCGGTTTCTGCCAGACGCGCGCACTCGTCATCGCACAGGTGCACACCGTGGGCGAACACCGAGCGCTCGCCGAGCAACTGGTAGTGATCGTAGACGTCCAGGTAGCCCTTGCGCTCCGGGAACAGCTCCTTGACCCACTCGATTTCCTTGAGGTTTTCGCTGATGTGGGTCTGCATGTACAGATCCGGGTATTCGGTCAGCAACTGGCCAGCCAGGGTCAGCTGTTCCGGGGTGCTGGTCGGTGCGAAGCGTGGGGTGACCGCGTAGTGCAGGCGACCCTTGCCGTGCCAGCGCTCGATCAGCGCCTTGCTTTCGACGTAGCTGGATTCGGCGGTGTCGGTCAGGTAGTCCGGGGCGTTGCGGTCCATCATCACCTTGCCGGCGATCATCCGAAGGTCGAGCTGCTCGGCGGCTTCGAAGAACGAGTTCACCGATTGCGGGTGCACGCTGCCGAATACCAGCGCAGTGGTGGTGCCGTTGCGCAGCAGTTCCTTGATGAAAATATCCGCGACCTGGTCGGCGTGGGCCTTGTCGGCGAACTGGCTTTCGCACGGGAAGGTGTAGGTGTTGAGCCAGTCCAGCAACTGCTCGCCATAGGCGCCGACCATGCCGGTTTGCGGCAGGTGGATGTGGGTGTCGATGAAACCGGGGGTGATCAGCGCGTCCTGGTAGTGGGTGATTTCGACATCAGCCGGCAGGGTCGGCAGCAGTTCGCTGGCGTGGCCCAGGGCGCTGATCTGGCCGTTATCCACAACCAGCAAGCCGTCTTCGAAATACTCGTAGGAGGCTTCGATGCCCACGACGGCTGGGTCGGCGATGCTGTGCAGGATGGCGGCGCGGTAAGCTTTGCGAGTCAAAGGCATGTGAGTTCTCAATGTCAGGCTTGTCAGTTCGAGGCGGCTTGCTTCGAAGCGTGGCTGCGGCGTGAGGCGGGCAGCAGTTTGGCAATAGGCTCGGCGCTGGACGTCTGCTGGCCGAAGTTTGCGTTGTAGGTGGCGATGATTTCGCCGGCGATGGAGATGGCGATTTCCACAGGCAACTTGCCTTTGACTTCGCCGATGCCCATCGGGCAGCGCATGCGTTGCACGACGCTGTGGTCGAAACCGCGGTCGCGCAGGCGATGTTCGAACTTCACCCGTTTGGTCTTCGAACCGATCAGGCCGAAGTAGGCGAAGTCGTTGCGCTTGAGGATCGCTGCGGTCAGTTCGAGGTCGAGTTGATGGTTGTGGGTCATCACGATGCAATAGCTGCCGGCCGGCAGATCATCGATTTCATCCACCGGTTCTTCGCTGACGATCTTGCGCACGCCATGGGGGATCTGCTCGGGGAATTCATCTTCCCGCGAATCGATCCAGCGCACCCTGCAGGGCAGGCTGGCCAGCAGCGGCACCAAAGCGCGGCCGACGTGGCCGGCACCGAACACGGCGATCTGCGCTTGAACCTGGCCCATCGGTTCGAACAGCAAAACAGTTGCACCACCGCAGCACTGGCCGAGGCTGGCACCGAGGCTGAAGCGCTCCAGATGGGTGTCCTGCTTGCCGCTGGCGAGCATCTCGCGGGCGATCTTCATGGCCTTGTATTCCAGGTGCCCGCCACCGATGGTGTCGAAGCTCTGGTTCGCGCTGATGACCATCTTCGAGCCAGCGTTGCGCGGCGTCGAGCCGAGCTCTTCGATGATGGTGACCAGCACGCAGGGCTCACCCCGGTTTTGCAAGTCGGCGAGGGCGTCGATCCAGTTATACATAAACACCTCAACATCTCTGTTGTCTGTTCCGGCCTCATCGCGAGGAGGGCTCACTCCTACATTTGGAATGCATTCCTCTGTAGGAGTGAGCCTGCTCGCGATGGGCGCGCCTCGGACTTTAAAGCGAAGCCAACTCGGTCTCAGCCTCGACAGCCTTCGCCGCCTTCAGCTGGCGCATCTGCTCGCAGCCCCACAACACTCGCTCCGGGGTCGCCGGTGCGTCGATTTTCGGTTGATGTTTGTAGTCACCAAGGCTCGCCACGGCGTCCTTGATCGCACACCACGAGGCGATGCCGAGCATGAACGGCGGCTCGCCCACGGCCTTGGAGTGGAACACCGTGTCTTCCGGGTTCTTGCGGTTTTCCACCAGCTTCACCCGCAGGTCCAGCGGCATGTCCGCCACGGCCGGGATCTTGTAGCTGGCCGGGCCGTTGGTCATCAGCTTGCCCTTGTTGTTCCACACCAGCTCTTCCATGGTCAGCCAGCCCATGCCCTGGATGAAACCGCCCTCGACCTGACCGATGTCGATGGCCGGGTTCAGCGAGGCGCCGACGTCGTGGAGGATGTCGGTGCGCAGCATCTTGTATTCGCCGGTCAGGGTGTCAACCAGCACTTCGCAGCACGCCGCGCCAAAGGCGAAGTAGTAGAACGGACGGCCGCGCGCCTGGCTGCGGTCGTAGTAGATTTTCGGGGTCTTGTAGAAGCCGGTGCTCGATAGCGACACCTGGGCGAAGTACGCCTGCTGGATCAACGCTTCGAAGGTCAGGATGTGATCGCGGACCCGCACGTGGCCGTTGTGGAACTCCACGTCTTCTTCGCTGACCTTGTACTGACGAGCGGCGAATTCCACCAGACGTTGCTTGATGGTTTCGGCAGCGTTCTGCGCGGCCTTGCCGTTCAGGTCGGCACCGCTGGAAGCGGCGGTCGGCGAGGTGTTCGGTACTTTGTCGGTGTTGGTCGCGGTGATCTGCACACGGTCCATTTCCACCTGGAACACTTCAGCCACGACCTGCGCGACCTTGGTGTTCAGGCCCTGGCCCATTTCGGTGCCGCCGTGGTTGAGGTGGATGCTGCCGTCGGTGTAGACGTGTACCAGCGCGCCGGCCTGGTTGAGGAAGCTGGCGGTGAAGGAAATGCCGAATTTCACCGGGGTCAGCGCCAGGCCTTTTTTCAGGATCGGACTGTTGGCGTTGTAGCGACGGATCGCTTCGCGACGTTCGGCGTACTGGCTGCTTTCTTCCAGTTCCGCAGTCATCTCTTCGAGCATGTTGTGCTCGACGGTCTGGTAGTAGTGGGTGACGTTGCGCTCGGTCTTGCCGTAGTAGTTGGCCTTGCGCACGGCCAAAGGATCCAGGGCCAGATGGCGAGAGATGGCGTCCATCACTTCTTCGATGGCGACCATGCCTTGGGGGCCGCCGAAACCACGGTAGGCGGTGTTCGACGCAGTGTTGGTCTTGCAGCGGTGACCGTTGATGGTCGCATCGCCCAGGTAGTACGAGTTGTCCGAATGGAACATCGCGCGGTCGACGATCGACGCCGACAGGTCAGGGGAGCAACCGCAGTTGCCGGCCAGTTCCAGGTTGATGCCGTGCAGGCGGCCGGTGCTGTCGAAGCCGACGTCGTACTCGACATAGAACGGGTGACGCTTGCCGGTCATCAGCATGTCTTCGACCCGCGGCAGACGCATCTTGGTCGGCTGGCCGGTGAGGTGTGCGATCACCGCGCACAGGCATGCCGGGCTCGCCGCCTGGGTTTCCTTGCCGCCGAAACCGCCGCCCATGCGGCGCATGTCGACAACGATCTTGTTCATCGATACGTCCAGCACTTCGGCCACCAGTTTCTGCACTTCGGTGGGGTTTTGTGTGGAGCAGTAGACGATCATGCCGCCGTCTTCGGTCGGCATCACCGAAGAGATCTGGGTTTCCAGGTAGAAGTGTTCCTGGCCGCCGATGTGCAGCGTGCCCTGGATGCGATGTTCGGCAGTGGCCAGTGCCGTGGCCGAATCGCCGCGCTGATGGGTGTGGCTGTCGAGTACGAAGTGGCGCTTGCGCAGGGCTTCGACCACGTCCAGCACAGGTTCCAGGTCTTCGTATTCAATGATCGCGGCCATGGCCGCCTTGCGCGCGGTTTCCAGGTCTTTCGCCGCCACGGCGATCACCGGTTGACCGACGAACTGCACGGTGTCGATGGCCAGCAGCGGATCGCCCGGCAGCAATGGGCCGATGTCTTTCAGGCCCGGCACGTCTTCGTGGGTGATGGCGATGCGCACGCCTTCGAAGGCGTAGCAGGGCGAGGTGTCGATGCTGATGATCCGCGCGTGGGCACGGTCCGACATGCGCGCATAAACGTGCAACTGGTTCGGAAACTCCAGGCGATCGTCGATGTACTGCGCTTCACCGGCCACATGCTTGGCGGCGCTGTCGTGCTTGACGCTGCGGCCGACACCGGTGGTCAGGTCCTTGGCGAACAGTTCAGCCAATTCGGCTTGGGTCTTCTCTACGGCGTGATGATTAGACATAAGCGGTCACCCGAGTCTCGATGTGCGGTGTTTGCAGTTCGATGAAGTATTTGCGCAGCAGGTTCTGCGCGCTGAGCAGGCGATATTCCTTGCTGGCGCGGAAGTCCGAGAGCGGCGTGAAGTCTTCTGCCAGGGCAGCGCAGGCGCATTCAACGGTGGCGTTGTTGAATGGCGAGCCGAGCAATGCGGCCTCGCAGGCAGCAGCGCGTTTCGGGATGGCCGCCATGCCGCCGAAGGCGACGCGGGCTTCAGCGACTACGCCGTTTTCCAGGCGAATGTTGAAGGCGGCGCACACGGCGGAAATGTCATCGTCCAGGCGCTTGGAGATCTTGTAGGCGCGGAACAGTTTTTCGACGCTGGCGCGGGGCACGATGATTTTCTCGATGAACTCGCTTTCCTGGCGCGCAGTGACGCGGTAATCGATGAAGTAATCTTCCAGTGCCAGGGTGCGGCGGGTTTCGCCTTTGCACAGCACGATTTGCGCGCCGAGGGCGATCAGCAGGGGCGGCGAGTCACCAATCGGCGAGGCGTTGCCGATGTTGCCGCCCAGGGTGCCCTGGTTGCGGATCTGCAAGGAGGCGAAGCGGTGCAGCAATTCACCGAAGTCCGGGTACTCGGCATTCAAGGCCTCGTAGCAGTCGGAGAGGGAGGTGGCGGCGCCGATTTCCAGGCGATCGTCAAAACGTTCGATGCGCTTCATCTCGGCGACGTTGCCGACGTAGATCATCACCGGCAGGGTGCGGTGGAACTGCGTGACTTCCAGCGCCAGATCGGTACCGCCGGCCAGCAGGCGGGCCTGTGGATAAGCGTCGTAGAGGTCGGCCAGGTCGGCCACGGTCAGCGGCACCAGGCAGCGTTTGTCGCCGCTGTTGAGTTCGCCGATATCGGTCGGGGCAATGGCTTTCAGGCGCGCAATGGTGTCGGCCTCGCGGGCGTCGAACTGGTCCGGCTGCTTGCCACAGCAGGATTGCTCGGCGGCTTCCAGGATCGGCCGGTAGCCGGTACAACGGCAGAGATTGCCGGCCAGTGCTTCGTGGGCCTTGGCATGATCCGGTGCATCACTGTTCTTTTGCAGGGCAAACAGCGACATCACGAAACCGGGGGTGCAGAAGCCGCATTGCGAACCGTGGCACTCGACCATGGCTTTCTGCACGCTGTGCAGTTCACCCTTGTGCTTTAGGTCTTCGACGCTGATCAGCTGTTTGCCGTGCAGGGACGACACGAAGGTCAGGCACGAGTTGAGGCTGCGATAGCGAATGTGTTCGCGGCCGTCGTCATCCGTCTGCAATTCGCCGACCACCACGGTGCAGGCGCCGCAGTCACCGCTGGCGCAGCCTTCTTTGGTGCCGGGCTTGCCCACATGGTCGCGCAGATAATTGAGCACGGTCAGGTTCGGGTCCAGGGCGTGCTCGCTACGGAGTTCCTGGTTTAGTAAAAACTGGATCACGGAAGGCCTCGCAGACTCATTATTGTTGTTAACCGATAGGAACTGAATTTAGCAGGTCTGACTTTTCGGTCAATGATTTTCTGACTTAAAGGTCAGGAAATTGCAATTTGTCGATTAACCACCTGTTCCTTAATTATTGTCGCTGGTTCCATAGCCTGCCTTTTTGCTTGAATTTGCTTGAATCGTGCCAAAAAACCTCCGGGTGGGCACTCCGCCCTGATGCAGCAATTGCGCTACACTGCGCCGCTTGTACAGATCAAAGAGTTTGAAGGACAACCATGACGTTCAAGGCGCCGGACAGCCTCGCCGAGCAAATCGCTCACCACCTCGCCGAACGCATCATTCGCGGCGAAATGAAGCCCGGGGAGCGCATCCAGGAACAGAAGGTCACGCTGGCCCTCAATGTCAGTCGTGGTTCGGTCCGCGAGGCCTTGCTGATCCTCGAGCGTCGGCACCTGATCGCGATCCTGCCGCGACGTGGCGCCCACGTCACCGAGCTCACGCCGCACAAGGTGCAGAGCCTGTGCACGCTGATGAGCGAACTCTATATTCTGCTCGGTAACTCGGTGGCCAGTGGCTGGAAAACCCAAGCCGACATGGCGCCGTTCGTGCAGATCCAGCAACGCCTGACAGCCAGCTACGAGCGTCAGGACATCCGCACTTTCGTCGACGACAGCTTCAATGTGATGCGCGCCGCGTATCCGTTCGCCAACAACCCGTACTTGCAGGAAACCGTCGAGAATCTGCAGCCGGCCATGAGCCGTGCGTATTTCCTCGCGCTGGACCAGCGCAAAGCGTCGATGAGTGAATTCCTCGAACTGTTCGAGCGCTTGCTCGCAGCCGTGCTGGCCCGTGACTTTGCGCAGATTCGCGTGGTGCTGACGGCTTATGCCCAGCGCAGTTGCGATCTGGTGATCTCTGCCCTGACGGACGCCTGAGCGTGCGGCTCAAGTGCATCAAGCTGGCGGGGTTCAAGTCCTTCGTCGACCCGACCACGGTAAACTTCCCCAGTAACATGGCGGCGGTGGTCGGGCCCAATGGCTGCGGCAAATCGAACATCATCGACGCCGTGCGCTGGGTGATGGGCGAGAGTTCGGCGAAGAACCTGCGCGGCGAATCGATGACCGACGTCATCTTCAACGGCTCCACCAGCCGAAAGCCAGTGAGCCAGGCGAGCATCGAACTGGTGTTCGACAACTCCGACGGCACCTTGCTCGGGGAATACGCCGCCTACGCGGAAATTTCCATTCGCCGCAAAGTGACCCGCGACAGCCAGACCACCTATTACCTCAACGGCACCAAATGCCGGCGCCGCGACATCACCGATATCTTCCTCGGCACCGGCCTTGGCCCGCGCAGCTACTCGATCATCGAGCAGGGGATGATCTCCAAGCTGATCGAGTCCAAGCCCGAAGACCTGCGTAATTTCATCGAAGAAGCCGCAGGCATCTCCAAGTACAAGGAGCGCCGGCGCGAGACGGAAAACCGCATCCGCCGCACCCACGAAAACCTTGAGCGCCTGACCGACCTTCGCGAAGAGCTTGAGCGTCAGCTCGAACGCTTGCACCGCCAGGCCGAGGCCGCCAAGAAGTATCAGGAATACAAGGGCGAGGAGCGTCAGCTCAAGGCCCAGCTGTCGGCCCTGCGCTGGCAGGCGCTGAACGATCAGGTCGGCCAGCGTGAAGCGATCATCGGTAACCAGGAAGTTTCTTTCGAAGCCCTGGTGGCCGAACAGCGTAATGCCGACGCAAGCATCGAGCGCCTGCGTGACGGGCACCACGATCTCTCGGAACGCTTCAACCTGGTGCAGGGGCGCTTTTACTCGGTCGGTGGCGACATTGCCCGGGTCGAGCAGAGCATCCAGCACGGTCAGCAGCGTTTGCGCCAGTTGCAGGAAGACCTGAAAGAGGCCGAGCGCGCACGCCTGGAAACCGAATCGCACCTGGGCCACGACCGCACGCTGCTGCTGACCCTCGGCGAAGAGCTGGACATGCTCACTCCGGAGCAGGAAGTCACCAGCGCCGCCGCCGAAGAGGCTGCTGCCGCGCTGGAAGAGTCCGAAACCACCATGCACGGCTGGCAAGAGCAGTGGGATACGTTCAACCTCACCGCCGCCGAGCCGCGCCGTCAGGCCGAAGTGCAGCAGTCGCGGATCCAGCAGCTGGAAACCAGCCTCGAGCGCCTGGCCGATCGCCAGAAGCGTCTAGGCGAAGAACGCGCCTTGCTCTCGGCGGACCCGGAAGACGCGGCGATCATGGCGCTCAGCGAGCAGCTCGCCGAATCCGAAGCGACCCTTGAGGATTTGCAGACCAGCGAAGAAGCCCAGGTCGAAAAGCTTGAGCAGTTGCGTCAGGAATTGCAGCAAGCGCTGACCGCGCAGCAGCAGGCGCAAGGCGATTTGCAGCGCCTCAACGGTCGGCTGGCTTCGCTCGAAGCTTTGCAGCAAGCCGCGCTCGATCCGGGTACCGGCACCGCCGAATGGCTGCGCGAACAGAATCTTGCGAATCGCCCGCGCCTGGCCGAAGGCCTGAAGGTTGAGGCCGGTTGGGAGCTGGCGGTGGAAACCGTGCTCGGCGCCGATCTGCAAGCGGTGCTGGTGGACGACTTCAACGATTTCGATCTGTCGGGCTTTGCCCAGGGCGACTTGCGCTTGCTCAGCCCGTCCAGCGATGGCGTACGGGTGCCGGGCAGTTTGCTGGACAAGGTCGAGGCGCAGCTCGATCTGTCGCCATGGCTGGGGCAGGTCAGTCCGGTGGACAGTCTCGAACAGGCCTTGGCCTTGCGGAGCCAATTGGCTGCCGGGCAGAGCCTGATCAGCCGTGACGGTTACTGGGTCGGTCGGCATTTCCTGCGGGTGCGTCGGGCCAGTGAAGCGGAAAGCGGCGTGCTCGCCCGTGGTCAGGAAATCCAGCAACTGGGCCTTGAGCGTGAAGAGCGCGAAGCCGCCGTCGAAACCCTGGAAACCCGTCTGCAGAATCTCAGGGCGCAGCAGCGTCAGCAGGAAAACGGTCGCGAGCATTTGCGCCGTTTGCTCCAGGACGAAGCGCGTCAGCAAGGTGAATTGAAGGCTCAATTGTCCGCCGGCAAAGCTAAGGCCGAACAATTGACCCTGCGTCGTACCCGCCTCGACGAAGAGCTTGTCGAACTCGATGAGCAGCGAGCGCTGGAACACGAAAATATCGGTGAGGCGCGCCTGCAATTGCAGGAAGCCCTCGACAGCATGGCGCTGGACACCGAGCAGCGTGAGTTGCTGCTGGCCCAGCGCGACAGCCTGCGCGAACGCCTGGACCGGGTGCGCCAGGAAGCGCGGCAGCACAAGGATCACGCCCATCAGCTGGCGGTGCGTCTGGGTTCGCTCAAGGCCCAGCACGATTCAACGCGTCAGGCGCTGGAGCGTCTGGAGATGCAATCCGAGCGGCTGACTGAAAAACGCGAGCAACTGAGCCTCAATCTGGAGGAGGGCGAAGCTCCGTTGGAAGAGCTGCGTTTGAAGCTCGAGGAATTGCTCGACAAGCGCATGACCGTCGACGAAGAACTCAAGACCGCGCAGATCGCCCTCGAAGACGCCGACCGCGAACTGCGCGACGCCGAGAAGCGCCGCAGCCAGGCCGAACAACAATCCCAGTTGATTCGCAGTCAGCTCGAAACCCAGCGCATGGAATGGCAAGCCCTGACCGTGCGCCGCAAGACCTTGCAGGACCAATTGCTGGAAGACGGCTACGATCTCCACGGCGTACTCGCGACGTTGACCGCCGAGGCCAGCGAGAAGGACGCCGAGGAAGAACTCGAGCGCATCGCCGCGAGGATTCAGCGTCTGGGCGCGATCAACCTGGCGGCCATCGATGAGTACCAGCAACAATCGGAACGTAAACGTTATCTGGATGCGCAGAACGACGATCTGGTGGAAGCGCTCGATACTCTTGAGAACGTGATTCGCAAGATCGACAAGGAAACCCGTAACCGTTTCAAGGATACCTTTGATCAGATCAATGGCGGTTTACAGGCGCTTTTCCCAAAAGTTTTCGGTGGAGGTCGCGCGTATTTGGAACTGACGGGCGAAGATTTACTCGATACAGGGGTAACAATCATGGCGCAGCCGCCCGGAAAGAAGAACAGCACCATCCATTTGCTCTCCGGCGGCGAAAAAGCCCTGACCGCATTGGCCCTGGTTTTTGCGATCTTCAAATTGAACCCGGCGCCGTTCTGCATGCTCGATGAGGTTGACGCGCCACTGGATGACGCTAACGTTGGACGCTACGCGCGATTGGTAAAAGAGATGTCACAGACAGTGCAGTTCATCTATATCACCCACAACAAGATCGCCATGGAAATGGCCGAACAACTGATGGGTGTGACGATGCACGAACCCGGTTGTTCACGTCTGGTGGCGGTGGATGTCGAGGAGGCGATGGCGATGGTGGATGCCTGAGTCGTGGTTGTAGGAAAGAGGGTTTACGGTATGTAGGACTCTTTTCCTGGCTTCGACTTGCTGGCCAATCGACATATTCGCGTCAGCCAACGTGGTAGACGGTGTAAAGTTGCCTTTGGTCGTGCTAGTTTAATGTCAATTTTTCGTATACGTGGGCAAAACGCCTGTCAGAACATAGAGTTGGCGCCACGTTTTAAAGCGGTTTGCAGGTTGTAAACCCCTTATTTTTCAGCATTTTTTATAGAGGCACGGGATTACATGGAAATCGGTCTGCGCGAGTGGCTGATCGTCATCGGCATTATTGTCATTGCCGGTATTCTTTTCGATGGCTGGCGCCGTATGCGCGGCGGCAAGGGAAAACTGAAGTTCCGTCTTGATCGAAGTCTGTCCAATCTGCCGGACGAGGACAGCGGCTCCAGCGCCGAGCTGCTGGGCCCGCCGCGCGTGCTGGACACGCATAAAGAGCCGCAACTGGACGAGCACGATCTGCCGTCGGTGAGCATGCCGGCCCGCGAGCCTCGCGAGTCGGGCTCCAAGCGCGGCAAGCGTGGCCACAGCGAGCCTTCCCAGGGAGACATGAACCTCAGCCTGGATCTGGACGGCGGCCCGAGCTTCAGCAGCCGCGACGGCGATTTCCCGGATGACACCAAGTCCGCGCCAGCGGTCAACGACAAAGATCAGCCACAAGCGGAAGAAGTGCTTGTGATCAGCGTGATCTGCCGCGACGCTGCCGGCTTCAAGGGCCCGGCGCTGTTGCAGAACATTCTGGAGAGCGGTTTGCGTTTCGGCGAGATGGATATTTTCCACCGTCACGAAAGCATGGCCGGCAACGGTGAAGTGCTGTTCTCCATGGCCAACGCCGTCAAGCCTGGCGTATTCGATCTGGACGACATCGACCACTTCAGCACCCCGGCAGTGAGCTTCTTCCTCGGTCTGCCAGGCCCTCGCCATCCGAAGCAAGCCTTCGACGTGATGGTGGCAGCGGCGCGTAAATTGTCCCAGGAGCTCAACGGTGAGCTGAAAGACGACCAGCGCAGCGTACTGACCGCCCAGACGATCGAGCACTACCGTCAGCGAATCGTCGAGTTCGAACGCCGCGCCCTGACCCAGAAACGCTGATTTAATGGCTGGGCAGGCTTCTGTGGCACAGGGGCTTGTTGTGGCGAGGGAGCTTGCTCCCGCTGGGCGGCGAAGCAGCCCCAAAACCAGCCGCCCCGGTGTGCCAGTTCATGCACGGATGCAGGATTTACGGCGGCTTCGCCACCGAGCGGGAGCAAGCTCCCTCGCCACAGTGTCCATAGCTTTAAGCTAATGTATTTTAAAAATTGAGCAGCCTCGGCTGCTCTTTTGCTTGTGCGCCAGGCATGGCGCGTTGCGCGTAAGCGCAACCAGCTTGGCTGTGGTGGCCTCGCTGGTGACTTGGAGGTGAAAGTCCTCTACACACCCGGCAAGGGGAAGTGTTAGCCAGAGGCAAGGGTGTCGCGGGTGACTGCGAATCTGAAGGAAGCCCGAGGCAAACTGCTGG
>NZ_JAHBDI010000027.1:0-64541 GCF_019956275.1 Pseudomonas sp. GL-RE-26
TACCTGGCCGAGCTTCATGCCTCAGCCCCGCACTATGTCCTGCCTCATCGGCGAGAGGAGCGTATTTATCCTCGCGCCATCCGGCTCAAATCACCGAAGTATCCGATCAGAAATAAAAATGCCAGTCAGCTTAACTGACTGGCATTAGGGCATGCCGGGCTTTTTATTGCGTCGCAAATTATTGCGGCGAGGTATCCAGTGGTTGCGGCGTCGGGACCGGAACGGTTTCTACACCGTCGACGTCCTTCTGGATCTGATCCAGCAACGAACCTGGCTTGACCGGCTTTTCCGGTTTTGGCTTCTCGACGTTCTCTGCCGGGGCAGGCACTGTCGTGCCGCTGTCCTTGCCGAGAATGGCTTCGTCACGGCTCACGCCTGGCATGAAATCACCGGAGAGGCTGACAAGCTGATCATTTGGGTTGAAGATAACGCTGATGCGTTCCTGTTGGCGTTCACCGCCACCCGGTTGCAGGCTGTACAGATAATCCCAGCGATCGGCATGGAACGTGTCAGTCAGCAGAGGGTTGCCCATGATAAACCGTACTTGCTTACGGGTCATTCCCGGGCGTAACTGGTCTATCATGTCCTGCGTGACGACATTGCCCTGCTGGATGTCGATTTTGTAAACCCCGGGGAATGAACAACCGGCGAGTGCGAGCAGTCCCACAAAGGTGAAACTGGTTAGCAAGAGCTTGGTGTTTTGCATCGGTGGGCGACTTCCACTATCTTGGCTGGGACAACGTAAACGCCGATCATACCCGCATTAAGAGAAGCTGCGAAGCAGCATCGCGAGAAAGCTGACCATGGTTGAAAATAGCGAACTACGCAAAGCCGGCCTCAAAGTGACCCTGCCACGGGTCAAAATTCTGCAAATGCTCGACTCCGCCGAGCAGCGCCACATGAGTGCCGAGGATGTCTACAAGGCCCTTATGGAGGCTGGTGAGGACGTCGGTCTGGCCACGGTTTACCGTGTTCTGACCCAGTTCGAGGCAGCTGGCCTTGTGGTGCGGCACAACTTCGACGGAGGCCATGCGGTCTTCGAGCTGGACGACGGAAAGCATCACGACCATATGGTCAACGTCGAAACCAGCGAAGTGATCGAATTCTTCGACGAAGAAATCGAGCGGCTTCAGAAAGCAATCGTCGACAAGTATGGCTTCGAGATGGTTGATCACAATCTGGTGCTGTACGTGCGCAAGAAAAAGTAAGCATGTCGCGCGAACTCAGGTTCGCGAAACGAACGAAGGCGACCCCAGGGTCGCCTTCGTGCTTTCTGCCTTTATTTATTCAATTCAAGCTTTTGCGGCCACCACCATTTTTTTGGCATGCGCCAGGGATTCCTTGGTGAGATCGATGCCGCCCAGCATTCGTGCGACTTCTTCGACGCGGTCGTTTTTGCTCAGTTTGGAAACGGCCGTGCGGGTGGCATCTTCGCCGCGCACTTTATGCACAAATAGATGTTGATGACCTTGCGCCGCCACCTGCGGCAAGTGGGTCACTGTCAGTACCTGTCCGCGCTCGCCGAGCCTGCGCAGCAACTGGCCGACGATTTCCGCGGTCGGGCCGCCAATGCCGACATCGACTTCGTCGAACACCAGGGTCGGGACACGGGAGGTCTGTGCGGTGATCACCTGGATCGCCAGGCTGATCCGTGACAGCTCGCCACCGGATGCGACTTTTGCCAAGGCTTTTAATGGTTGTCCCGGGTTGGCGCTGACCAGCAGCTCAACTTGTTCAAGTCCGTTAGGCAGCAGTTCGTCGCTGCTGTTTGGACGCAGTTCGATGGTGAAGCGCCCGCCAGGCATGCCCAGGCGCTGGATTTCCTGTTCCACTGCGCTGGCCAGGCTGCTCGAGGCTTGATGACGCAGGTCGCTCAGTTCCCGAGCCTTTTCCTGATAATGGCGAGCGTATGAAGACAGCTCATCACTCAGCCGCTCGATGGATTCGTCGTTGGCGTTGAGGGTTTCGATTTCATCCAGCAGTTTCTGCTGCATCTCGGCGACTTCGGTCGGCTGGATGCGGTGTTTGCGCGCCAGGGTGTAGATCGCGTCGAGGCGCTCTTCGAGGTATTGAAGGCGGGACGGATCGGCGTCGAAGTTGTCGAGGAAGCGATTCAGTTCGCCAACAGCCTCTTCAACCTGGATCTGTGCACTGGTCAACAAGCTGCTGGCTTCGCCCAGCGCACCGATCGAGCTGTTCACGCTCGACAGGCGATTGAGGCTGGCGGTGAGGGCGTTCAGTACATTTCCGGAATCACTTTCACTGCATTGCTCGACGACTTGCCGGCAGATGCCGAGCAAGGTCTCGGCGTTGGTCAGGTTCTTGTGTTCCTGCTCAAGCTGCTCCAGTTCGTTGTCGCCAAGGCCAAGGTTTTCCAGCTCCTCAAGTTGATAGCTGAGCAACTGATGGCGGGCGCGTTGCTCATCGCCGGAGTTGGAGAGCCGCTCAAGTTCCTGGCGGGTCTGGCGCCAGCGCTGGGCGGCGAGTTGAACCTGGCGGGCAAGGTCGGTTGCGCCGGCATACTCATCGAGCAGGCGACGGTGGGTGTCGGTCTTGAGCAGGGATTGGTGCTCGTGCTGGCTGTGAATGTCGATCAGCAGCTCGCCCAGCGCCTTGAGATCGCCAAGCGGGCAGGGCGTGCCGTTGATGTAGCCGCGCGAACGTCCTTCGGATGTGATGACCCGGCGCAGGATGCACGGGCCGTCGTTTTCGAGGTCGCGCTCGGCCAGCCAGGCGCTGGCTTCCGGAATGTCGACCAGATCGAAGGTGGCCAGGATATCGGCCTTGTCGGCGCCGGGGCGGACCACGCCGCTGTCGGCGCGATCGCCCAGGGTAAGGCCCAGCGCGTCGAGCATGATCGACTTGCCCGCGCCGGTTTCCCCGGTGATCACGCTCATCCCGCGATCGAGTTCGAGATCGAGATGTTCAACGATGGCGTAGTTGTGTACGGACAGGTGCACCAGCATATGGGCCGCTCCCAGGTGTTAGGTCTGGTTATTTATACAGTGTTTTGTTTCTGGCTGACAATGCCCCTCGTTAGCTCGATTCGCTCGGTCCGACGAAAGCCTTATCGCGACCGCGAATGACAAAGCAGTTGTTTTTTGTAGGGTTAATCGTCGGACCCCCTTGAAGCCGGATTTTGCGGCCCCATATAGCTGGGCAGAAGCGCGAGTTGAGCTCGCGGACGAAATTGAAAGGAGAAATCTATGGCTGACGAACAGACAGTGGATACGCAAAACCCAGACGCCAACCAGGCGCCCGAGGCTTCGGGTGATGACCTGGCGGCTCGTGTACAAGTGCTCGAAGAGCAACTGGCAGGCGCTCAGGATCAGGCTTTGCGTGTAGCCGCCGATCTGCAGAACGTCCGCCGTCGCGCCGAGCAGGATGTGGAGAAGGCTCACAAGTTCGCGCTGGAAAAATTCGCCAGCGACCTGCTGCCGATCGTCGACAGCCTGGAGCGTGGCCTGGAATTGTCCAGCCCGGATGACGAAAGCATCCGTCCGATGCGCGAAGGCATCGAACTGACCCTGAAAATGTTCCAGGACACCCTCAAGCGTTATCAGCTTGAAGCGATCGATCCCCATGGCGAACCGTTCAACGCCGTTCACCATCAGGCAATGGCCATGCAGGAAAGCGCCGATGTCGAGCCGAACAGTGTTCTGAAGGTGTTCCAGAAGGGCTATCAGCTCAATGGTCGCCTGCTGCGCCCGGCGATGGTCGTGGTCAGCAAGGCGCCTGCGCCGGTTTCGCCTTCGATTGATGAGCAGGCTTGAAATCCGCCGCAAGGCCCCCATTTATAAGTCAAGCGTTTAAGTGCTACCGCAGTTAGCCACCACTGCTGCGGCAACCAAATCCAAAGTTTCGGGAGAGTGAACATGGGCAAAATTATCGGTATCGACCTGGGGACTACCAACTCCTGCGTCTCCGTGCTGGAAAACGGCAAGGCAAAAGTTATTGAAAACGCTGAAGGCGCGCGTACCACGCCGTCGATCATCGCTTACGCCAACGATGGCGAAATCCTGGTTGGCCAGTCGGCCAAGCGTCAGGCCGTGACCAATCCGCACAACACCCTGTATGCGGTGAAGCGTCTGATCGGTCGTCGTTTCGACGAAGAAGTCGTGCAGAAAGACATCCAGATGGTCCCTTACAAGATCGTCAAGGCTGACAACAGCGACGCCTGGGTTGAAGTGAACGGCCAGAAAATGGCGCCGCCACAAATCTCGGCTGAAATCCTGAAGAAAATGAAGAAGACCGCCGAAGACTACCTCGGCGAGACCGTGACTGAAGCGGTGATCACCGTTCCGGCCTACTTCAACGACAGTCAGCGTCAGGCGACCAAAGACGCCGGCCGCATCGCTGGCCTGGACGTAAAACGTATCATCAACGAACCAACCGCAGCCGCTCTGGCTTACGGCATGGACAAGGCCAAGGGCGATCACACCGTGATCGTTTACGACCTGGGTGGTGGTACTTTCGACGTTTCCGTGATCGAGATCGCTGAAGTCGATGGCGAGCACCAGTTCGAAGTACTGGCTACCAACGGTGACACGTTCCTGGGCGGTGAAGACTTTGACATTCGTCTGATCGACTACCTCGTCGACGAATTCAAGAAAGAAAGCGGCATGAACCTCAAGGGCGACCCGCTGGCCATGCAGCGCCTGAAAGAAGCCGCTGAAAAAGCCAAGATCGAACTGTCCTCGAGCCAGTCGACCGACGTGAACCTGCCGTACATCACTGCAGACGCCACCGGTCCTAAGCACCTGAACGTGAAGATCTCCCGCGCCAAGCTCGAAGCGCTGGTGGAAGACCTGGTTCAGCGCACCATCGAACCTTGCCGCATCGCAATGAAAGATGCCGGTATCGAAGTTGGCGCGATCAACGACGTGATCCTGGTGGGCGGTCAGACCCGTATGCCACTGGTTCAGAAGCTGGTAACCGAGTTCTTCGGTAAAGAAGCTCGTAAAGACGTCAACCCGGACGAAGCTGTTGCCATGGGTGCTGCCATCCAGGGCGCGGTACTGGCCGGTGACGTGAAAGACGTTCTGCTGCTCGACGTCAGCCCGCTGACCCTGGGTATCGAAACCATGGGTGGCGTGATGACCGCGCTGATCGAGAAAAACACCACGATTCCTACCAAGAAATCGCAAGTGTTCTCGACCGCCGACGACAATCAGGGCGCCGTGACCATTCACGTGCTGCAAGGCGAGCGTAAGCAAGCCGCACAGAACAAGTCCCTGGGCAAGTTCGACCTGGCCGACATTCCACCAGCTCCACGTGGTGTGCCGCAGATTGAAGTGACCTTCGACATCGATGCCAACGGCATCCTGCACGTAGGTGCGAAGGACAAGGCTACCGGCAAGACTCAGTCGATCGTGATCAAGGCCAACTCCGGTCTGTCCGACGAAGAAATCGAGCGCATGGTGCGTGATGCCGAGGCGAATGCCGAGGAAGACCGCAAGTTCGAAGAGCTGGCTGCTGCCCGTAACCAGGGCGATGCACTGGTTCATTCGACGCGCAAAATGGTTACCGATGCCGGCGATAAAGTGACCGCTGAAGAGAAAACTGCAATCGAAGCTGCCGTAGTTGCCCTGGAAGCCGCCGTTAAAGGCGACGACAAGGCTGCTATCGACGCCAAGGTTGAAGAGCTGTCGAAAGTCTCCGCTCCAGTGGCGCAGAAGATGTACGCCGAACAGGCTCAGCCTGCTGAAGGCGCTGCACCGCACGACGACAAGGCGGAAAAGGCTGACGACGTTGTCGACGCCGAGTTCGAAGAAGTCAAAGACCACAAGTAAGTTGTTGGTCGGCCGGTTGACTGCCTTAAGGCGGTGACTGGTAGGATGTCGCCGCGCGGGAGCTTGCTCCCGCGTTGGCGTATCTGGAATACGCGAATTTTTACAGCATGCGACAGCGTTCGCGTGCTGGTGGTATGGCCGGAAATGCTCCTGCTTTTCGCGCCGCAAGTACCGCAAGAATCAAAGACCAGGATCGTTGAATTGACGTGAGTTGGGTCCGGGCCTGTATTGGGGCTCAACGAGTTCGGCAAACTCAGGAGGGTTTTGTCGGACGTCCTCAAGAGTGCAAAGACTTATGGCAAAACGTGACTATTACGAAGTATTGGGTGTTGAGCGTGGCTCAAGCGAAGCGGACCTGAAAAAGGCCTACCGTCGCCTGGCAATGAAGCATCACCCGGACCGTAATCCCGATGACAAAGCGTCGGAAGACATGTTCAAAGAGGCCAACGAGGCCTACGAAGTGCTGTCCGATTCCGGCAAACGCGCGGCATACGATCAGTACGGTCATGCCGGTGTTGACCCGAGCATGGGTGGCGGCGGTGCCGGTTTCGGTGGTCAGAACTTCTCCGACATCTTTGGCGATGTCTTCAGTGACTTCTTCGGTGGCGGTCGCGGCGGTTCCCGTGGCGGCGCTCAGCGCGGCAGTGACTTGCGTTACACCCTGGAGCTGGACCTCGAAGAGGCGGTGCGCGGTACGACCGTGAACATCCGCGTTCCGACGCTGGTCAACTGCAAGCCGTGTGATGGTTCCGGCGCCAAGAAAGGTTCGTCGCCGGTGACCTGCCCGACTTGCGGCGGTATCGGCCAGGTGCGCATGCAGCAAGGTTTCTTCTCGGTGCAGCAGACCTGCCCGCGCTGCCATGGCCAAGGCAAGATCATTTCCGATCCGTGCGATTCCTGCCACGGCGAAGGTCGTGTCGAAGAGTACAAGACCCTGTCGGTGAAAGTGCCGGCCGGTGTCGATACCGGTGACCGCATTCGTCTGTCCGGCGAGGGCGAGGCGGGCGCTCACGGTGGTCCGACGGGTGACCTGTACGTGGTGATCAATGTGCGCGAGCACTCGATTTTCCAGCGCGATGGCAAGCACCTGTTCTGCGAAGTGCCGATCAGCTTCGTCGATGCGGCGCTGGGTGGCGAGCTGGAGATTCCGACCCTTGATGGCCGGGTCAAGCTGAAGATCCCTGAGGGGACTCAGACCGGCAAGCAGTTCCGTGTTCGCGGCAAGGGCGTTGCGCCTGTGCGCGGCGGCGGAGCCGGTGACCTGATGTGCCGCGTAGCGGTCGAGACTCCGGTCAATCTGAGTCGTCGCCAGCGTGAAATGCTCGAGGAATTCCGTAGTTCGTTGGCGGACGACAACAGCCATTCACCGAAAACCACTGGTTGGTTCGAAGGCGTGAAGCGCTTCTTCGGCGATTTGTAAGGAGACAGGCATGCGACGTATTGCAGTGATGGGCGCCGCCGGGCGCATGGGCAAGACCCTGATTGAAGCGGTGCAGCAAACCCCGGGCGCCGGTCTGACGGCGGCGGTGGATCGTCCCGACAGCACGCTGGTCGGTGCGGATGCCGGCGAGCTGGCTGCGCTGGGTCGAATCGGCGTACCTCTGTCCGGTGATCTGGATCGGGTGGTCGACGAGTTCGACGTGCTGATCGACTTCACGCACCCGACGGTGACCTTGAAGAACCTGGCTTTCTGTCGTAAGCACGGCAAGGCCATGATCATCGGTACCACCGGTTTCAGCGTTGAAGAAAAGCAGTTGCTGGCGGAGGCGGGCAAGGACATTCCGATTGTCTTCGCGGCCAACTTCAGTGTCGGGGTCAACCTGTGCCTGAAGTTGCTCGACACAGCCGCTCGCGTATTGGGTGACGATGTCGATATCGAAATCACCGAAGCTCACCATCGGCATAAAGTCGATGCGCCGTCCGGCACTGCCATGCGCATGGGTGAGGTGATTGCCGATGCGTTGGGTCGCGATCTGAAAAAGGTGGCGGTGTATGGTCGTGAGGGTCAGACCGGCGCTCGTGATCGCGAGACCATTGGTTTTGCCACTGTGCGCGCTGGCGACATCGTTGGTGATCACACTGTGCTGTTCGCCGCCGACGGCGAGCGTGTCGAGATCACTCACAAGGCGTCCAGTCGCATGACCTTCGCCAAGGGCGCGGTACGTGCTGCTTTGTGGCTGGACGGGCGCGAGCCTGGCCTTTACGACATGCAAGACGTGCTCGATCTGCGTTAAGATGCACCCGAAATCGGGCTCGCGCACAGCGTTTGAGCCCGGTTTTGTTCCGCCAAGCGACGACCTGTCGCATTCTCCAGCCTTTAAGGCTCATTGGCGGTAGACCAAAAATGCCTTTTTCTGTAAGCTACAGCTTTAGTGTGTCCACTAAAAGCGCGCAGAATAATTCAGTGAAGAAGCGGGGTGACGTGTCCATACGTCACTCCGCTTTTTTACAACCTGCGATCGCCCTTTCAGGCTTTATTTACGGGAGGTCTTCTTGACTAAGCCAGCCATACTCGCCCTTGCTGATGGCAGCATTTTTCGCGGCGAAGCCATTGGAGCCGACGGTCAAACCGTTGGTGAGGTGGTGTTCAACACCGCAATGACCGGCTATCAGGAAATCCTTACCGATCCTTCCTACGCCCAACAGATCGTTACCCTGACTTACCCGCACATCGGCAACACCGGCACCACGCCGGAAGACGCCGAGTCCAACCGCGTCTGGTCTGCCGGCCTGGTCATCCGTGACCTGCCACTGGTGGCGAGCAACTGGCGCAACACGATGTCCCTGTCCGACTACCTGAAGGCCAACAATGTTGTGGCCATCGCCGGTATCGACACCCGCCGCCTGACGCGCATCCTGCGTGAAAAAGGCGCGCAGAACGGCTGCATCATGGCCGGTGACAACATTTCCGAGGCCGCCGCCATCGCCGCCGCCCAGGGTTTCCCTGGTCTGAAGGGCATGGACCTGGCGAAAGTCGTCAGCACCAAGGAAAGCTACGAGTGGCGCTCGACTGTCTGGGATCTGAAAACCGACAGCCATGCAACCATCGAAGCCTCCGAGCTGCCGTACCACGTGGTTGCCTACGACTACGGCGTCAAGGTGAACATCCTGCGCATGCTGGTCGAGCGCGGTTGCCGCGTGACCGTCGTGCCTGCGCAAACCCCTGCTGCCGATGTGCTGGCACTGAAGCCGGACGGCGTGTTCCTGTCCAACGGCCCTGGTGATCCGGAGCCTTGCGACTACGCGATCCAGGCGATCAAGGACGTGCTGGAAACCGAGATCCCGGTCTTCGGTATCTGCCTCGGTCACCAACTGCTGGCCCTGGCCTCCGGCGCCAAGACCCTGAAAATGGGTCACGGCCACCACGGTGCCAACCACCCCGTCCAGGACCTGGACAGCGGCGTGGTGATGATCACCAGCCAGAACCACGGTTTTGCCGTAGACGAAGCGACCCTGCCGGCCAACGTTCGCGCGATCCACAAATCGCTGTTCGATGGCACCCTGCAAGGTATCGAGCGTACCGACAAGAGCGCCTTCAGCTTCCAGGGTCACCCGGAAGCCAGCCCTGGCCCGAACGACGTAGCGCCATTGTTCGATCGCTTCATCACCGAGATGGCCAAGCGACGCTGATCGCTCGCCCTGATGTAGCAAAGCTTGAGGGTGGCCCCACACCGGTGGCCCCCTCAAGGCTTCAGAGATTGAACAAGACGGCTTGCCGACTGACCTGCGGATTTGAGTGACAAACCCATGCCAAAACGTACAGACATTAAAAGCATCCTGATTCTCGGTGCTGGCCCGATCGTGATCGGCCAGGCCTGCGAATTCGACTACTCCGGTGCCCAGGCCTGCAAAGCCCTGCGCGAAGAGGGTTACCGCGTCATCCTGGTGAACTCCAACCCGGCCACCATCATGACCGACCCGGCCATGGCCGACGCCACCTACATCGAGCCGATCAAGTGGCAGACCGTTGCCAAGATCATCGAGAAAGAGCGTCCGGACGCGCTGCTGCCGACCATGGGTGGCCAAACCGCTCTGAACTGCGCCCTGGACCTGGAGCGCGAAGGCGTTCTGGAGAAGTTCGGCGTAGAGATGATCGGTGCCAACGCCGACACCATCGACAAGGCTGAAGACCGTTCGCGTTTCGACAAGGCGATGAAGTCCATCGGCCTGGCGTGCCCGCGCTCCGGTATCGCCCATAGCATGGAAGAGGCCAATGCGGTCCTCGAGAAGCTCGGCTTCCCGTGCATCATCCGCCCGTCCTTCACCATGGGCGGCACCGGTGGCGGTATCGCTTACAACCGTGAAGAGTTCGAAGAAATCTGCGCCCGTGGTCTGGACCTGTCGCCGACCAAAGAGCTGCTGATCGACGAATCGCTGATCGGCTGGAAAGAATACGAAATGGAGGTTGTCCGCGATAAGAAGGACAACTGCATCATCGTCTGCTCCATCGAAAACTTCGACCCGATGGGCGTGCACACCGGTGACTCGATCACCGTGGCTCCTGCACAGACCCTGACCGACAAGGAATACCAGATCCTGCGTAACGCCTCCCTGGCGGTATTGCGTGAGATCGGCGTGGAAACCGGCGGTTCCAACGTTCAGTTCGGTATCTGCCCGAACACCGGCCGCATGGTCGTGATCGAGATGAACCCGCGTGTATCCCGTTCCTCGGCACTGGCTTCGAAAGCCACCGGTTTCCCGATCGCCAAGGTCGCGGCCAAGCTGGCTGTGGGTTACACCCTCGACGAACTGTCGAACGACATCACCGGCGGCAAGACCCCGGCGTCCTTCGAACCGTCCATCGACTACGTCGTCACCAAGCTGCCACGCTTCGCGTTCGAGAAGTTCCCCAAGGCTGACGCACGCCTGACCACTCAGATGAAGTCGGTGGGTGAAGTCATGGCCATCGGCCGTACCTTCCAGGAATCCCTGCAGAAAGCCCTGCGCGGTCTGGAAGTTGGCGTTTGCGGTCTGGACGAGAAGGTTGATCTGGCCAACCCGGAAAGCATGAGCGTTCTCAAGCGCGAGCTGACCGTGCCGGGCGCCGAGCGTATCTGGTACGTGGCGGACGCAATGCGCGCCGGCATGACCGTCGAAGACATCTTCGGCATGACCATGATCGACCCTTGGTTCCTGGTGCAGATGGAAGACCTGATCAAGGAAGAAGAGAAGGTCAAGACCCTGGGTCTGACCAGCATCGACCGCGATCTGATGTTCCGCCTCAAGCGCAAAGGCTTCTCCGATATGCGCCTGGCCAAATTGCTGGGTGTGACCGAGAAGAGCCTGCGTGCTCACCGCCACAAGCTGGAAATTTTCCCGGTCTACAAGCGCGTCGACACCTGCGCTGCCGAGTTCGCCACCGATACTGCCTACCTCTACTCGACGTACGAGGAAGAGTGCGAAGCGGCGCCATCGGGTCGCGACAAGATCATGATCCTGGGTGGCGGTCCTAACCGTATCGGCCAGGGCATCGAGTTCGACTACTGCTGCGTACACGCGGCGCTGGCCCTGCGCGATGATGGCTACGAGACCATCATGGTCAACTGCAACCCGGAAACCGTTTCCACCGACTATGACACTTCCGATCGCCTGTACTTCGAACCAGTGACCCTGGAAGACGTGCTGGAAATCGTCCGCGTCGAGAAGCCAAAAGGCGTGATCGTCCAGTACGGCGGCCAGACCCCGCTGAAACTGGCTCGTGCCCTGGAAGCCGCCGGCGTGCCGATCATCGGCACCAGCCCTGACGCCATCGACCGTGCCGAAGACCGTGAGCGCTTCCAGCAGATGGTCCAGCGACTGAACCTGCGTCAGCCGCCAAACGCCACCGTGCGCAGCGAAGACGAAGCGATTCGTGCCGCCAGCAAGATCGGTTACCCGCTGGTGGTCCGTCCGTCCTACGTACTGGGCGGTCGTGCGATGGAAATCGTCTACGAAGAAGAAGAACTCAAGCGCTACCTGCGTGAAGCGGTTCAAGTGTCCAACGACAGCCCTGTGCTGCTGGACCACTTCCTCAACTGCGCCATCGAAATGGACGTGGATGCGGTCTGCGACGGCAAGGACGTGGTAATCGGCGCGATCATGCAGCACATCGAGCAGGCTGGTGTTCACTCCGGTGACTCCGCGTGCTCGCTGCCGCCGTACTCGCTGCCTGCGCACATCCAGGACGAGATGCGTGACCAGGTCAAGAAAATGGCCCTGGAGCTCGGCGTGGTCGGCCTGATGAACGTTCAGTTGGCGCTGCAAGGCGACGACATCTACGTTATCGAAGTCAACCCGCGCGCTTCCCGTACTGTGCCGTTCGTGTCCAAGTGCATCGGTGTTTCCCTGGCAATGATCGCTGCTCGCGTCATGGCCGGTAAGACCTTGAAGGAAATCGGCTTCACCAAGGAAATCATCCCGAACTTCTACAGCGTGAAAGAGGCGGTGTTCCCGTTCGCCAAATTCCCTGGCGTTGACCCGATCCTCGGCCCAGAGATGAAGTCCACCGGTGAAGTGATGGGCGTAGGCGACACCTTCGGTGAAGCGTTCGCCAAGGCCCAGATGGGTGCCAGCGAAGTATTGCCGACCGGTGGTACTGCGTTCATCAGCGTTCGTGACGACGACAAGCCACTGGTTGCGGGCGTGGCCCGTGATCTGATCAACTTGGGCTTCGAAGTGGTTGCCACTGCCGGTACTGCCAAGCTGATCGAGGCTGCAGGCCTGAAAGTGCGCCGTGTGAACAAGGTGACCGAGGGTCGTCCGCACGTGGTCGACATGATCAAGAATGACGAAGTCACGCTGATCATCAACACCACCGAAGGTCGTCAGTCGATCGCTGATTCGTACTCCATTCGTCGTAATGCCCTGCAGCACAAGATTTACTGCACCACCACCATTGCTGCTGGCGAAGCCATCTGTGAAGCGCTGAAGTTCGGTCCCGAGAAGACTGTGCGTCGCTTGCAGGATCTACACGCAGGATTAAAGGCATGAGCATAACGAAGTACCCAATGACCGTTCAGGGCGCTCGCGCCCTGGAAGAAGAGCACACTCACCTGACCAAGGTCGTTCGTCCGAAGCTCAGCCAGGACATCGGTACGGCCCGCGAGTTGGGTGACTTGAAGGAAAACGCCGAATACCACGCTGCCCGTGAGCAGCAGGGTATGGTCGAGGCGCGCATTCGTGACATCGAGGGCCGGATTCAGAATCAGGTCATCATTGATGTCACGACCATTCCTCATACTGGCAAAGTGATTTTCGGCACCACTGTTGAAATCGCCAACGTCGAAACTGACGAGCGCGTCACCTATCACATCGTGGGTGAGGATGAGGCTGACTTCAAACTGGGCAAAATCTCTGTCGGTTCGCCACTGGCCCGCGCCTTGATTGCCAAGGAAGAGGGTGATGTGGTCGCCGTGAAAACGCCTGGCGGCGTTATCGAGTACGAGATTGTCGAAGTTCGCCACGTCTGAAGGCTGGCGCCCGTTTCGTGCGGGCGCCATGCTTTGGCAGCTGACCCAGATGTTATGGGTCGGCGGCTTGTGGCTGTTGCAAATCGGTCTGTTGCCGGTGCTGGGACGAATTGGCCTGGCGCCGCTGCTGATCGATGAAATCGCAGGCATGCTCAATACGCTGGTAGTGGGATTCGCTACGGCGTGTGTGATATTTCAGGCTTTGGTGCTGGTTAAGGCCGATGGCCTTGCCAGTCTATGGCGAGATATTCGCGGGCAGCTGCTATTGATGGCGCTGTGTGCGTGCGCGATGTACTTCGCGGTGCGTTTCGGCTGGCCGAATGCCGATCGTTGGCAGGCGTTCAGCTATCTTGTTCTGGGCTTTTCCGGGCTGGTGCTGGTGTTGCAGCCGGTGCCGGGATGGAGTGGCAGGGTGCGCGAAGCACACCCTTGACCCTTGCCATCACTTGAAGCGATGGACGTTCGACAGCTGCTTGTTGACGCTGAAGTTCTTGCGGTAGATCAGTGCCATCTTGCCGATGACCTGGACCAGATCCGCTTTGCCGACCTTGCAGAGCTCTGCAATGGACGCCAGGCGCGATTCGCGATCGAGGATGTTGAGCTTGATTTTAATCAGCTCGTGATCCGCCAATGCGCGTTCGAGTTCGGCTAACACACCTTCAGTCAAACCGTTGTCAGCCACAATCAAAACTGGTTTCAGATGGTGGCCAATGGATTTGTACTGTTTCTTCTGCTCTTGAGTGAGCGGCATAATCTGACCCCTGCGTCTGATCTTGTAAAAAGCGGCGGCCAGTTTACCCGAGCGAGTCCGGGACCGCCCAGTTAATCACGACCCGTTTTATTTTCGAGGTGGCCCGTGGCCCGTTCCAAGACAAGCCTTAACTGGCTGAAAGAACATTTCAACGACCCATTCGTCAAAATGGCACAAAAAGACGGGTACCGTTCCCGCGCCAGCTACAAGCTGCTGGAGATCCAGGAAAAGGATCGTCTGATTCGTCCGGGCATGAGCGTAATCGACCTTGGTGCGGCCCCCGGTGGGTGGTCCCAGGTGACCAGTCGTCTGATTGGCGGGCAGGGAACACTGATCGCTTCTGACATTCTGGAAATGGACAGCATTCCGGACGTGACCTTCATTCAGGGGGACTTTACCGAGGATGCCGTGCTGGCCCAGATCCTCGAGGCCGTCGGAAAAAAGGAAGTAGACCTTGTGATTTCCGATATGGCCCCCAATATGAGTGGATTACCGGCCGTAGACATGCCGCGAGCGATGTTCCTGTGCGAATTGGCACTGGATCTTTCGACCCGGGTGCTCAAGCCCGGTGGTGATTTTTTGATCAAGATCTTCCAGGGCGAAGGCTTCGATGAGTTCCACAAGAGCGTTCGCCAGCAGTTCGAGAAGGTGCAGATGCGCAAGCCGACCTCGTCGCGCGACCGTTCTCGCGAGCAGTACCTGCTGGGTCGCGGTTTCCGCGGACGCAGTGAAGGTTGAGTGAATTTTCGATCAGGGTGATAGGTTTTTTGTATTACGCCTTGTCAGAATTAGCGAATATTGTGTAGGAAGTGTTTCACAAAGGGTTACAGACGGCGCCTGCCAAGTTGTAGGTAATGTAGTAAGTTAGGCCGGTGAATATCATGCGAAGCGCGCGTCAGTAGCGGAGCTTGCTTCAGAGGGTAGTTAATTGAACGATATGGCAAAGAATCTGATCCTGTGGTTGATCATCGCGGCTGTCCTGGTGACGGTGATGAACAACTTCTCCAGCCCTAACGAGCCGCAGACCCTCAACTATTCCGACTTCATCCAGCAGGTCAAGGATGGCAAGGTCGAGCGCGTGGCGGTTGATGGCTACGTGATTACCGGCAAACGCAACGATGGCGACAGCTTCAAGACCATTCGCCCGGCGATCCAGGACAACGGCCTGATCGGCGACCTGGTGGATAACCACGTCGTGGTCGAAGGCAAGCAGCCTGAACAGCAATCCATCTGGACTCAGCTTCTGGTTGCCAGCTTCCCTATCCTCGTGATCATCGCCGTGTTCATGTTCTTCATGCGGCAGATGCAGGGCGGTGCCGGTGGCAAGGGCGGGCCGATGAGCTTCGGTAAAAGCAAGGCGCGCCTGCTCTCGGAAGATCAGGTGAAAACGACCCTGGCTGACGTTGCCGGTTGCGACGAAGCCAAGGAAGAAGTCGGCGAGCTGGTCGAGTTCCTGCGCGACCCAGGCAAGTTCCAGCGCCTGGGTGGCCGCATTCCTCGCGGTGTGCTGATGGTCGGTCCTCCGGGTACCGGTAAGACCTTGCTGGCCAAGGCCATCGCCGGCGAAGCCAAAGTGCCGTTTTTCACCATTTCCGGTTCCGACTTCGTCGAAATGTTCGTCGGTGTCGGTGCCAGCCGTGTTCGCGATATGTTCGAACAGGCCAAAAAACACGCTCCATGCATCATCTTCATCGACGAAATCGATGCGGTCGGTCGCCATCGTGGCGCCGGCATGGGTGGTGGTCACGACGAGCGCGAGCAGACGCTCAACCAGTTGCTGGTTGAGATGGACGGCTTCGAAATGAATGACGGCATCATCGTGATTGCTGCGACCAACCGTCCTGACGTACTGGACCCTGCGTTGCTGCGTCCGGGCCGTTTCGACCGCCAGGTTGTGGTCGGTCTGCCGGACATCCGTGGTCGCGAACAGATTCTCAAGGTTCACATGCGCAAAGTGCCGATGGGCGACGACGTTGCTCCGGCCGTGATCGCCCGTGGTACTCCAGGCTTCTCCGGTGCTGACCTGGCGAACCTGGTGAACGAGGCGTCCTTGTTCGCCGCCCGTGCCGGCAAGCGCATCGTCGAGATGAAAGAGTTCGAACTGGCGAAAGACAAGATCATGATGGGCGCCGAGCGCAAATCCATGGTCATGTCCGAGAAAGAAAAGCAGAACACGGCTTATCACGAAGCAGGCCACGCCATCGTGGGGCGTGTCGTGCCTGAGCATGATCCGGTGTACAAAGTGTCGATCATCCCGCGCGGCCGTGCGCTGGGTGTGACCATGTTCCTGCCGGAAGAAGATCGTTACAGCCTGTCCAAGCGTGCGTTGATCAGCCAGATCTGTTCGCTGTACGGCGGTCGTATCGCTGAAGAAATGACCTTGGGCTTCGATGGCGTGACCACCGGTGCTTCCAACGACATCATGCGCGCCAGCCAGATTGCGCGGAACATGGTGACCAAGTGGGGGCTCTCGGAGAAACTCGGCCCGTTGATGTATGCCGAAGAAGAGGGCGAAGTGTTCCTCGGTCGCGGCGGTGGCGGTCAGAGTGCAAGTTTCTCTGGCGAAACAGCCAAGTTGATCGACTCCGAAGTGCGCAGCATCATCGATCAGTGCTACGGCACGGCGAAGCAGATTCTCACGGATAACCGTGACAAGCTTGACGCGATGGCCGATGCCTTGATGAAGTACGAAACGATCGATGCCGAGCAGATCGACGACATCATGGCGGGTCGTACGCCTCGCGAGCCACGCGACTGGTCGGGTGGCACGGGTACTTCCGGCACCCCTCCGGTGGTGCAGGATGAGCGTCCGGAAACACCGATCGGTGGTCCTGCTGCTGACGTATAAGGTTTGAAATGACTTCTGTTCAGTCCTCGACCCGGTTGCCTTGCGGCAACCGGGTTCTTGATTTGGCCCAGACGCATGTCATGGGTATTCTCAATGTCACTCCTGATTCTTTCTCCGATGGTGGCCAATACAGCCAGCTCGACGCGGCCATGCGCCACGCCGAAGCCATGGTGGCGGCCGGCGCTACGCTGATCGATGTCGGTGGAGAGTCCACCCGCCCTGGTGCCAGGGTCGTATCGCCACTGGAAGAGCTGGAGCGCGTAGCGCCCATCGTCGAGCGCATCAGCCGCGAGCTGGATGTGATCATATCGGTCGACACCTCAACGCCAGCCGTCATGCGAGAAGCAGCGCGATTGGGTGCCGGGCTGATCAATGACGTGCGTTCGTTGCGTCGCGATGGAGCCCTGGATGCTGCAGCGGCCACCGGGCTGCCGGTCTGCCTGATGCATATGCTGGGCGAGCCGGGCGATATGCAGGACAATCCGCAGTATCAGGATGTCACCAGGGAGGTCGGTGAGTTTCTCTCCGAGCGCATGCATCAGTGTTCATTGGCGGGAATTGCGGCTGAGCGGATCATTCTTGACCCCGGCTTTGGCTTCGCCAAAACCTTGCAGCACAATCTGAGTTTGTTCAAACATATGGAAGCCCTGCATGCCTTGGGGCGACCCCTGTTGGTCGGGGTTTCGCGAAAGAGCATGATTGGTCAGGCGTTGAATCGTCCGGTGGGAGATCGTCTGTATGGTGGTTTGGCGCTCGCGGCGCTGGCTTCGGCGAAAGGTGCGCGTATATTGCGCGTCCATGATGTAGCCGAAACAGTGGATGTGGTGCGGATGATCGCCGCAGTGGAATCAGCCGAATAAGAATGATGGAGCACTTATGAGCAAAAAATATTTTGGCACCGATGGTATTCGTGGGCGTGTCGGTGAATACCCGATTACTCCTGACTTCATGCTCAAGCTCGGCTGGGCTGCAGGTATGGCATTCCGCAAGATGGGCGCCTGCAAGGTACTGGTAGGTAAGGACACCCGGATCTCCGGCTACATGTTCGAGTCTGCGCTTGAAGCAGGGCTGACGTCGGCAGGTGCCGATGTAATGCTGCTGGGACCGATGCCGACTCCGGCTATCGCCTATTTGACGCGTACTTTTCATGCCGAGGCTGGCATCGTCATCAGTGCGTCGCACAATCCGCATGATGACAATGGCATCAAGTTCTTCTCCGGCAATGGCACCAAGCTGCCGGATGAAGTCGAGCATATGATCGAAGAGTTGCTCGATACGCCAATGACCGTGGTTGAGTCGAGCAAGATCGGCAAGGTGTCGCGAATCAACGACGCCTCCGGCCGTTACATCGAATTCTGCAAGAGCAGCGTACGCACCGGCACCAGTTTCACGGGGCTGAAGATCGTGGTCGACTGTGCTCATGGGGCCACCTACAAAGTGGCGCCGAGCGTGTTCCGCGAGTTGGGTGCCGAGGTCGTGGTTCTCTCCGCGCAGCCCAATGGTCTGAACATCAACGAAAACTGCGGTTCGACCCATATGGGGCAACTGCAGGCTGCCGTCCTGGCTGAAAAGGCGGACCTGGGCATTGCCTTCGATGGCGATGGCGATCGCGTGCAGATGGTCGATCACACGGGGGCGGTAGTTGATGGTGATGAGTTGCTGTTCATCATTGCGCGTGACCTGCATGAGCGTGACAAGTTGCAAGGTGGTGTGGTCGGCACTCTGATGAGTAACCTGGGGCTGGAGCTGGCCCTGGCCGACCTGGGCATTCCATTCGTGCGCGCCAATGTCGGTGATCGCTATGTGATCGCCGAACTGCTTGAGCGCAACTGGATTGTGGGCGGGGAAAATTCGGGGCACGTGGTGTGCTTCAGTCACACCACCACCGGTGACGCAATTATTGCCGCGCTGCAGGTGCTGATCGCGCTGAAGCGCCGGGATGAAAGCCTGGCGCTAACCCGACAGGCGCTGCGCAAGTGCCCTCAGGTACTGATCAATGTGCGATTCGGTGGCGGCGCAAGCCCACTCGATCATCCGTCGGTCAAGGAAGCCAGCGAGCGTGTGACCAAGGCCATGGCGGGTCGGGGGCGTGTGCTTTTGCGCAAGTCCGGAACCGAACCGCTGGTGCGTGTGATGGTCGAAGGCGAAGACGAAACGCAGGTTCGTGGCTATGCCGAAGAGCTGGCAAAACTGGTTACTGAAGTTTCTGCCTGAATTCGGCTTGCCAGCCATGATTGTGTTGGGTAACATCTGCGCCCACTTTGACCGACGAGGTACAGCATGCGTCGCCCTATGGTAGCTGGTAACTGGAAGATGCACGGTACCCGCGCCAGCGTCGCTGAGCTGATCAACGGCCTTCGTGACTTGGCCTTGCCGAGCAGTGTTGATGTCGCGGTATTCCCGCCTTTCCTGCATATCAATCAAGTGATTGATGGCCTGGAAGGAAAGTCGATTTCGGTCGGCGCGCAGAATTCTGCGGTGGAATCCGGGCAAGGTGCGTTGACCGGTGAAGTTGCACCGAGTCAGTTGGTGGATGCGGGTTGTTCCCTGGTGCTTGTCGGGCACTCCGAGCGCCGCCAGATCATGGGCGAGCAGGACGCAGTGCTGATCCGCAAGTTCGCAGCGGCACAGGCATGTGGCTTGATTCCGGTGTTGTGCATAGGGGAAACCCTGGAGCAGCGTGAAGCCGGAAAGACTCTTGAGGTTGTCTCGTGTCAGCTGGGCAGTATCATTGAGGAGCTGGGTGTCGGTGCCTTTGCCAAGGCAGTGATCGCTTACGAGCCGGTCTGGGCCATTGGCACCGGGCTGACTGCAACGCCACAACAGGCGCAGGATGTGCATGCAGCCATTCGCGCCCAGTTGGCGGCAGAGAATTCTGAAGTCGCGCAAGGTGTGCGGCTTCTATACGGCGGCAGCGTGAAGGCGGCCAATGCGGTCGAACTGTTCGGCATGCCGGATATCGATGGGGGCCTCATTGGTGGGGCTTCCCTGAATGCAGATGAGTTCGGTGCGATCTGTCGCGCCGCGGGAAACTGAAAAAATGCTGGAAACAGTCGTAGTCGTTTTTCATCTGCTGGGTGCATTGGGCGTAGTAGCTCTGGTTTTGCTGCAGCAGGGTAAAGGTGCGGATGCTGGCGCGTCTTTCGGAGCAGGTGCTTCAAATACTGTGTTCGGAAGCCAAGGTTCCTCTACCTTTCTTAGTAAGTTTACTGCTATACTTGCCGCAGGTTTTTTCATAACCAGCTTGGGGTTAGGTTACTTTGCTAAAGAGAAGGCTCACCAGCTGACTCAAGTAGGTCTCCCAAATCCAGCGGTACTGGAAGTTCCAAAGCAACAACCGGCTTCTGATGATGTCCCGGTGCTTCAAGAGCAAAAGTCGGCTACTCCAGCGACTGACGTGCCTCCAGCTCAAGAGCAGAAGTAAGAAGGGTTTCAAACGTAGTATTGCCGAGGTGGTGGAATTGGTAGACACGCAACCTTGAGGTGGTTGTGCCCATAGGGTGTAGGGGTTCGAGTCCCCTTCTCGGTACCAATTAGTCAGGAGAGCCCGCTGTTGCGGGCTTTCTTGCAGGTGGAAGGTTACATTGACCCTGTAGGGGATCGGTCGTATACTTCCGCCCCAGCTTTGTCGCGGGGTGGAGCAGTCTGGTAGCTCGTCGGGCTCATAACCCGAAGGTCGTCGGTTCAAATCCGGCCCCCGCAACCAGTTTAAGGAGCCCCTTTTAAGGGGCTTTTTGTTAGCTGGACACTTTCAACGCCGCTGTTCGACGGCGTTTCAAGGATGGGCGTTTCGCCCATTTTTTTATTTTGCATAGCATGCACATACATGCACTAGGGGGTTCAGGTGTCGAGCAAGCTAGAAGAGTTGCAGGCCTTGCTGGCCCCGGTGGTCGTGGCCCTAGGCTATGAATGCTGGGGTATCGAGTTTTCGGCTCAGGGTCGTCACTCGATGTTGCGCGTTTATATCGATAAAGAAGGCGGCGTGCTGGTGGACGATTGCGCCATCGTCAGCCGTCAGATCAGCGGTGTGCTGGATGTTGAAGATCCAATCTCCGTTGAGTACACCCTTGAAGTTTCCTCGCCTGGCATGGAACGCCCTCTGTTCACTCTTGAGCAGTTTGCAAAATTTGCCGGTGAACAAGTGAAGATCAAGCTGCGCTCGCCTTTTGAAGGACGACGCAACTTTCAGGGCCTTCTGCGCGGCGTAGAAGAGCAGGATGTCGTGGTGCAGGTAGATGACCATGAGTTCCTGTTGCCGATCGATATGATCGACAAGGCCAACATTATTCCCAGTTTTGACTGAGGCGTGCCAGATACTGCGGATCCCGCGGATCCAATGGCTTGCGAAAGGCGAGGCGTACGATGAGCAAAGAAGTACTGCTGGTTGTTGAGTCGGTATCCAATGAAAAGGGCGTACCGGCAAACGTGATTTTTGAAGCGCTGGAGCTGGCCCTGGCCACTGCTACCAAAAAGCGTTTCGAAGACGAAGTTGATCTGCGTGTGGAAATCAACCGCCACACGGGTGCATACGAGACATTCCGTCGCTGGACGGTCGTCGAAGAAGCAGACCTGGACGATCCGGCCATCGAAACCTGGCCGAGCAAGGTTGCCGAAACGCATCCTGGCGCCAAGGTCGGTGACGTCGTAGAAGAGAAGATCGAGTCCATCGAGTTCGGCCGCATCGCTGCACAGACTGCCAAGCAAGTCATTGTGCAGAAAGTTCGCGAAGCCGAGCGCGCTCAGGTTGTTGACGCTTATCGCGAGCGCCTGGGTGAAATCATCTCCGGCACCGTGAAAAAAGTCACCCGCGACAACGTGATCGTTGATCTGGGCAACAACGCTGAAGCGTTGCTGGCCCGTGAAGACATCATTTCTCGCGAAACTTTCCGGGTTGGCGTGCGTCTGCGTGCGCTGCTCAAGGAAATCCGCACCGAGAACCGCGGCCCGCAGTTGATCCTGTCGCGTACCGCGCCGGAAATGCTGATCGAGTTGTTCCGCATCGAAGTGCCGGAAATCGCTGAAGGCCTGATCGAAGTAATGGCAGCATCCCGTGACCCGGGTTCGCGCGCCAAGATCGCGGTCCGCTCCAAGGACAAACGCATCGACCCGCAAGGCGCTTGCATCGGTATGCGCGGTTCGCGCGTCCAGGCAGTGTCGGGTGAGTTGGGCGGTGAGCGTGTGGACATCGTCCTGTGGGACGACAACCCGGCTCAGTTCGTGATCAATGCAATGTCGCCGGCTGAAGTGGCGGCAATTATCGTTGACGAAGATGCCCATGCAATGGACATCGCCGTTGGCGCAGACAATCTGGCTCAGGCCATTGGTCGGGGTGGTCAGAACGTGCGTCTGGCTAGCCAGTTGACTGGCTGGACCCTGAACGTGATGACCGAATCGGACATCCAGGCTAAGCAGCAAGCAGAAACCGGCGACATCCTGCGCAACTTCATCGACGAGCTGGAAGTCGACGAAGACCTGGCGCAGGTGCTGGTAGATGAAGGCTTTACCAGCCTGGAAGAGATTGCCTACGTACCGTTGGAAGAAATGCTCAACATCGACGGCTTTGACGAAGAAACCGTCAACGAGCTTCGCGCTCGCGCCAAGGATCGTTTGTTGACCAAAGCCATCGCTACTGAGGAAAAGCTGGCAGACGCCCATCCGGCCGAAGACCTGCTCTCGCTTGAGGGTATGGACAAGGATTTGGCGATGGAACTGGCGGTGCGCGGCGTAATTACCCGCGAAGACCTGGCCGAGCAGTCTATTGACGACCTGCTCGACATCGACGGCATTGACGATGATCGTGCCGGCAAGTTGATCATGGCCGCCCGAGCCCACTGGTTCGAGTAATTAGGCGCGGCCTGAGGAGAGAAGTGCATGACGCAAGTCACGGTGAAACAACTGGCCGATGAGGTCAAAACACCGGTAGAGCGCCTGTTGCAGCAGATGCGTGAGGCAGGTCTGCCGCACACCGCCGCCGAAGAACATGTGACTGACAGTGAGAAGCAATCGTTGCTGACTCACTTGAAAAGCAGCCACAAGGCGAAAGTGGAAGAACCACGCAAGATTACGCTGCAGCGTAAAACCACCAGCACCCTGCGTGTTGCTGGCAGCAAGAGCATCAGCGTTGAAGTACGCAAGAAGAAAGTCTTCGTACAACGCAGCCCGGAAGAAATCGAAGCCGAGCGCAAGCGTGAACTGGATGAACGTCGCGCAGTAGAAAATGCTGCCCGTCAGAAGGCTGAAGAAGAAGCCAAGCGTCGCGCCGAAGAAGAAGCGCGTCGCCAGCCTGCTGCTGCGCCGAACGCTCAAGCCGAACCTGTTGCAGCGCCTGCTGCGGTGGCCGAGCCAGTTCGCGAAAGCGCACCGGTTGTGGCAGCCGCTCCGGCTCCTGCGGCCGATACCCGCAAGCGTGACGAACAGCGCCGTCCGGACAAGCCACGTGCCGACGATAATAGTCGTCGCGGTAGCAGCGATGGCGAGCGCAAAAACGCTCCGCATCGTGCTTCGGTCAAAGAGAAAGCGCCTGCTCCACGCGTTGCCCCACGTACTACCGACGAAGAAAGCGACGGCTTCCGTCGTGGTGGTCGCGGCAAGGCCAAGCTGAAGAAACGCAACGCCCACGGTTTCCAGAGCCCAACCGGCCCTGTCGTGCGCGAAGTGAAGATCGGCGAGACCATCACTGTTGGCGATCTCGCCCAGCAGATGTCGGTCAAGGCTGCTGAAATCATCAAGTTCATGTTCAAACTGGGTACTCCAGCGACCATCAACCAGGTACTGGATCAGGAAACTGCCCAACTGGTTGCCGAAGAGCTGGGCCACAAAGTGACCCTGGTCAGCGACACTGCCCTGGAAGATTCCCTGGCCGAGTCCCTGAAGTTTGAAGGTGAAGCGTTCTCCCGTGCACCAGTCGTGACCGTAATGGGCCACGTTGACCACGGTAAGACCTCGCTGCTCGACTATATCCGTCGTGCCAAGGTAGCTGCAGGCGAAGCCGGCGGTATCACCCAGCACATCGGTGCGTACCACGTTGAAACTGATCGCGGCATGGTCACTTTCCTCGATACCCCGGGTCACGCTGCGTTTACCGCAATGCGTGCTCGTGGTGCCAAGGCGACTGACATCGTGATCCTGGTCGTTGCAGCGGACGACGGCGTGATGCCGCAGACCATTGAAGCTGTCCAGCACGCAAAGGCTGCCGGTGTTCCGTTGGTTGTTGCAGTGAACAAAATCGACAAGCCGGGCGCTGATCTCGATCGCATCCGTAGCGAACTGTCGGTTCACGGCGTGACTTCGGAAGAGTGGGGCGGCGACACCCCGTTCGTATCGGTTTCGGCGAAAGTCGGTACTGGCGTGGACGAGTTGCTCGAAGCTGTTCTGCTGCAAGCTGAAGTTCTGGAACTGAAAGCGACTCCTTCGGCTCCTGGCCGTGGCGTCGTGGTTGAATCGCGTCTCGACAAAGGTCGTGGCCCGGTTGCTACCGTTCTGGTTCAAGACGGTACCCTGCGCCAAGGCGACATGGTGCTGGTCGGTTCGAACTATGGCCGCGTTCGCGCCATGCTCGACGAGAACGGCAAGCCAATCAAAGAAGCTGGTCCTTCCATCCCTGTCGAGATTCTCGGCCTGGACGGTACCCCGGACGCTGGCGACGAGATGAGCGTAGTTGCTGACGAGAAGAAAGCCCGTGAAGTGGCTCTGTTCCGTCAAGGCAAGTTCCGCGAAGTCAAACTGGCCCGTGCTCACGCTGGCAAGCTTGAAAACATCTTCGAGAACATGGGTCAGGAAGAGAAGAAGACGCTCAACATCGTCCTCAAATCCGACGTCCGTGGTTCGCTGGAAGCGTTGAACGGTGCCTTGAACGGCCTGGGTAACGACGAAGTGCAAGTGCGTGTTGTTGGTGGCGGCGTCGGTGGTATCACCGAGTCCGACGCTAACCTGGCGCTGGCCTCCAATGCTGTACTGTTCGGCTTCAACGTGCGTGCCGATGCTGGCGCTCGCAAGATCGTCGAGCAGGAAGGTCTGGATATGCGTTACTACAACGTGATCTACGACATCATCGAAGACGTCAAGAAAGCCCTCACCGGTATGCTGGGCAGCGATGTTCGCGAGAACATCCTGGGTACCGCTGAAGTGCGTGACGTGTTCCGTTCGCCGAAGTTTGGCGCGATCGCCGGTTGCATGGTTATCGAAGGTGTTGTTCACCGTAACCGTCCAATCCGTGTACTGCGTGAAGACATCGTTATCTTCGAAGGCGAGCTGGAATCCCTGCGCCGCTTCAAGGATGACGCTTCCGAAGTACGTGCCGGCATGGAATGCGGTATCGGCGTCAAGAGCTACAACGACGTCAAAGCTGGCGACAAGATCGAAGTCTACGAGAAGGTCCAGGTTGCTCGCAGCCTCTAACTCGCGCACTTCAAGGGCCACGGCGAGCCGCCGCATGCAAGTGCGCGGCACGGCGTCAGGACTCTAAACGCAACGCCCGGTCTGGCTTTTGTCAGGCCGGGCGTTTGCCGCTTTCAGACCTCACGGGTTTCACCTTGGGGCAGTAACAGGTAACAAGACATGGCAAAAGAATATAGCCGTACCCAACGTATCGGCGATCAGATGCAGCGTGAGCTGGCACAGCTGATCCGTCGTGAAGTCAAAGACCCGCGCGTCGGCCTGGTCACCATTACCGCTGTTGAAGTCAGCCGTGACGTCGGTCACGCCAAGATCTTCATCACCGTGATGGGGCAGGACAGCGCCGAAGAAATCGCACAAAGCATCAAGGTGCTCAACTCCGCCGCCGGTTTCCTGCGCATGCAGCTGGCTCGCGAGATGAAGCTGCGCAGCGTTCCACAGCTGCACTTCCACTACGACGAAAGCGTCGTGCGTGGTGCGCATCTGTCGGCATTGATCGAGCGCGCAGTGGCTGAAGACAATCAGCATCCGGTTGCGGCAGAAGCCGAAGACACCAAGGAGTAATCGGTGGCTCAGGTCAAACGTATCCGTCGTAACGTCAGCGGCATTATCCTTCTCGACAAGCCGCTGGGGTTCACCTCCAACGCGGCCTTGCAGAAGGTTCGCTGGTTGCTGAACGCCGAAAAGGCAGGTCATACCGGCAGTCTCGATCCCTTGGCCACCGGCGTGTTGCCGCTGTGCTTCGGCGAGGCCACCAAGTTCTCGCAATACCTGCTCGATTCCGACAAGGGTTATGAAACCCTGGCGCAACTGGGCAAGACCACCACCACGGCGGATGCCGAAGGTGAAGTTTTGCAGGAGCGCCCGGTGACCGTTGGTCGCCCCGATGTCGAGGCTGTACTGCCGAAATTTCGTGGGCAAATCAGTCAGATACCGCCGATGTACTCGGCACTCAAGCGTGATGGCCAGCCGCTGTACAAGCTGGCTCGTGCAGGCGAAGTAGTGGAGCGCGAACCGCGTTCTGTTACTATTACGCGCTTGGAATTGCTGGCCTTCGAAGGTGATACTGCGCGGCTGGCGGTGGATTGCACTAAAGGCACCTATATCCGCACCCTGGTGGAGGATATCGGTGAGCAACTCGGTTGTGGCGCTTACGTTGCAGAACTGCGACGTACCCAGGCCGGGCCATTCACCCTGGCGCAGACGGTTACCCTCGAAGAGCTGGAAGCGGTACATGCCGAAGGCGGCAACGAAGCGGTCGATCGCTTCCTGATGCCATCGGACAGCGGCCTGCTGGATTGGCCACTGTTGCAGTTCTCGGAAGCGAGTGCGTTCTACTGGCTCAACGGCCAGCCGGTACGTGCCCCGGATGCTCCGAAGTTCGGCATGGTGCGGGTACAGGATCACAATGGTCGCTTCATCGGTATCGGTGAAGTGAGCGAAGACGGGCGCATCGCGCCACGTCGACTGATTCGGTCAGAATGACCGAACGAGGGTGGCTGTCAACAGGCACGGTCACTACTCATTTTTAGATACAGGGATTTGTCCCTGGCCTGTTGAAACTGTTTTTCTGAAACAGTTTCCTGATAAAAGGATTGCCTCATGGCTCTCGACGTTCAAGAAAAAGCTCAAATCGTAGCTGACTACCAGCAAGCTGTTGGTGACACTGGTTCGCCAGAAGTGCAAGTTGCACTGCTGACCCACAACATCAACAAGCTGCAAGGTCACTTCAAGGCCAACGGTAAAGATCACCACTCCCGTCGTGGTCTGATCCGCATGGTAAACCAGCGTCGTAAGCTGCTGGACTACCTGAAAGGCAAGGATCTGGGCCGTTATCAGGCTCTGATCGGTCGCCTGGGTCTGCGTCGCTAATAAGCGATTGCGCTAGAGGTTGGTTGTCTGTCGTGCACCAGCGGGTTTCCCGCCGGCGCATGGCAGGCTCCCAGCCTCAAGTTTTATCTGGATACCTGCTTTGCCTGAGTAACACCTGGACAAGCCAGTCGGGCCGATTCCCGACATTGCCCAAGAATTTCGCAAGAAACCAGTTCCCCCAAGAGCCACAAAGAAGGTAGGACACCGTGAACCCGGTAATCAAAAAATTCCAGTTCGGTCAGTCGACCGTTACCCTCGAGACTGGCCGTATCGCCCGTCAGGCCTCCGGCGCAGTATTGGTCACCGTTGACGACGACGTCAGCGTATTGGTGACCGTAGTCGGTGCAAAACAAGCCGATCCAGGCAAGGGCTTCTTCCCTCTGTCTGTTCACTACCAGGAAAAGACTTACGCTGCCGGTAAGATCCCTGGCGGTTTCTTCAAGCGCGAAGGCCGTCCTTCCGAGAAAGAAACCCTGACTTCCCGACTGATCGACCGCCCGATCCGTCCGCTGTTCCCGGAAGGCTTCATGAACGAAGTGCAGGTTGTCTGCACCGTCGTTTCCACCAGCAAGAAGACCGATCCGGACATCGCTGCGATGATCGGTACCTCGGCTGCGCTGGCGATCTCCGGCATTCCTTTCGATGGCCCGATCGGCGCTGCCCGCGTTGCGTTCCACGAAAGCACCGGCTACCTGCTGAACCCGACTTACGAGCAACAGGCTGCTTCGAGCCTGGACATGGTCGTTGCCGGTACTTCGGACGCCGTACTGATGGTTGAATCGGAAGCCAAAGAGCTGACCGAAGACCAGATGCTGGGCGCGGTACTGTTTGCTCACGACGAGTTCCAGGTTGTGATCAACGCCGTTAAAGAACTGGCCGCTGAAGCTGCCAAGCCAACCTGGACCTGGGCTCCTGCGCCAGAAGCCACCGAACTGCTCGGCGCTATCCGTGCCGAGTTCGGCGAAGCGATCTCCCAGGCCTACACCATCACCGTCAAGGCCGACCGTTACGCTCGCCTGGGCGAGTTGAAGGACCAGGTCGTTGCCAAGCTGTCCGGTGAAGAAGGCCAGCCTTCTTCCAGCGAAGTCAAAGCGGCTTTCGGCGAAATCGAATACCGCACCGTTCGCGAAAACATCGTTAACGGCAAGCCACGTATCGACGGTCGCGACACCAAGACTGTCCGTCCGTTGAACATCGAAGTCGGTGTTCTGCCAAAAACCCACGGTTCGGCTCTGTTCACCCGTGGCGAAACCCAGGCTCTGGTCGTTGCAACTCTGGGTACTGCCCGTGATGCACAGCTGCTGGACACCCTGGAAGGCGAGAAAAAAGACCCGTTCATGCTGCACTACAACTTCCCTCCGTTCTCGGTAGGCGAGTGTGGTCGCATGGGTGGCGCTGGTCGCCGCGAAATCGGTCACGGCCGTCTGGCCCGTCGTTCGGTTTCGGCCATGCTGCCTGCCGCTGACGTGTTCCCGTACACCATCCGTGTTGTGTCGGAAATCACCGAATCCAACGGTTCGAGCTCGATGGCTTCCGTTTGCGGCGCTTCCCTGGCCCTGATGGACGCTGGTGTGCCGATGAAGGCGCCGGTTGCCGGTATCGCCATGGGTCTGGTTAAAGAAGGCGAGAAATTCGCCGTCCTGACCGACATCCTGGGTGACGAAGACCACCTGGGCGACATGGACTTCAAAGTAGCCGGTACCGCCAAAGGCGTCACTGCGCTGCAGATGGACATCAAGATCAAGGGCATCACCGAAGAAATCATGGAGATCGCTCTGGGCCAAGCCCTGGAAGCGCGCCTGAACATCCTCGGCCAGATGAACCAGATCATTGGCCAGTCGCGTACCGAACTGTCGGCCAACGCTCCGACCATGATCGCGATGAAGATCGACACCGACAAAATCCGTGATGTCATCGGTAAAGGCGGCGCGACCATTCGTGCGATCTGTGAAGAAACCAAGGCTTCGATCGACATCGAAGACGACGGTTCGATCAAGATCTTCGGCGAGACCAAGGAAGCGGCTGAAGCAGCACGTCAGCGCGTTCTGGGTATTACCGCTGAAGCCGAGATCGGCAAGATCTACGTCGGTAAGGTTGAGCGCATCGTCGACTTCGGCGCATTCGTCAACATCCTGCCAGGCAAGGACGGTCTGGTTCACATCTCCATGCTGAGCGACGCTCGCGTTGAGAAAGTGACCGACATCCTGAAAGAAGGCCAGGAAGTGGAAGTTCTGGTACTGGACGTGGACAACCGCGGCCGTATCAAGCTGTCCATCAAAGACGTGGCTGCAGCCAAGGCTTCGGGCGTTTAATTACGCCTCACGCCTGACCGCTTCAACGTTGTAGAAAATGCCCCGCCGTGAAAACGGCGGGGCATTTTTATGTGCCGCAATTAACTGTGGCGAGGGAGCTTGCTCCCGTCGGGTTGCGCAGCGACCCAATGTTTTGCTGTGGGCCGATGGTTTTACGACTGCTGCGCAGCCGAGCGGGACGGTGCGGCGTTCCGACAAGCTCCCTCGCCACAGGTTGCCGCAACTCATAAGCGATGCTAGGTTTAGCCCACCGCCCGTGTAGCTCAGCCGGTAGAGCAGCGCACTCGTAACGCGAAGGTCGCAGGTTCGATTCCTGTCTCGGGCACCATATCCCCCTCGGTCATTTCACCTTTCTGCTCAGGTCCTCGACGGTACGCTTGAGGTTCTCGCCGTCATCAAAACATCGTGTGCACAACTTTTTGCGGGGAGATGCAAAGAGACGTGTAAATCCTCAGCCAAACGTCCTATATTCGGAGCCTGCCTGAGCACCGCCCAGCAGTTTTCAGATGATCCAGAATGGTTCTGAAGGCCAGATAAACCGGGCCTGATCCGGTTTTTGTGTCAGAGAGATCCTTGAAGATCCAGATCCATCTTCCATTCCCAGATCAGCGAGAACGCCATGACCGTTAAAGAGATGACCCAGGAAGCCCGACACGAAGAAGCGCTGAAGAAGTACGTGCTGGATAACCACGAACTGATGGACGAGATCAAGGACTTGAGTCCCGATGATCAGAAAGACCAGATTCAATGGGCTTTCGAGGACGAGGCCGAAGCCCAGGGCTTGCAGCCGTGGGAATTGAGCCTCAAATACACGTCGACACCGGAAGAGTACGAAGCAGAACGCCTGAAGCTGCATAAAGAAGCTGCCGAGGTGTTAGGCGTCGAGTGGGAAGAGTACTGCGAGATGAACAATCTGGTGGTTTGAGAGCAGATTCAAGCTTCAAGCGGCAAGCTACAAGTCAAAGCAGATCCGCTTGAAGCTTGCAGCTTGCCACTTGTAACTGCTCCTCAGAGACTCAAACGCATCGACAGATCGACCGCCTTCACATCCTTGGTCATCGCACCGATCGAAATGTAATCCACCCCGGTCTGTGCAATCGGCAGCAACGTGCTTTCGTTGATCCCGCCGCTGGCCTCCAGCTTGGCCTTGCCGGCGTTCAAGCGCACGGCTTCGCGCATGTCGTCCAGGCTCAGTTCATCGAGCATGATGATGTCGGCACTGGCCGCCAGCGCTTCTTTCAATTCATCCAGGCTTTCCACTTCAACCTCGACCGGTTTGCCCGGGGCGATCTTGTGGGCGGCGGCGATGGCCTGCGCGATGCCGCCGCTGGCGGCGATGTGGTTTTCCTTGATCAGGAAGGCGTCATACAGGCCGATGCGGTGGTTATGGCAACCGCCGCAGGTTACGGCGTACTTTTGCGCCAGGCGCAGCCCCGGAATTGTTTTGCGGGTGTCCAGCAGCTTGACCTGAGTCTCGGCCACGAAGTCCGCCAGGTATTGCGCACGGGTCGCCACGCCGGAGAGCAGTTGCAGGAAGTTCAGGGCGCTGCGTTCACCGGTCAGCAGCGAGCGCGCCGGGCCTTCGAGGTGGAACAGCACCTGATTGGGCGTCACCCGTTCACCGTCGGCAACCTGCCAGTGCACCGCCACCCGTGGGTCCAGTTGCCGAAACACGTTATCCACCCAGGCGGTGCCGCTGATGACGGCCGCATCGCGGGTAATGATGGTGGCTTTGGCCAGGCGCTCGGCCGGGATCAACTGCGCGGTGATGTCGCCGCTGCCGATGTCTTCACGCAACGCACGGCGCACGTTGGCTTCGATTTCGGCGGTCAGATCGGCGAGACGTAGGTTCGGCATAACGGACTCCACAAACAAAGTGGCTCGATTATAGGGCCATGGCACGGACCAACCCAAGGCATCAGAGCGTTACGTTGGCACCGGCACCTACATTTGGTCGAATCCCTGCCGTTGTCGCGTTGGTCATCGTTGCCGAGCAAACACCTGTTTGAGGGCAGATGCAGAGTCTTCTGGCACAAAGGGGAGCTTTTACAAGATAATCCGCCTTGTATTTGACGTCATGAGTTTGACGAGTCGAAGCATCACCGTTCCAGGGAGGCCGAATGCACAACGACGGGAATGTAGTGCCTTTGCACAAGGCAACTACCGACCAGGTGGCTCACTCGCCACTCGCCCGACTGCCGGCGATTCTTCTCCAGGTTCGCGACAAGGCCGCGCAACAACTGCGGCACGGATTGCAGGCACTGTTCGACAACGCCGACGACACCCTCTTCGAAATGGCCGACCGCGCCCGCTGTGGCGTCGAGCAAAACATCTTCTTTCAAGCGATGCGCGATTTGCGCCTCAAGCGCAAAAGCATCGAGCGGGTTTTTCTCGAACAGTTTTTCGCCGCGTTTATCCGTCTCGGCCAATACGAAAGCGCGCTTGCGGCCTTGCCCCAGGCCCTGGCGGCCGATACCTCGACGGTGCAACCCGATGTAGAGCTCGAGCGCACGGTCGCGGTGCAAGCGATGGTCAGCCGGGTGCTGGACCGCGACGGTTTCGCCCTGGACCAACTGACGGCCCGGCTCTGCGCCTTGTTGGGCAAGGCGCCGGGCGATCTGCACAATCCCCTGGGCCCAGCGATGCTCTGCGAGTACTTTTTGCAAGCCGCACGCCAGCTGGGGCTGGAGATCAAGGTCAAGCTGATCATCCTCACGTTGTTCGAACGTTATGTCCTCAGCGAGACCGATCAGCTTTACGCAGAAGCCAATCAGCTGCTGCTCGCCACCGGTGTGTTGCCCGACCTGAAACCGGCGCCGGTGTGTCGTACTACCGACCGACCTGACATCAGCGTTCAGGATGGACCGACCGATGAGGGCCCCGATCCGGTCTGCTTGCCGATCGATGAAAGTGTCCAGGAGGCTTTCGCCGCGTTGCAGGTCCTGCTGCTCAACGTTCGCGGCAGCCTGTCGCCTGTGCTGGAAGTCAGTGCCACGGCACAGCCGATTTCCACGCGCGATCTGTTGCGCCTGCTTTCGCACTTGCAGCAATACGTGCCGGCACCGGCGGCCGTCGATGATTTTGATCTGCACAACCAGCTCGAACAGTTACTGACCCGGGTCAGTGTCAAAAGCGGCAGGTCACGGGTTTTCGGGGAGGCCGATGAGGATGTGATCAACCTGGTCGCCATGCTTTTCGAATGCATGCTCGATGATCGCAACCTGCCGGATTCCCTCAAGGTACTGATCGGCCGATTGCAGATTCCACTGGTCAAGGTGGCGGTGCTCGACAAGAGTTTCTTCAGCCGCAGCAGTCATCCGGCACGGCGTCTGCTCAACGAAATCGCCAACGCAGCCATGGGGTGGGGAGTCAGTGACGATCATGAGCGTGACAACCTTTACGTGCGCATCGACCAGGTCGTACAGCGTCTGTTGAATGACTTTGTCGATGATCCGGCGATATTTTCCGAACTGCTGGCCGACTTTCTCGCGTTTACCCAGGATGAGCGCCGTCGCAGCGAGTGGCTTGTGCAGTGCGTTCGCGACGCCGAGCACGGGCGGGCCAATTCGCCTGGGAAGGCGTCGATGATGGTCGAGGTGCAGGAGCCTGTCGATCAAATGCATCCAGGCTGCTGGGTGGAGTTTCAGGAAGACCCGGAAAATACCCTTCGCTGCAAACTGGTGGCTGTCATTGAAACCACCGGCAAATACATCTTCGTCAACCGCACTGGCATGAAAGTGCTCGAGCGCAGCCGCACCGACCTGGCCCAAGAGCTGCGCAACGGCGTGGCGCGAGTGCTTGACGATACCTTGTTGTTCGAGCGGGCACTGGAGTCGGTGATCGGCAACCTCAAGCGACTCAAACGCGGCAAGTGATCGCGCCCCGGGGGATTATCGCGGCATACTGTGCCAACACAGTCGACGTTGAAGGAATCGGTATGCAGTTGGACCCCGCGAGCGGTTGGATTCAGGGAGTGCATCACTGCCCCTCACCCAACTTCAATGCGCGCCCCACAGGCGAAGTTTCCCTGCTGGTGATCCACAACATCAGCCTGCCGCCGGCGCAGTTCGCCACCGGCAAGGTGCAGGAATTTTTCCAGAATCGTCTGGATGTCACCGAACACCCCTATTTTGAAGGGATCGCGGATTTGCGGGTGTCGGCGCACTTTCTGATCGAGCGTGATGGTACCGTCACCCAGTTTGTTTCGTGCCTTGAGCGTGCGTGGCATGCGGGGGTCTCGAGCTTCGAGGGACGGGAAACCTGTAACGATTTTTCCGTGGGCATCGAACTCGAAGGCACGGATGATCTGCCGTTCACCGACGCGCAATACAGCGCGTTGACAGCCCTGACCCGCCAGTTGCAACAGGCGTTCACGGCAATCACCACGGAGCGCATCTGCGGGCACAGTGACATTGCACCGGGGCGCAAAACCGATCCAGGGCCGGCGTTCGACTGGGCACGCTATCGTGCCGCCTTGGCACAAGAGGAAGGACGATGAGTTTTCTGGTGTTGCTGTTGGCGGTGTGGATCGAGAAGTTCTCGGCCTTGCGCCATCGGGTTCAGCGTGACAATGGCTGGACACACGAGCTGAACAAACTTGAAGCCAGCCCGCGACTTTCGAACCGACCATGGCTGGTGCTGGCGGCACTGGTCTTGTTGCCGGTGGCGTTGCTGGCTTTGCTGCTGGTCGTCATCGAGCCGGTGGCCTACGGGTTGCTGGCGTTGCCGATCCATTTGCTGGTGGTTATCTACAGCCTGGGGCGCGGTGATCTGCTGGGCGATCTCGGGCCGTTCCGCGATGCCTGGCGTCGGGAGGACCTGCAAGCGGCGGCCCATGTCGCCAAGCGCGACCTGGATATCTGTGCAGACAATGGCGAGCAGCTACTGGAGCAGGTCGAAGGGCATTTGCTGTGGGAGGCCTACCAGAGCTTTTTCGCGGTGATTTTCTGGTACTTCCTGTTGGGGCCGGTCGCGGCGTTGAGTTATCGGCTGCTGGCGCTGGCCGAGGAGCACGGGAAAAACCCTGCAGTGGTCGAGCGCGCCGGGCAACTGCGTCACGCCTTTGACTTGTTGCCGGTGCGTCTGCTGGCGGCGAGCCTGGCGTTGGTCGGCAATTTTGTCGCGGTCAGTCGGGTCATGCTGCATGAGCTGCTGAACTGGAACATCAGCGCCGCGCAATTGATCGTGAAAGTCGGGCTGGTGGCCGGTGAAATTCCGGCACCGGTGACCGGTGCGGAAGGTATCAACAATCTGGACCGCATTTGGGCGCTGCTGCTGCGTGCGGCGGTGCTCTGGTATGCTGGGTTTGCATTGTGGACGGTCCTGCATTAGTCCAGCAGTCAATGCCCCCTCGCCACTGGGCGATCACTAGTCCGAAGTGCTTCGCCCTGTCGTTAACCTTAAGTTACAAAGCCTCCTGCCGATTTAAGTTATACAGAGATAGCGTCGAATAGTGGCTATCTGCTGTCTGTCTGCGCCTGCCAATAAAAAAAATAAGAAATTGAAGGGAGACATCCAGTGAAGAGCTTGCTCTATCCCGCTGTCGCACTGATGAACCGCCTGAGCTTCGGCATGAAGTTCAGCCTGATCAGCGTACTGTTCCTGGTGCCGATGCTGGTGACCAACTTCTATCTGGTGCGTGACTCCTATCGCGAATTCCAGGGCACGCGCATCGAACTGCAAAGTCTCGACCTGTTGGGCAACAGCCTGGCGTTGCGGCGCGATCTGGAAACCCTGAACAACCTGGTGCAGATCAATGTCAGCCTCGGCCAATCCGGCAAGGCCGGCAATGTCGAATCGAAAATCAGCGCCCTTGAGCAGAATATTTTGACTCGCCTGCAAGGGCTGACGGCGATGACCGGCGACCCGGAGCAGGTCGCGGTGTTTGATGGCAAACGCGATGAAATGATCGCCGCGTTCAAGGCCCAGCAAACGGAAAACTCCCTGCAAAGCAAAAGTGCCTTGATCGGCAAGCTGGTGGGCAGCGCGCAGATTTTCAGCCAGCTCATCACCAGCCAGTCCGGCCTCAGTCGCGACAACCAGAGCGACATGCGCCAGTTGAGCGAACTCGTCACCCTCGTCACGCCACGGGTCACCCAGATCCTGGGCGAAGGTCGGGCAATGGGCTCTTATTCGCTGGGGCAGGGGTTCATCAATTCGGCTTCAAGTACCCGTTTCGATGAATTGCTGGCGCAGATTGAAAAGCTCCAGGCCGAGTATGGCCTGAAGTTGCAGGATGCCCTGGGTTCCAGCAAGGCTGCGCGTGAGACCTTGGCCGCTCAGGCCGATAGCAGCCGGGCATCCTTGAAGAAAGCCAGCGAGCTGTTCGAAGAGCAAGTGGTCATGGCCGATACCCTCGATGCACCGTGGCAGGGCTTTTACGATCAGGTCACTGCCCTGATGGACCAGACCTACCAACTCAATGAAGCAACCCTGAAGTATCTCGGCCCGCAGTTGCAGCAACGCCTGGACCAGAACCGTACACACATGATCTTGCAGGCCGTGGCGCTGTCTGTGGTGTTTGTACTGATCTTCTACCTCTACGGCGGTTTCTATGCCTCGACCCGCACCACGCTCAAGCGCCTGGGAGCTGTGATGGACAAGGTGGCGGCCGGCGACATGACCGTGACCTTCAGCGCCCACAGCCGCGATGAGCTGGGGGAGTTGGGTGAGGTGTTCAACGGCACCGTGAAAAAGATCCATGACCTGATCGAGCGGGTGGGGCAGACCGTCAGTGAAGTCGAGCGTCAGGCCGGGCAAGTGGAAAACGTTTCCGCGCAAAGCAACCAGGCCGTCGCCGGGCAGCGCACGCAGATCGAACAAGTGGCTACGGCCATGAACCAGATGTCAGCCACTTCCCAGGAGGTCGCGCGCAGTGCCGCCGCGGCGGTGAGCAGTGCCCACAGTGTCAACGACGAGACCATCAGTGGCCGCGGCCTGGTGGAGTCGCAGCAAGGCAGCATTGCCGCGCTGGCCAACGAGATCGATCAATCGGTGCTGGTGATCAACCAACTGGCCAGCGACAGCCAGTCCATCAGCCGCGTACTCGAAGTGATCAAGAGCATCGCCGAGCAGACCAACCTGCTGGCGCTCAATGCCGCCATCGAGGCCGCACGGGCCGGTGAGCAGGGCCGTGGTTTCGCCGTGGTAGCCGATGAAGTCCGGACCCTGGCCAAGCGAACCCAGCAATCGACCGAAGAAATCGAACAGATGATCGCCAGGCTCCATGGCGGTGTCGGCGCGGCGGTCAAGGCCATGGGTACCAGCCATGAAATGGCCAGCGGCACGGTGGGGCAGTCGGAGAAGGTCCAGCAGGCGCTGGAAAACATCCTGGGAGCGGTCGGCATGATCGTCGACCAGAACCAGCAGATTGCCGCCGCCGTGGAGCAGCAAACCGCCGTGGCCCACGACATCGACCAGAACATCGTCGAGATCAATCGCGCCGGCGAGCGTACCGCTGAAGGTGCGCATCAGACCGAAGACGCCAGCCGGGCGTTGTCGGCCCAGGTCGTGGAGTTGAAGCAGTTGATCAGCGCGTTTCGGGTCTGAAGGCGTCCTGGGATCCTGTGGGAGCAAGCCCGCTCCCACAGGGTTTGGAGTGCTGTCGGAAAGTTTTGTAATACTTTTTCCCTTTCCAGGTGGGAGTCCTCCTGATTCTCTTCGTGCGCTGGCATTTTGAGTTCAATCAAGGAAGATTAACGCGGCTTACCGCCTGGAGGAGGCTTGCTCATGTCTGCTGCAACAATAGGAGTCCAGGGGCGCTGTGCGCATTGTCAGCGCACGTTGCTGCTGCAACCCTGGCAACTCAATGCCATTGCGATCAATGAAGCGTTTACCTGTACTCACTGTCAGAAACGCGTTCAGTTAAGTTGTCCGGAACAGATCCGGCGCTTCAAGTCCCTCGACTCTTTTTCACTGTTGCGCGCCAGCCTGCGGGTGATGGTCTGCACCGCATTGCTGGTGGCGTTGGTGATGGAGTGGGTGGGAATGCTCAGCGTCATCGAACAGCTGAATGCTTCGCTGATCGTCTTGTTCGTGTATTTCGCGGTGGTCCGTTACTTCCGTCGGCGCCAGCACCTGACGCTGATCCTGGAAGTTGCCAGGGCTCACGCTGACTGATTACCAGCCGAACACTTCGCAGCTGTTGGCGGTGCTGGCAGCCGCCAGTCGTTCCGGGCTGATCGCCATCCATTGCGCCAGTGCCGTGCAGATCGCCGGCAGGTGTGCCGGGCTGTTGCGCTGGCCGGGGAACATGGCAGGGGCCATGTCCGGGGAGTCGGTTTCCAGCACCACCGAATCCAGTGGCAGTTCGCCGAGCACGCGGTGCATGCGCAGCGCCTGCGGCCAGGTCGGGGCGCCACCAAGGCCGAGCTTGAAACCAAGCTTGATGTATTCCCGAGCTTCCTCCTGGCTGCCGGCGAAGGCGTGGATGATGCCGGCCCGTTTCAGGCGAAAGCGTTTGAGCGTGGCAATCACCGCCGCATGGCTACGCCGCACATGGATCAATGCCGGAAGCGCGAAATCCGCCGCCAATTGCAATTGCGCCTCGAACAACGCCTGCTGGCGGTCGCGGTCCAGGGTTTCGATGAAGTAATCCAGGCCGATCTCGCCGACGGCACACAGTTGTCGATGGCCAGCCAGACGGGTCAGCCAGTCGGCGAGTTCGCTGAGGTGTTGCGGGCGATGATCGTCCAGGTAAACCGGGTGCAATCCGAACGCGGCGTGCAGGTCGGGATCACTCTGCACCAACTCCCATACTCGCTGCCAATTGGCCTGATAAACCCCCAGCACCACGATCCGCCGCACCCCGAGGGCGCGGCTTTCGGCCAGCAGCGCCTGACGGTCAGCGTCGAAGTCCGGAAAATCCAGATGGGTGTGGGTGTCGATCAGCTCCACGGTTCAGTCCTGGCGAATACGCTGCTTGAACGTGCGCGCGATGGCTTGTACGCCAGGCCGGTAATCAGACTGCTCGATGGCTGCCAGGGCCAGCGCGAGGGCCTTGTCGGCGATCAACTGGTGTTGCTGGGCCATGGCGTTGACCGGTAGCGGCAGGAAGTCCAGCAACTGGGTGTCGCCGAATGTGCCGAGTCGCAGCGGGCGGTTTTTCAACGGGAAGTCGTGCAGTGCATCGAACACGCCCTGAAGCAGCACGTAGGATGTGGTCACCAGGGCATCGGGCAAATGGCCCAGACGCTGCAGCAACTCTTCCATCAGTTGTTTGCCGCACTCGCGGCTGAAGGACTCACCTTCTTCGATCAGCACCTCGCCGTTGAACCCGGCGAGCGCCTCTTTGAAGCCGGCGCAACGTTCCTGGCTGATGCTCAGCTCCGGGCGGGCGCCGATCAGCGCGATCTGTTTGGGCAAGGGATCGAGCAGGCTGCGGGTCAGTTGCAGGCTGGCCTCGCGGTCGTCACTGATCACCGAGCAGAAATGCTCGGGTTCCATGACCCGGTCGATGGCGATGATCGGAATGCCCTTGGCCTGCAATTGGCGATAGCTGTCGTCGCCGGCCGGCAGGCAGCTGGCAACGATCAGTGCGTCGCAGCGCCGGGCGCGGAACAGTTGAAGCAATTGCCGTTCGCTGTCCGGTGCATCGTCGGAACTTGCGATCAGCAACTGATAACCCCGGGCCCGCGCACCTTGCTCCAGCAATTTGGCGATTCGCGCGTAACTGGGGTTTTCCAGATCCGGCAGAATGAACCCCAATGTGCGGGTGTGCCGGCTGCGCAAACCGGCAGCCTGCGGGTTAGGCGTGAAGCCATGTTGTTCGACGACCGCGCGCACGCGTTCGACGGTAGCGCTGCTGATGCGCTGTTGTTCGGCCTTGCCATTGATGACATAGCTGGCGGTGGTGACGGACACACCGGCCAACTGGGCGATATCACTGAGTTTCAACCCGCTGTTTCCTTGTTTTTTCGAGATTGCCTCGACATTTTCGTCAATCCTAACCGATTAAGGCAGGCGACCATTGTCGCAACGCATCCGACAAGTTGGACTTCAAGGATGGGCCAATATCGAGTAACGTGCCAATCGATATAGATTAAACGTTTCAGCAGGCGTATTTTCTACGTTTTAGGCGCCTTTGGCCGGTTCTGCCGTAAAACCGCCAAAAGCGATGACCAAGCGCCTAAGCTGACTCATTCAAAACAATACCTGGTGCCCCAAGGCGCCAAAAAGGAGAAAGCATGCTCGAGCTCACTGTAGAGCAGATTTCCATGGGCCAATCGGCTGTGGATAAATCCGCAGCGCTGCAATTGCTGGCCCGGCATCTGGTTGCCGACGGCCTGGTTGCCGAGGGTTATCTCGCTGGTTTGCAGGCGCGGGAAGCCCAGGGCTCGACCTTTCTCGGTCAAGGTATTGCCATCCCCCACGGTACCCCCGAAACCCGCGACCTGGTGTTCACCACCGGCGTGCGCCTGATGCAGTTCCCCGATGGCGTGGACTGGGGCGATGGTCATATCGTTTACCTGGCGATCGGTATCGCCGCCAAATCCGATGAGCATCTGCGCCTGTTGCAATTGCTCACCCGCGCCCTCGGCGAGACTGACCTGGGCCAGGCCCTGCGTCGCGCCGGTTCCGCCGAAGCCTTGCTGAAGTTGTTGCAAGGCGCGCCACAGGAACTGGCGCTGGATGCGCAGATGATCGGCCTCGGTGTGGCGGCCGAAGATTTCGAAGAGCTGGTCTGGCGCGGCGCACGTCTGCTGCGGCAGGCCGACTGTGTGAGCAACGGTTTCTCCGCAGTGCTGCAGCAGGTTGAAGCGCTGCCCCTGGGCGATGGCCTGTGGTGGCTGCACAGCGAGCAGACGGTAAAGCGTCCGGGCCTGGCCTTCGTCACCCCGGACAGACCGCTGCGCTATCTCGGCCAGCCACTCAATGGATTGTTCTGCCTGGCCAGCCTCGGTGAGGCCCATCAAGCGCTGCTCGAACGCCTGTGCGCGTTGTTGATCGAAGGGCGTGGCCATGAGTTGGGGCGCGCCACCAGCAGCCGCAAAGTCCTCGAAGTGCTCGGTGGTGAAGTGCCCGCCGACTGGCCCAGCACGCGAATTGCATTGGCCAATGCCCACGGTTTGCATGCGCGGCCGGCGAAAATCCTCGCGCAACTGGCAAAGAGTTTTGACGGTGACATCCGTGTGCGCATCGTCGATGGTCACGACAGTGCCGTGTCGGTGAAGAGCTTGAGCAAGTTGCTCAGCCTCGGCGCCCGTCGGGGGCAGGTCCTGGAAATCATCGCCGAACCGAGCATCGCGGCGGATGCGTTGCCGGCCTTGTTGGCCGCCATCGAAGAAGGTCTTGGTGAGGAAGTCGAACCGCTGCCGCCGGTAAGCCAGGTGCGCGAAGTCGTTGGCGATGTGGCCGAAGTGGTCCTCGCCCCAATTTCAGGCAGTGTGGTCCAGGCTATTGCCGCCGCTCCGGGAATCGCCATCGGCCCGGCGCATATTCAAGTGCTGCAAACCATCGATTACCCGTTGCGCGGCGAGTCTGCCGGCATCGAGCGTGAACGTCTCCAGCAAGCTCTGGCGCAGGTACGCCGTGACATCCAGGGCCTGATCGAGCGCAGCAAAAGCAAAGCCATCCGCGAAATCTTCATCACTCACCAAGAGATGCTCGACGACCCGGAACTGACCGATGAGGTCGATACGCGCCTCAAGCACGGCGAAAGCGCTGAGGCGGCGTGGATGGCCGTGATAGAAGCGGCGGCCCGGCAGCAGGAAGCGTTGCAGGATGCCTTGCTCGCCGAGCGCGCTGCCGACTTGCGCGACATCGGGCGTCGGGTGTTGATGCAGCTCAGCGGCATCGAAACCCCGAGCGAACCGGACCAACCGTACATTCTGGTGATGGATGAGGTCGGCCCGTCCGACGTCGCGCGTCTCGACCCCGCTCGCGTGGCGGGGATTCTCACCGCCCGGGGTGGCGCTACTGCGCACAGTGCGATTGTCGCCCGGGCTCTGGGCATTCCGGCACTGGTCGGCGCCGGCCCTGGCGTGTTGCTGCTGGCGCCGGGTACGCCGTTGCTGCTCGATGGCCAGCGTGGTCGCCTGCATGTGGACGCTGACGCGGCGACCTTGCAGCGCGCCACGGCCGAACGCGATACCCGCGAGCAGCGCTTGAAGGCGGCTGCGGAACGGCGTCATCAACCGGCGCTGACCACCGATGGCCACGCCGTCGAAGTGTTCGCCAACATTGGTGAAAGCGCTGGCGTGACCAGCGCGGTGGAGCAGGGCGCCGAAGGCATTGGCCTGTTGCGCACCGAACTGATTTTCATGGCCCACCCGCAGGCGCCCGACGAAGCGACTCAGGAAATCGAGTACCGCCGCGTCCTCGACGGTCTGGCCGGGCGGCCGCTGGTGGTGCGTACCCTCGATGTCGGTGGCGACAAACCGCTACCGTACTGGCCGATAGCGAAGGAAGAAAACCCCTTCCTCGGCGTGCGCGGCATTCGCCTGACCTTGCAGCGCCCGCAGATCATGGAAGCGCAATTGCGCGCCTTGCTGCGGGCTGCCGACAACCGGCCGCTGCGGATCATGTTCCCGATGGTGGGCAGCGTCGACGAGTGGCGCCAGGCCCGTGACATGACCGAACGCCTGCGCCAGGAAATCCCGGTTGCCGACCTGCAACTGGGGATCATGATCGAAGTGCCATCGGCGGCGTTGCTGGCGCCGGTGCTGGCCAAAGAGGTCGATTTTTTCAGCGTCGGTACCAACGACCTGACCCAATACACCCTGGCCATCGACCGTGGCCATCCGACGCTGTCGGCCCAGGCCGATGGTTTGCATCCGGCGGTACTGCAACTGATCGACATCACCGTGCGCGCGGCCCATGCCCACGGCAAATGGGTCGGTGTATGCGGTGAGCTGGCGGCCGACCCTCTGGCGGTGCCGGTGCTGGTCGGCCTCGGGGTGGATGAGCTCAGCGTCGGGGCGCGCAGCATTGCCGAAGTCAAGGCGCGGATTCGCGAACTGGGCTTCACTCAGACTCAAACCCTTGCCCGACAGGCCTTGGCCGTGGGCAGCGCCAATGAAGTGCGCGCATTAGTGGAGGCCCTGTAATGGCCCGGATTCTTACCCTGACCCTCAACCCGGCGCTGGACCTGACCGTCCAGTTGCCGCGCCTTGAAGCCGGCCAGGTCAACCGCAGCGATGTGATGCACACCCACGCCGCCGGCAAAGGTGTGAACGTGGCGCAGGTGCTGGCGGACCTCGGGCATCAGCTGACCGTCAGTGGCTTTCTCGGCGAAGACAACCTGCAAGCGTTCGAAACATTGTTCGCCAAACGCGGCTTTGTCGATGCCTTCATCCGTGTTCCGGGCGAGACCCGCAGCAATATCAAACTGGCGGAAAGCGATGGCCGCATCACCGACATCAACGGGCCGGGGCCACAGGTCAGCGAAGCGGCGCAGCAGGCCTTGATCGATCGACTGGAGCAGATTGCCCCGGGGCACGATGCGGTGGTTGTCGCCGGAAGCTTGCCGTTGGGCGTCAGCGCGCAATGGTTGCAGGCGTTGATCTTGCGCTTGAAAAACCTGGGGCTGAACGTCGCCCTCGACACCAGCGGTGAGGCGCTGCGTGCAGCGCTCAAAGCGGGGCCGTGGCTGATCAAGCCCAACACTGAAGAGCTGGCCGAGGTGCTGGACTGCGAGGTCGTGTCGGTCAGTGCCCAGGCCTTGGCGGCGGAGCGCTTGCACGCCCAGGGCATCGAGCATGTGGTGATCTCCCACGGTGCCGAAGGCGTGAACTGGTTCAGCGTCGGCTCGGCACTGCATGCCACGCCACCCAAGGTCAGCGTCGCCAGCACGGTGGGGGCGGGTGATTCGTTGCTGGCGGGGATGCTCCACGGTTTGCTCAGTGCCGATACGCCGGAGCAGACCTTGCGCACCGCCACGGCGATTGCCGCGATGGCGGTGACCCAGATCGGATTCGGCATTGGCGACGCAGCGCAACTGGCGCAGCTCGAACAGGGTGTGCGCGTGCGTCCCCTGACAGAACAATAAGAGGGTTTGTCATGAAGTTAGCCATCATTACGGCCTGCCCGAACGGCATGGTCACCAGTGTGCTGTGTGCCCGGCTGCTCGACGCTGCGGCCCAGCGTCAGGGCTGGAGCACCAGTGTCGAAGTCACCGATGCCGCGCATCCCGAAAAGCAACTGTCGGCGGCCACCCTCGACGCGGCCGAGTGGGTGCTGCTGGTGACCAGCGCGCCAGTGGACATGTCGCGGTTTGTCGGCAAGCGGGTGTTCCAGAGCACTCCGGCTCAGGCCTTGCAGGACGTGGAAACGGTGCTGCGGCGGGGAGCGCAGGAGGCACAGGTCTACGTCGCTACCGAAACCGTCATCGAACCTGTGGCGGTCGTCCAGAACGCGCCGCGACTGGTGGCCGTCACCGCGTGCCCGACGGGTGTCGCTCACACGTTCATGGCCGCCGAGGCCTTGCAGCAAGCGGCCAAGCGCCTGGGCTATGACTTGCAAGTGGAAACCCAGGGCTCGGTCGGCGCACGCAATCCGTTGAGCGCGCAAGCCATTGCCGAGGCCGATGTGGTGCTGCTGGCGGCCGATATCGAAGTCGCCACCGAGCGTTTCGCCGGCAAGAAAATCTATCGCTGCGGCACCGGCATTGCTCTCAAGCAAGCTGAAGCGACCTTGAAAAAGGCCTTGGCCGAAGGCCAGCAGGAAAGCGCATCGAGCGCTGCCAAGACAACGGCCAAACAGGAGAAGACCGGCGTCTATAAACACCTTCTGACCGGCGTGTCGTTCATGTTGCCGATGGTGGTGGCCGGTGGCTTGATGATTGCCCTGTCGTTCGTGTTCGGCATCACCGCGTTCAAGGAGGAGGGCACGCTGGCGGCGGCGTTGATGCAGATCGGTGGCGACACCGCGTTCAAGCTGATGGTGCCGCTGCTGGCAGGCTATATCGCCTATTCCATCGCCGACCGTCCGGGCCTCGCGCCGGGGATGATCGGCGGCCTGCTGGCGAGTACCCTGGGTGCCGGTTTCATCGGCGGGATCATTGCCGGTTTCCTTGCCGGTTACGCGGCCAAGGCGATCAACCGTTATGCGCGATTGCCGCAGAGCCTTGAGGCGCTGAAGCCGATCCTGATCATCCCGCTGCTGGCGAGTCTGTTCACCGGTCTGGTGATGATCTACGTGGTCGGCAAACCGGTGGCCGGGATGCTTTCCGGGCTTACGCATTTCCTCGACAGCATGGGCACCACCAATGCGATTCTGCTGGGTGTGTTGCTGGGCGGCATGATGTGCGTCGACCTCGGCGGGCCGATCAACAAGGCGGCCTATGCGTTCTCGGTGGGCTTGCTGGCGTCGCAGAGTTACGCGCCGATGGCGGCGACCATGGCGGCCGGCATGGTGCCGCCGATCGGCCTGGGCATCGCCACGTTCATTGCCCGACGCAAGTTCGCGCAGACTGAGCGCGAGGCCGGTAAGGCAGCGCTGGTGCTGGGGCTGTGCTTCATCTCCGAAGGGGCGATTCCGTTTGCGGCGAAAGATCCGTTGCGGGTGATTCCGGCGAGCATCGCCGGCGGTGCGCTGACCGGTGCGCTGTCGATGTATTTCGGCTGCAAACTGATGGCACCCCACGGTGGGTTGTTTGTGCTGGCGATCCCGAATGCGATCAACCACGCGCTGCTTTATTTGTTGGCGATTGTGGCGGGGAGCCTGTTGACTGCGGTGGTGTATGCGCTGGTGAAACGAACGGAGGTGGTGGAATTGGCGGTAGAACCCGTCACCGCCTGACACCTGACCCTGCCCCCACAGGAATCTTCAGCGCTGGGAAGATTTTTGTCATGCCAGGGTCATAGGTCCATGCTTTAGTTTTTCCTTTTTCAGGGAGAACACCATGAGCGATTTCAACCTCGGGCGTCGTCGTGTCATGCAAGCGGTTGGCGCCGGGCTGTTGTTGCCGGGGCTGGCGCCGGCGGTGATCGCTTCGGTCAAGGATCGGCCGCAACTCACCGACGGCGTGCAGTCCGGCGACCTGCTGGGCGACCGGGCGATCATCTGGAGCCGCTGCGACCGCCCCGCGCGGATGGTGGTGGAGTGGGACACCCGCAGCCTGTTTCCCAACCCCCGGCGATTCGTCTCGCCCCTGGCGGATGCGCGCACCGATTTCACTGCCCGGGTCGAACTCACTGGGCTGCCCGCCGACCAGGCGATTTTCTATCGTGTGCAGTTTGAAGACGCCCAGAGCGGCGTTGCCAGCGAGCCCTGGTTCGGTCACTTGCGCAGCGTGCCGCAGACCCGTCGCGATATCCGTTTTGTCTGGAGCGGCGACACCGTCGGCCAGGGCTTCGGCATCAACCCGGACATTGGTGGCATGCGCATCTACGAAGCAATGCGTCTGCGTCTGCCAGACTTTTTTATCCACAGCGGCGACACCATTTACGCCGACGGCCCGATCCCGGCGCAGATCACCACGGAAGGCGGCCGGGTGTGGCGCAACATCACCACCGAGGCCAAGAGCAAAGTCGCCGAAACCCTCGATGAGTATCGCGGCAACTATCGCTACAACCTGATGGACGAAAACATCCGTCGCTTCAACGCCGAGGTCCCGCAGATCTGGCAGTGGGATGACCACGAAGTGGTGAACAACTGGTCGCCGGGCAAGCAACTGGATGCGCGTTACCAGGACAAAGATATCCACAGCCTGGTGGTCCGCGCACGCCAGGCCTGGCTCGAATACGCGCCGATGCGTTTGCAGAGCGGCGATGGCGGCGGGCGGATCTATCGCAAGCTCGGTTACGGGCCGCTGCTCGATGTATTTGTACTCGACATGCGCAGCTATCGCGGGGCCAACGATGACAATCTGGGCGCTGAAAAACCCTTCCTCGGTCGTGAGCAACTGGATTGGCTCAAGCGCGAAATGCAGGCCTCGAACGCACAATGGAAAGTCATCGCCGCCGACATGCCCATTGGCCTCGGCGTGCCCGACGGTGAAGTCAGTCCGGGTGTCGCGCGTTGGGAAGCGGTGGCCAACGGTGACCCCGGCCCGGCCCAGGGGCGCGAACTGGAAATCGCCGAATTGCTCGGTTTTCTGCGGGCGCAGCAGGTGCGCAATTTCCTGTTCCTGACCGCGGATGTGCATTACTGCGCGGCCCATCATTACCACCCGGATCAGGCGGCGTTCCAGGATTTCGAACCGTTCTGGGAGTTCGTCGCCGGGCCATTGAATGCCGGCAGTTTTGGGCCTAATCCGCTGGATAAAACCTTCGGCCCTGAAGTGGTGTTCGAAAAGGCGCCGCCCGCGCAGAACGTCTCGCCGTTTGCCGGGTTTCAGTTTTTTGGCGAGGTGAATATCGATGGGCAGAGCGGGGAGTTGAGCGTGGTGTTGCGCGATCTGGACGGGGTGTCGGTTTTCGAGCAGAAGTTGCAGCCGGTTTGACCGACACATGACCCCCTGTGGGAGCGAGCAAGCCCGCTCCCACGTTGGGATGTGGTGAATCAGTACACGTCGCGGCGGTAGCGGCCCTGTTCGATCAGCCGCTCCACTTCGGCGGCGCCCAGTACCTCGTTGAGCACCTGGTCCACGCCTGAAGCCATGCCTCGAAGGCTGCCGCAGATGTAGATCACGGCATCGTCCGCCAGCCACTTCTTGAGCTCGGCTGCCGATTCACGCAGGCGATCCTGTACGTAAATCTTTTCGGCCTGGTCGCGGGAAAATGCCAGGTCGAGGCGCGCCAGATCACCATTGATCAGCCACTCCTCCAGCTCCTTTCGGCACAGGTAGTCGTGCTCGCGATGGCGCTCGCCAAACAGCAGCCAGTGACGTTGCTGACCATCGGCAATCCGTGCCTTGAGCAGGCTGCGCAACCCGGCCAGCCCCGTGCCATTGCCCAGCAGGATCATCGGTACCGGTTGGGCCGGCAGATGGAAACCACTGTTGCGCCGCACGCGCAGGCTGATGGAACTGCCCACTGGCGCGTGTTCGGTCAGCCAGCCGGAGCCGACGCCGAGATTACCGTCGGCATGCACTTCCTGGCGCACGATCAATTCCAGCACGCCATCGGCCGGGATCGACGCAATGGAGTACTCACGCATGGCCAACGGCACGAGGGCCTCTGCCAGCGCCTGCGCGTGCAGGCCGACCAGGTGGGCGCGGTTCTCCGGCAACTGGCGGGTGGCCAGGGCCTGTTCGAGGGTTTCTTCCAGGCCGTTGAGTTGCACCTTGGTTTCACCGTGAATGCCCATGCCGTCGAGGAAATGTTCGATGGCCCAAGGGCAATTGCGCGGCAACACTTCCACCAGGTCGCCCGCCAGCCAGCTGCTGGTGGAAGGAGGCTTGAGGCCCAACAAGTACACCGGCGCACCACTGCTGTCCGGGTTGAGCAATTCACGACGCAGCAGGGTCCAGTTGTCGTAGCTGGGCGCTTGCCAGGTATCCACGGGGGCCTGGCCGGTCAACAGGCCCAGTTGCTGTTGCCAGTGACGCAAGGCATAAGGGTCACCGCTGTCGACTTCCACCGGGGCGAACAGGGTCTTTGCGCCATGTTCGCCCAACCAGGCATGCAGGCGTTTGGCGAAACCGCAGAAGTGTTGATACTGCCGGTCGCCCAGTCCCAGGACGGCGTAATTCAGGCGTCCCAGGCTCGGTGCTCGGCCAAGTACTTTGCGCTCGAACCCGCGGGCGCTGTCCGGTGCTTCGCCGTCGCCGAAGGTGCTGACCACGAACAAGGCATTGTTCGATTCATGCAAGTCCTGCTCGCTGACGTCGGCCAACGGTTGCACTTTTACCGGCAAGCCTGCGGCCTGCAATTGTCCGGCGGTTTGCCATGCCAACTGTTCGGCAAAACCACTTTGGCTGGCGAAGCCGATCAGCCACGCCGGTGCGTCGCTGGCGGTTTGCACGAGGTCTTTGCGCGCATCCTTGATCTGGCGTTTTTTGCGCCGACGATCCAGGTACAGCATCCAGCCGGTGACGAAGAACAGCGGCATGGTCAGCGCGGTAAGGGTCAGGATGATGCGCCCGACGATGCCGAAGTAGCTGCCGACGTGCAGCGCATAGATACTGGTCAGCAGTTGCGCCTTGAGGCTCTTGTCGCTGTAGCGATCAACGCGCTTGACCACGCCGGTGGCCGGGTCGAGGGTGATCTGGTTCAGGGCGCGGTCGTGAGGCGACGTCTTCAGCAGGAAGTACACGGTCGCGGGTTGGCCGGCCACGGGCGGCATGCGCACGTTATAGGAACTGAGTTGCGGGCCGGCCGCGCTGTAGATGCTGCTCCACATCGCCGCGTAATCGGCCGTCGGTGCCGGACCGCTCGGCGCTGGGCCGCGTCCGCCGCGCCCGCGTTCGCTCTGCGGTGAGTCGGAGAGCAAGCGGGTCAGGCCCTTGTTGTACCACTCGTAGGACCAGGACAATCCGGTCAGCGCTGCCAGGAGGTAAAACACCAGGCACCAGGTGCCGGCCACCGAGTGCAGATCCCAGTTGAAGCTGCGGCCCTTTTTCTTCCAGTCCAGTGTCAGCCAGGCGCGCCAGCTTTTCCATTGGCGAGGCCAGCGCAGGTACAGGCCGGACAGGCAGAAGAACACCAGGATCAGCGTGCACGCGCCGGTGATCTGCCGACCCGTGTCGCCCATGGCGAGGAAGCGGTGCAGTTGCAGCATCAGGCCGAAGAAATCCTGGCCGGTGGCGTTGCCGAGGAACTCGGCGGTGTAGGGGTCGAAGTAGCGCATCTCGCCACGGCGCTCGCCCGGTGGCGGGGTGAACCACACTTTGGCGGCGTTGCCGCTGTCGGTTTCCACGGTGAGCATCGAGACTTTTTTGCCCGACGCGGCTTCGATGTGCTCCACCAGTTCGGCGGGCGGCAGCACACCGGCGACCTGTTTTTCGACCTGCAACACAGAAGGGTTGAGTGTGCTCAGGATTTCATCCTGAAACGACACCACCGCGCCGGTGATGCCCATCAGGGCCAGGACCAGCCCGGCGCTGATGCCGAAAAACCAGTGCAACTGGAACAGGGTTTTCTTCAACACGTCGCTCGCCTTGTTCGTTCAAATTGATTCATCACGGCGCGCATTATGCCGTGGGGTTGTCGAGAAGCATTCTTTTTTACACACAAAGGCCCCGTTCATGTGAATGAACGGGGCCGGGTCTGATTTCACCCTCCCTTGTGGGAGCGTAAGTGGCAATCAGAAGTGGAAGTTGGTGCTCAGCAAAGCGGTGCGACCGGCCGCCTGGTTGGCGAAGTGAGTCGAGAACGCCTTGTCGTAGTAGGTTTCGTCGGTCAGGTTCTGCACGTTCAGTTGCAGGTCGACATTCTTGGTCAGCTTGTAGGCCGCCATCGCGTCGTAACGAACGTAGGAATCGACCATGGTGGTGTTGGCGGCACTGCCGAACACGTCATCGACATAGAACGCGCCGCCACCGATGGTCAGCCTTGGCGTGACTTGATAGGTCGTCCACAGGCTGGCGCTGTTCTTCGGCGTGTTAGGCAGTTCGTTGCCGTTATTGGCTTTGTTTGCCGGCAGGTCGCCGCCATCGACTTGCTCGCTGTCCATGTAGGCGTAACCGGCGAAGACCTGCCATTTGTCGGTGAGCTTGCCGCTGGCCGACAGTTCTACACCTTGAACGCGGGTTTTTCCGATGTTTTCGAAGGTGGTGGTATTGGTCTGCACACGAGCGTTGTCTTTCTCGGTGCGGAAGATGTCGGCGGTCAGGGACAAACGATTGTTCAGCAGATCCCACTTGGTACCGATTTCGTAGTTCTTGGTGGTTTCCGGCTCCATGTCGCTTTTCAGCAGGTTGCCGTTGCGATCCGGCGTGCCGCCCAGCGGGTTGCCGTCCATGCCTTCACCGAGGGTGTTGCCCGGTGGGGTGGCGGACGTCGCGTAGGACGCATAGATGCTGCCGTTCTCGGCTGGTTTGTACACCACACCGAACTGACCGGTAACGAATTCGCTGGTGTCATCACCCTTGGACGTGGTCACGCTGGAACCGTTGAAGGTTTTGTAGTCGGTGTCGAAGTGGTCGTAGCGCAGGCCCATGTTCACCAGCCACTGCTCGGACAATGTCAGGGTGTCGAACACATACAGTGCGTAGGTGTTGGCCTTGGTGTCGGTGCCGGCATAGTTGCGCGAGATGGCGCCGCTCCATGGATCATTCTGGTTCGGGTTGGACAGCGATGTGCAGTTGTAACCGCTTGGCGCGCCGATCATTGCCGGGGAGCAGTTGGTGGTTACCGCTGCCGTTCCCGGGGTGGTGTCCGTGTTGACGTTGTACGTCGATTTTTCGCTTTCCTCGTGGGTGTATTCGACACCGGTGGAGAAGCTGTTCTTGAACCCGGCGATGTACACATCACCAAACAGGTCGGTCTGGTTGGTCGTGGTCTCGGTGTTGCTCACACGAGTGTTCGCCCGGCGCCAGACGCTGCCGTTGTTGACGTTGCCCTTACTGTCGTCCGGCTGGGTCAGGATGTAGTCCTGCATGCTGGTGCCGTGACGCAGGGTGTTCTTGATGGTCAGCGAGTCGCTCAGGTCGTGCTCGATGGCGAAGGTCGCCGTGTCGGTGCGGGTCTTGCGGAAGTCGCGGTCGGTCAAACCATAGAAATTGCTGCTGTCGCCGCCGTCATTCGGCTTGTCCGGGTTGGCCTTGGTACGCGCCGCCGAGCCTCCGGTCGGGATGCTGTACGGAATACCCGAGTCCGGCAGGTCGTTGCTTTCGAGATGGTAGTAGTCGAGGTTGACGCGGGTGTCGGTGCCCAGGCCGAAGGCCAGGGAAGGTGCAACACCCCAACGGTCGTAGTTGACGCTGTCACGTCCGGCGACGTTGCTCTCGTGGCTCAGCAGGTTCAGACGGCCGGCGGCGGTGTCGGTGAACTGGTAGTTGCCGTCGAAGGTGTAGCGCTGGGTCTGGTCGGAGCCCCAGGTGAAACCACCGTCGAGCGAATTGCCCAGGTGAGCCTTTTTGCTGACCAGGTTGATGCTGCCGCCCGCAGCGCCACGGCCGCCGATGGCCGAGTTCGGGCCCTTGCTGACTTCGATCGACTCAACGGCGAAGATTTCGCGGCTCTGTGAGCCGGTGTCGCGCACGCCGTCCAGGTAGGTGTCGCCCTGGGCGTCGAAGCCGCGGATGAACGGACGGTCACCCTGGGGGTTGCCACCTTCACCGGCACCGAAGGTGATGCCTGGAACAGTACGCAGCGCGTCCTGCAAGTTGAGCGAGCCGGTATCTTTCAAGACCTGCTGCGGAACAACGGTCACCGAACGCGGCGTGTCGATCAGCGGCGCGGTGTACTTGGGCGAGGAGGCTTTCTCGACGTTGTAGGTTGTCTCGTCCTGGGCTACGCCAGTGATGGCAGTGGCGCCCAGCGAAATCACTTTGTCCGGTGCTTTTTCGTCGGTTTTTTCCGCTGCGAAAACCATGTGGCCCGCAGAGCTGGCTGTAATCGCCATGCCGATGGCGGATGCGAGCAGACGTGGTGAGCTGACCGGTACTTGTGGTTGTTGACGCGACATTTGAATTCCCCTCCCCAAGGATTTGAGGCCGCGGAATATAGTGTAAATAGGTATTCGTAACAATTGCGAAACATTACTATTCGCACTGAATTTACAATCTTTACAATTTAACCTTACGGTTTCTGCTGACTCATTCGTCAGATGTGTTTTACATTAGCAATAAGAATCAATACCATTACTATCCCCATCCCTTTGGTTTCAGGTGCCTTTGTCATGCTGCTGCACATTCCCGGCCTGTTTGAAAAAGACGAGGTGCAGCGCATTCGCGAGGTTCTGGAGCAAGCCGATTGGGCCGATGGCAAGATCACCGCCGGCTACCAGTCAGCGAAGGCCAAGCACAATTTGCAGTTGCCGGAAGGGCATCCGCTGGCCAAGGAGATCGGCGCGGCGATGCTGGAGCGGCTGTGGAAAAACCCGCTGTTCATGTCAGCAGCCTTGCCGCACAAAGTCTTTCCTCCGTTGTTGAACTGTTACACCGCCGGTGGCAGTTTCGACTTCCATATCGACAACGCAGTGCGTCAGCCCAAAGGCGGCATCGAGCGGGTGCGTACGGATTTGTCCGCCACGCTGTTTTTCAGCGAGCCAGAGGATTACGACGGCGGCGAGCTGGAAATCCAGGACACCTTCGGCACCCAGCGGGTGAAGCTGCCTGCCGGTGACATGGTGCTGTACCCCGGCACCAGCCTGCACAAGGTCAATGCGGTGACGCGCGGAACGCGACTCGCCTCGTTTTTCTGGACGCAAAGCCTGGTGCGTGAAGACAGTCAGCGCGCCCTGTTGTTCGAGATGGATGGGGCGATTCAACAACTGACCCGCGACGTGCCCGATCATCCATCGCTGATCCGCCTCACCGGCACCTATCACAACCTGTTGCGTCGCTGGGTCGAGGTGTAAGTGGCGGATTTTCGTTTACGCCGCGAAGAAATGCTCGACGGTGAGCGCCTGCGCTCGATGCTCGACGAAAGTCCGGCCCGGGCGGCCCAGGCCATCCTGATTGCCGCGCGCGAAGGTGAGGTCGAAGCCCAGGCCTTGCTCGGGCAGATTCTGCTCGACGGCCAGGGGATCGCGCAGGACCAGCCGCTGGCGCTGAGCTGGTTCGGCATCGCCGCGCGCCAAGGGCACCCGATGGCGCGCAACATGCTCGGTCGTTGTCATGAGCATGGCTGGGGTTGTGTTGCCGACGCATCGCTTGCCGCACGGCACTATCGAGTCGCGGCACAGGCCGGGCTGGATTGGGCGATGTACAACTACGCCAATCTGCTCGCCACAGGACGCGGGGTAAATAAGGATCAGGCGTCGGCGTTCAGCTTCTATCAACGCGCGGCACACTTGGGCCATGCCAAATCGATGAATCTTCTGGGTCGATATCTGGAAGAGGGGCGTGTGTGTCCCATGGATTTGCGAGCGGCCCGCGACTGGTATCGGCGTTCGGCCGAGGGCGGGGACTTTCGGGGGCAGTTCAGCCATGCGGCGTTTTTGGCCCACACCGGCTATATCGACGAAGCACTAGGCTGGCTGCGCAAGGCGCTGGCGAACGGCAACCCGAACTTCCTGCGGGTGGCGAGCCAGACGCTGGCCAGTGCAACGGACCCGCGGATTCAGGCATTGGCCGCAGAATATGCCGGTCGCTGCGCCGAGCTGGAGAGTCGCTGAATTGCAGGCACAAAAAAGCCCATGACACGTCATGGGCTTTTTGTTTGTGCGCCAGGCATGGCGCGTTGCGCGCAAGCGCAACCGGCTTGGCTGTGGTGGCCGCGCTGGTGACTTGGAGGTGAAAGTCCTCTACACACCCGGCAAGGGGAAGTGTTAGCCAGAGGCAAGGGTGTCGCGGGTGACTGCGAATCTGAAGGAAGCCCGAGGCAAAATGCTGGCCTGACGAACAGGAAGTGGATTAGGCGGCGCAGCGGGGTAAGGGGGCAAACTTCCTCAAAGCCCAATACTTGCACGGAACGTTGCGACGTAGATCCAACAGGCATAAGCAGGAAGGTCACGCGAATTACCCTGGGAGATCTGCACGTTTGCCACTGTGCTACCGAAGGCCGAGAGGCGACGGGATGAACGTGCAGAAGTCAGCCGAGGCCGTAGTAAGTGGCGAATAACCGCGTCACCAAGGGCTGAACAGGTTATGCCGCTGGTAGGCGTCAGAGTCTCGTTGGATACCGAAATGCAGAAATTTCTCGCAGAGAAGACTGTTACTCCGAGTCCCGGACAGTATCCGCGGATGACGACTGACAGCGCACAGGTATCGGCGGCGTCTGTGGCGTGGACGAACGCGGAGCCGGACACGCTGATGGAGCAGGTGCTCGCACCCGCCAACCTCAAGCGTGCGTATCAACGCGTAGTCAGCAACAAGGGCGCGCCGGGTGCCGATGGCATGACGGTCGACGAATTGGCAGGCTACGTGAAACAGTATTGGCCGACCCTTAAGGCTCGGTTGCTGGCCGGTGAGTATCACCCACAAGGTGTACGCGCCGTCGACATTCCGAAACCCAAAGGCGGGACAAGACAGCTGGGTATCCCCTGCGTCGTGGATCGCCTGATCCAGCAGGCCTTGCTACAACAGCTCACGCCGATCTTCGACCCTCTGTTCTCGGATTACAGCTACGGCTTTCGTCCGGGCAGAAGCGCTCACCAAGCCATCGAAACCGCTCGCGGCCATGTGGCAGCGGGTCACCGCTGGTGCGTGGAACTTGATCTGGAGAAATTCTTTGATCGGGTCAACCACGATGTCCTGATGGCTTACGTGGCGCGTCAAATCGAAGACAAGCGTGTGCTCACGTTGATCCGTCGTTACCTCGAAGCGGGAACGATGTCAGGCGGACTCGTCAGCCGACGGCAGGAAGGGACGCCGCAAGGCGGCCCGCTTTCGCCGTTGCTGTCGAACATCCTGCTCAACGAACTCGACAGCGAACTGGAACGACGGGGTCATCGCTTCGTGCGTTACGCCGACGACGCCAACATTTATGTGCGCAGTTGTCGGGCGGGTGAACGAGTGATGGTCAGCGTTGAGTGCTTCCTGATCCAGCGTCTGAAACTGACGCTGAATAGGGAAAAGAGCCGTGTGGCACGGCCTTGGGTCTGTGACTATCTGGGTTATGGGATGAGCTGGCACCGACAGCCGAAGTTAAGAGTGGCGACGATGAGTCTGGGTCGCTTACGTGACCGAGTCAGGGACCTGCTACACAAAGCGCGGGGTTGCAAGATGGCAACCGTCATCGTGCGGATAAACCCTATGCTGCGTGGTTGGGCTGGCTACTTCAAGCTAAGTCAAAGCAAGCGGCCACTTGAGGTGCTTGATGGCTGGGTGCGTCGTAAGCTGCGCTGCGCCGTATGGCGTCAATGGAAACAGCCCTCAACAAGGGCTCGTAACTTGATACGCCTGGGGCTCAGTAGGCATCGCGCCTGCATATCGGCGTTCAATGGTCGTGGCCCATGGTGGAGCTCAGGAGCTGCGCATTTGAATCACGCGCTACCGAAGAAACTGTGGGATCGGCTTGGTCTGGTCTCAATACCGGATACGATAACTCGGCTTAATCGCATAACTTGAACCGCCGTATACGGATCCGTACGTACGGTGGTGTGAGAGGACGGCGGCTGTAAAGCCGCCTCCTACTCGATTCTACGCAGTATTTACACGTAGAACGACTTCAGCGGCGGGAAGCCATTGAATTCGACGGCGCTGTAGCTGGTGGTGTACGCACCGGTCGACAGCCAGTACAGGCGATCACCGATGGCCAGGTTCAGTGGCAGGCCGTACTTGTAGTTTTCGTACATGATGTCGGCGCTGTCGCAGGTAGGGCCGGCGATGACCACTTCTTCCATCTCGCCTTTTTTCTCGGTCCAGATCGGGAACTTGATGGCTTCGTCCATGGTTTCGATCAGGCCGGAGAACTTGCCCACATCCGTGTACACCCAACGCTCGACAGCGGTACGGGATTTGCGCGCGACCAGCACTACTTCGCTGACCAGGATGCCGGCGTTGGCGATCAACGAGCGGCCTGGCTCGAGGATAATTTCCGGCAGGTCATCACCGAAGTCTTCCTTCAGGAAGCGGATGATTTCCTCGGCGTAGGTTTCCAGGCTGTTGGTACGGGTGATGTAGTTGGCCGGGAAGCCGCCGCCCATGTTGATCAGCTTCAGGTGGATGCCGTCTTCTTCTTTCAAACGCTCGAAGATCACTTTGACTTTGGCGATCGCTGCGTCCCAGACGCTGATGTCGCGCTGCTGCGAGCCGACGTGGAAGGAGATGCCGTAAGGCACCAGGCCCAGGTCGCGAGCGAGGATCAGCAGGTCCATGGCCATGTCGGTCTGGCAGCCGAATTTACGCGACAACGGCCAGTCGGCGGTGGTCGAGCCTTCGGTCAGGATACGTACATAAACTTTTGCACCCGGAGCGGCCTTGGCGATGTTGCGCAGGTCGGCTTCGGAGTCGGTGGCGAACAGACGCACGCCCTTCTCGTAGAAGTAGCGGATGTCCTTGGATTTCTTGATGGTGTTGCCGTAGCTGATGTGGTCGGCGCTGACGCCGCGATCGAGCACTTTGTCCAGTTCATAGATCGAGGCGATGTCGAAGCTCGAGCCTTTCTCTTTGAGCAGGTCGATGATCTCGACGGCCGGGTTGGCCTTGACCGCGTAGTAGATCTTGGCGAATTCGAAACCGGCGCGCAGGTCGTCATAGGCCTGGCTGATCATCGCGGTGTCGATCACCACGAACGGGGTTTCCTGTTTGTCGGCGAACGCCTTCATTTTCTGAAAGGTTTCGCGCGCGAAATAGTCTTCGACCTGGATCGACATACCTGGGAGCTCCTACTGGCAAACGTTAGTAATCAATGGGTGCAAATGAACGTCCTCCGTATCCCCACTTTGGTTCGCCTACTTCCCAAGGCATGTCGCCGAAAGCAAAAAGGCCATGGGAAGTGCAGCTTTCCCTTGGCCTTGCTGTCTCGTCGTCAGTACTTGAGCCGGATGGATCGTTTCCAGCATGGACGTTCGGCGCGAACTTTAGGGCGTGAGGGGCTTGAGATCAACAAAAAATGTCGCGTTTTTGCACTCTTCTGACGCGCGTTACGAGCGTCACTCTTTTTAACCGACTCAGATGACAGTCGGATGTTCCAGAAGATTTATGAAGTGTTAAAAATACCTGCACGTTCGACGCTTTTGTGCGCTAAGTCGCTAGTAACTACGATAGCGTCAACATCGGCGACGTTGGCAGCGAAAAGGTAGGCAGAGAGGGGATTTGACTATTCCTGAGCGTGTATCAGGATGGCTTTTACAGACGCTGCTGTTGATATTTTTTTCCGGTCTGCCGATTACTCAAGAATTGCACAAACCTTGTAGGAGTGAGCCTGCTCGCGATGGCATTTTCACTGCCAACATCGTGTTGACTGACATTGCGCTATCGCGAGCAGGCTCACTCCTGCAGGTTTTGCGTTTTTTACCGGGCGATATGAGTGATCAGGCGACCACCGCCTCGGCTGGCGACACGATGTTGGTCTTCATCCCCCGCGAACGTCCGGAGCTCAAGTAAGCAGCAATCGACTCCTGTGTCACCTCACCCAAAAACACCCTCTCGGCATCCATCACCGGCAACCACGCCCGATTGAACTCGTACATACGCGACAGCAGGATGCGCAAATGTTCGTCGTACGCCGCCGTGGCATTGAACTCGCGTTGGTACTGTGCGCAGGTGCCGGTCTGACGGTGCAGGTCACGACGTCGTACATAACCCAGGGCTTTATTCTCGGCACAAGTCACCACCACGTAGCGTCGGTCATGCTCGTCCATCAACTCCAGCGCTTCGGCCACCGGGGTATGCGGGCTGACGGAGGGCGCGTTGTCCGCCGCATCTTCAGCTTTCACCAACAGCAGACGCTTGAGTGTGCTGTCCTGGCCGACGAAGTTGCTGACAAACTCATCCGCCGGATGCGCGAGCAGAGTGTCCGGGTGATCGATCTGCAATAGCTTGCCGGCGCGGAAGATCGCGATCTTGTCGCCGAGCTTGATCGCCTCGTCGATGTCATGGCTGACCATGATCACGGTCTTGTTCAGCGCCCGTTGCATCTCGAAGAATTCGTTCTGGATCATCTCGCGGTTGATCGGGTCGACCGCACCGAAGGGCTCGTCCATCAACAGCAACGGCGCATCGGCCGCCAAGGCGCGAATCACGCCGATCCGCTGCTGCTGGCCACCGGACAATTCCCGTGGATAACGATGCAGGTATTGCTTGGGTTCGAGCTTGATCATGCTCATCAACTCGCGGGCGCGGTCGTGGCATTTCTGCTTGTCCCAGCCGAGCAGTTTCGGCACCACGACGATGTTCTCCTCGATGGTCATGTTCGGGAACAAACCGATCTGCTGGATCACGTAGCCGATGTTGCGGCGCAGGGTCACTTCGTCGAGGCCTGTGGTGTCTTCGCCATTGATCAGGATCTTGCCCGAGGTCGGTTTGATCAGGCGGTTGATCATTTTCAGCGTGGTGCTTTTGCCGCAACCCGATGGCCCGAGGAACACGCAGATTTCGCCTTCATTGACGGTCAGGCTTACCGAGTCCACGGCTTTCACATCTTTGCCGTTGCTTTGGAAGGTCTTGCTGAGGTTTTGAAGTTCGATCATTTGAGTAGTCCTTTTGGAGTCAGCGAGCGTTGCAGCCATTGCAGAAGCAGGTCGGCGAAGATGGCCAGCACACTGACCAGCACGGCGCCGACAATCAGCATCGACATGTCGCTGCGGCTGATGGAGGCGAGGATGAGTACGCCCAGGCCACCGGCGCCGATGGTGGCGGCGATGGTCATCACGCCGATGTTCATGACTACGGCGGTGCGCACACCGGCGAGGATCACCGGCACGGCGATGGGCAACTCGACCATGCGCAGGCGCTGGCCGAAGGTCATGCCGATGCCGCGGGCGGCTTCGCGGATGCCCGGCTCGACGCTGGTCAGGGCCAGGTAGGTGTTACGCATGATCGGCAGCAGCGAATAAAGGAACACGGCCGTGATCGCCGGCATTGGCCCCAGGCCCTGGCCGAACTTGGAATAGAACGGTAGCAGCAAGCCGAACAGGGCAATCGACGGTACGGTCAGCAGCACGGTGGCGCTGGCTTGCAACGGACCTGCGAGGCTCGGGAAGCGTGTCATCAGGATGCCCAGCGGCACGCCAACTACAATCGCCAGGGTCACGGCGATGCCGACCAGTGTGATGTGCTGCCAGGTCAGGTGGATCACCTGTTGCCAGTCGAGATGGGAAAAGGCGTTCAGGAATTCCATGACTTTTCCTCCTTAATTGATCGGGTGCTGGCGCAGAAAATCGGCGGCAACGGCTGAAGGACTTTGGTGCTCGACGTCGACCCGCGCGTTGAGCTCGCGCATGGTGTTGTCGTCGAACAGTTCCGCCAGCGGCTTGAGCTGTGCGGCCAATTGCGGATGCGCATCGAGGTAGGCCTGACGCACCACCGGCGCGGCGGTGTAGTCGGGGAAGTAATGCTTGTCGTCTTCCAGCAGCTTCAGCTTGAAGGCGTTGAGGCGACCGTCGGTGGTGTAGACCAGACCGGCAAACACCTGACCGTTTCGCAGCGCGGTGTAGACCAGACCGGCGTCCATCTGCCGGATGTTCTTGCGGGTCAGGTTCATGTCGTAGAGCTTGACCATGCCATCCAGACCGTCCGAACGGTTGGCGAACTCGGTATCCAGCGCCACCAGGTTGTTGGTCTGGGCTTCCTTGCGCAGCACCGTGTTCAGCTCACTGATGGTGTTGATCTGCGGGTATTGGTCGGCGACGTTCTTCGGCAGGGCGAGGGCGTAGGTGTTGCTGAATTTCGACGGAGTGAGCCAGACCAGGCCTTTTTTCGCATCGAGTTCTTTTACTCGTGCGTAGGACTGTTCACTGTCGAGTTTTTCAGTGACATGGTTGTAGGCCACCAGCGAAACGCCGGTGTATTCCCAGAGCATGTCCAGCTGGCCACTTTCGTGGGCGCTGCGGGCCAGATTGCTGCCCAGGCCGCCGGTCACCTGCACCTCGTAACCCTTGGTGCGCAGGTACTGCGAGGTGATTTCCGCCAGCAGGGTCTGTTCGGTGAACACCCGGGCGCCGATACGGATCAACGGTTTTTCCGCGGCTTGGGCAAATCCTGCGAACAGCAGGACGCAGCCTAGTAAAAAGCTTGAAGTTTTCATGACGATTCCTTTGCCGAGGCTTAAGACGGGCGCAAGCCGCGTTCGAGCCAGAGGCGGCTGGCGAGTGTCACCAGGCCGTCGAGCAACAAGGCCAGCAGGGCGGTGCAGGCCGCGCCGAGCAGCAATTGCGACTGATTGTTCAGGGCAATGCCGGGGAAGATCAGGCTGCCGAGACTGTTGGCGCCGATCAGGAACGCCAGCGGCGCCGTCCCGACATTGATCGCCAATGCCACGCGCACACCACCGATGATGATCGGCACCGCGTTGGGCAATTCGACTTTCCACAGCACCTGGCGCGGGGTCATGCCGATGCCGACGGCGGCTTCCTTGAGCGAGCCCTGAACGTTTTTCAGGCCTTCATAGGTGTTGCGCACGATGGGTAGTAGCGAGGCGAGGAACAGGGCGAAGATGGCCGGGCCGCTGCCAATGCCGAGGATACCGAGGGCTATGGCCAGAACGGCGAGGGGCGGAACGGTGTTGCCGATGTTGAAGAACTGCATGAAGCGTTCGGCGCGGCCGACCATGGACGGGCGGCTGAGGAGGATGCCGGCAGGAATGCCCACGACAAGGGCGGCCAGCATGGAAGCGAGGACGAGAACCAGATGAGCTTGCAGGTAAAACAACAAATCGTCGCGGTAGTGTTCGATCGTGTTGATGCCGATCCATTGGATCAGCAGGGCCAGAAGGGCGAATACCAGCGCGCCTCCTATCAGCCCTTTGCCATAGTGGATAGCCACAGGCGGACTCCTTTTTTCAGTCGGCGAACACTTTTTCGTGTGGCAACGCCTTGCTTGGCTGCCGAAAAAATGTCGCGATAAGCAGCTCGATCAGGCCGGCAAAGCAGCGTGTAATCGAGCCATGAGCACAGCCTCGTCAGGCCGAATTGCAGGTGTTTCAGGCCCCCGACGAGTGGTCGTAACGAGGGAGTGGACGTCTCCGTGCTTTAAAAGGTTCCCATCTGCGGCAGCATTTGGCCACCCCTAATGTGCTCAACGGTTCGGTTCTTGGATCAACTTGGGCTATAATCTGCGCCCTTTTTTGAATCACCTGCCAGGCGATTTCCCATGACCAAACAGGCCGCCGAAGTCGCGAAACGCCGCACTTTCGCCATTATTTCCCACCCCGATGCCGGTAAGACCACCATCACCGAGAAGCTCTTGCTGATGGGCAAGGCGATTGCGGTAGCCGGTACGGTGAAATCTCGTAAATCCGATCGCCATGCCACCTCCGACTGGATGGAAATGGAAAAGCAGCGTGGTATCTCCATTACCACGTCGGTCATGCAGTTCCCGTATCGCGAACACATGATCAACCTGCTCGACACCCCGGGCCACGAAGACTTCTCCGAAGATACCTACCGCACCCTGACCGCGGTGGACTCGGCGTTGATGGTTCTCGACGGCGGTAAAGGTGTTGAGCCACGGACCATCGCCCTGATGGACGTCTGCCGTCTGCGTGACACGCCGATCGTCAGCTTCATCAACAAACTCGACCGTGACATCCGCGACCCGATCGAACTGCTCGACGAAATCGAAGCCGTCCTCAAGATCAAGGCGGCGCCGATCACCTGGCCGATTGGTTGCTACCGCGACTTCAAGGGCGTGTATCACCTCGCCGATGACTACATCATCGTGTACACCGCCGGTCACGGCCACGAGCGCACCGAAACCAAGATCATCGAGAAGCTCGACTCCGATGAAGCACGCGCCCACCTGGGTGACGAGTACGAGCGTTTCATCGAACAGCTGGAACTGGTGCAAGGCGCCTGCCACGAGTTCAACCAGCAGGAGTTCCTCGACGGCCAACTGACCCCGGTGTTCTTCGGTACGGCGCTGGGCAACTTCGGTGTCGACCACGTCCTCGACGCTGTCGTTGATTGGGCACCCCGTCCGCTGGCACGCGTGGCCAACGAGCGCACCGTGGAACCGGTGGAAGAGAAGTTCTCGGGCTTCATCTTCAAGATCCAGGCGAACATGGACCCCAAACACCGCGACCGTATCGCCTTCATGCGTATCTGCTCCGGCAAGTACGAAAAAGGCATGAAGATGCGCCACGTGCGCACCGGCAAGGACGTGCGCATCGGCGACGCGCTGACCTTCTTCTCCTCCGAGCGTGAGCAGCTGGAAGAAGCGTTTGCCGGCGACATCATCGGCCTGCACAACCACGGCACCATCCAGATCGGCGACACCTTCACCGAAGGCGAAGTCCTGGGCTTCACCGGTATCCCGCATTTCGCCCCGGAACTGTTCCGCCGCGTACGCCTGAAGGATCCGCTGAAATCCAAGCAACTGCGTCAGGGCCTGCAACAGCTCGCCGAAGAAGGCGCGACCCAGGTGTTCTTCCCGGAGCGCAGCAACGACATCATCCTCGGCGCCGTCGGTGTGCTGCAGTTCGATGTGGTCGCCAGCCGCTTGAAAGAGGAATACAAGGTCGAGTGCTCCTACGAGCCGATCACTGTTTACTCAGCACGCTGGATCGAATGCAGCGACAAGAAGAAGCTTGAGGAATTCTCCAACAAGGCTGTGGAAAACCTGGCACTGGACGGCGGTGGTCACCTGACCTACCTCGCGCCTACGCGGGTCAACCTGGCCCTGATGGAAGAGCGCTGGCCGGACGTGAAATTCCGTGCGACCCGTGAGCATCACTAAGCGCTGAGTTGAAATACCCAAAACCCCGTTTGCGAAAGCAGCGGGGTTTATTGCCTGTTGCAATTCCCTGTAGGAGCGAGCCTGCTCGCGATGATTCCAGCCGCGCTGCGTTTATCCAGACAGAGCGCGTCATCGTTAGCATCCATCGCGAGCAGGCTCGCTCCTACAGGGTGCTTCGGTGTTAGCTGAAACGGGAATAACCCCTATTCCAAACCAATCTCCCAACCCACTGCATTTTCCCCCGCTCGACAGCGTCCAATCTGGAGAACCCGGCTGATCGGAACTAGATTTGACTCAGCGCCAGACAGGCACTCAACGAAAGGAAGGAATCGGCTATGAACAGGTTGTTTCGCGTTTTACTGCTGTTGAAGGTGATGGTGATGCTCTCGCTCGGGACTTCGATGGCGTGGGCCGAGTGCACCAACCACGGTGAGCAGGCTTCGAGCGGGCAGGCGGGTTATGCGGGGTTGATGATCGCCAAATCCGAATCGGAACCGGGAGATCAGGGGCAGGGTGGGGCTGACAACGACGATGACTCGACCACCGACGAGCCGGACTCCGATGAGGAAGAGGGCGACAGCCAGACGTAGTCGCTCAATGGCAGATAAAAGAAAACCCCTTCTACCTGACTGATGCGCAATCAAGGCGGAAGGGGTTGGTCAACGCATCAGGAATGTGAGCAACTCAATCCCTGTGGGAGCGGGCTTGCTCGCGAAGGCGTCGCGTCAGTCACCATTAACATCGACTGACACAATGCTTTCGCGAGCAAGCCCGCTCCCACATTTTTTATGCCGCGCCGTCGAGGAATTGCTCGGCGTAGTGGCAAGCCACCTGGCGGCCGGCGAGCAGGCGCAGGGCCGGCTCTTCAGTGCTGCAACGCTCGGTGGCATATGGGCAGCGCTTGTGGAAGGCGCAGCCGGACGGTGGGTTCAGCGGGTTGGGCAATTCGCCGACGATCTTGATTTTCGGCTTGTTCGGATCCGGGTGGATGGCCGGCGTCGCCGACAACAGCGCCTGGGTGTAGGGGTGCAGAGGACGGGAGTAAATGTCCTCTTTCGTGCCCATTTCCACCGGGCGACCGAGGTACATCACCATCACATGGTCGGCCACGTGGCGTACCACCGCCAGGTTGTGCGAGATGAACACGTAGGCGGTGTTGAACTCTTGCTGCAAATCCATGAACAGGTTGAGCACCTGCGCCTGAATCGACACGTCCAGCGCCGAGGTCGGTTCGTCCGCCACCAGCACTTTCGGTTGCAGCATCATCGCCCGGGCCAGGGCGATCCGCTGGCGCTGACCGCCGGAGAACATGTGCGGATAACGCTGGTAGTGCTCGGGCCGCAAGCCCACCTGCTTCATCATCGCCTGGACTTTCTCGCGACGTTCCGCGGCGCTCAGGTTGGTGTTGATCAGCAACGGCTCGGCGAGCTGATCACCGACTTTCTGCCGTGGGTTCAACGAGGCGTACGGGCTCTGGAACACCATCTGCACATCTTTGCGCAGTTGCTTGCGCTGGGCCTTGTCGGCACCGGCGACTTCCTGGCCGGCGATTTTCAAGGAGCCGGAGGACGGCTCTTCGATCAGGGTCAGGGCACGGGCCAGGGTGGATTTGCCGCAACCCGACTCGCCGACGACCGCGAGGGTCTTGCCGGCTTCCAGTTCGAACGACACGCCGTTGAGGGCGCGCACGGTGGCGTGACCCTTGAACAGGCCACGGGACACCTCGTAGTGACGGGTCAGGTCGCGGGCGGTAAGAACGACGGCCATTACGCCACCTCCTGGTTCAGCGGGTAGAAGCAGCGAGCGAGGCTGTTGCTTTTCTGGTCAAGGGCCGGACGTTGTTGACGGCAGTTGTC
>NZ_JAHBDI010000028.1:0-62170 GCF_019956275.1 Pseudomonas sp. GL-RE-26
CCCCCAACTTACCCCTCGCTAAACAGTGCAACAACGGCGGCGTCTCGACCTTTAGAACGCCGGCACTGTGTCAATAAAAGGACTAATATTTTGAAAAAGTCGCTACTCGCACTTTCCCTCGGCCTGGCTGCAGGCGTGGCCGGCACTTCGGCATTCGCCAATACCGGCACCATCAACTTCGAGGGCCAGATCACCTCCGGTTCCTGCCCGATTGAAGTCGTCAACCCGGCGGACAACTCCATTGGCAACCAGGTAAAAATGGGCAGTGTTGCAGCCAGCCGTTTTACCGCGACCGGTCAGGAACACGGGGGCAAGAGCTTTGCGCTGCGCGTGCCGGACAATTCAGGCTGCAACATCACCGCGAACAGCAAGGCTAGCGTGAAGTTCAACGGCACCCCCGACCCTAGCGGCAGTTACTTTGCCTTGACCCCCACCCCAGACGCTGCCAAGGACGTGGTGATCGCTCTCAAGGATAGAAGCGGCACTCCACTGGTTCCGGGCACCTCATCACCCGATTACGACCTGAACGATTCCGGCCCGACCGACCTGCTGTTCTACGCAACCTACCGCTCGACAGCGACGACAGTGACGGCCGGTAGGGCTTCGGCCGACGTGCAGTTCGTCGTCGACATCAACTAATCCCCGCCCCCTGCCCTCCTTTGCCACCCACATCGCCAGGGAGGGCACCAAGCGCTGTCCAGCAGTCGCTTACACCTGAAAAAAGGTAATGAACCATGTTCGGTTTGATCAAGCAGGCGGCCGCTTCCCGGCCTGCCCTTGGCGTCTGCATGTCTGCAATCATGCTGGCGACCAGCATTCCCGCCGCCCAGGCCGCCTTGACACTCAGCGGCACGCGTGTGGTGTTTGAGAGCAACAAACGCAATACGTCATTGATAGTCGCCAACCCCAGCAAACGGATATACGCCGTGCAAACCTGGGTCAACACCGCCGCCGATGATGCAACCACGGCGGTGCCGTTCATGCCTTCCCCACCCTTGTTCCGGCTCAACCCCGGCAAGGAGCAACAAGTCCAGATCAATGGCCTGCCGAACGATCTGCCGACAGATCGGGAATCCTTGTTTTACTTCAATGTTCAGGAAATTCCGCAGGCCAATCCAGAGGCGGGCAATGTCCTGAACATCGCCCTGCGCACCCGAATCAAGCTGTTTTATCGCCCAAGCCAGCTCAAGGACAACCCCATGGCCCGGCTCAAGGACCTGCAGTGGTCCATCCGTCAGGCCGACGGTAAAACGCAGCTGGAGTTGTTCAATCCGACCCCCTTCCACGTGACGTTTGCCCGCCTTGCCGTCAAGGGTATTGACCACAGCCAACTTGTCGAGAAAGCCGAAATGGTGGCGCCACTGTCGCGGCAGACCTTTGTGTTGTCGGGATCAGTGCCTTCGAAGGGCCTGCAGGTCGAGTTCTCGGCCATCAACGATTTCGGCGGTAGTTCCGCACAGCTGAACCTGCCCGTTCAGATTACCCCTTGAGACAGTGCGCCCCCGACCATGACCATCCCCCTATCCTTTGAGTGCCGACGCACACCGCGGCTGCACCTTGTTCACGTGCTTGTGGTGGGTTACAGCGGCGCCACGCTCGCTGAGCCGAGGCTCGCACAGGCAGCCCCCCCTGTTGAATTTCAATCAAGCTTCATGCGCCAGAGCCCGGATCATGCAAGCAGTGCGGGCCAGCAAGCGCTACAGATCCTGGCTCAAACACACGATCTGGGACCGGGGCGCTATCTGGTCGAGATACAAGTCAACCTGTCGTACTTCGGCCAACGAGAAATCGAGTTCATCCTCAGCCCCCGGGGCAATCAACTGACGCCCTGCCTGAGCGCCGAATTGCTGGGTCAGATGGGTGTACGACTCGACAGCATCGCCGAACCCGAGCGACTGACAACCCGGTGCGTCGATCTACAGGCAATGATCCCCGGCGCCGAAATCGACTTTGATGGCAGTCAGCTGTTACTGGCAATTTCCATCCCGCATATCGCCATGCGCCGTGATGTGCACGGTCAGATCGATCCGGAACGCTGGGACCATGGCATCAACGCGGCGTTTGTCAGCTACCAGGCGACGGCGCAGCAAGGCACCAACCGTTATCGCGGCCGGCAAAACTCCGATGATCTGTATCTCAACAGCGGCATCAATCTTGGACCCTGGCGTTTGCGCAGTAACCAATCGTTGCGCCAGAACGACGACGGCAAGCGTGAATGGGCCCGTGCCTATGCCTATGCGCAACGCGACCTGCCCGGCACCCACGCCAACCTGACACTGGGCGAAACCTTCACCAGCGGCGACGTATTCAGAAGCCTGCCCATCAAGGGCGCGTTGATCGGTTCGGACATGGGCATGCTGCCGGATGTCCTGCAAGGGTACGCACCGGTGATCCGCGGCGTCGCACAAACACGTGCCAAACTTGAAGTTTTCCAGAACGGATATCCCATCTACACCACCTATGTCAGCCCCGGCCCATATGAAATCGATGACCTGAGTACCAATGGCGGAAGTGGCGAACTGGAGATCGTACTGACAGAGGCCGATGGTCAGGTCAGGCGCTTTACCCAATCCTTTGCCAGCGTCGGTAATCTGCTGCGCGAGGGCGTTTGGCGTTATAGCACAGCCCTGGGTCGCTACAACGGCGCGCAGAATCTCGAGCAGCCACTGCTCTGGCAAGGCACCCTGGCCATGGGAACGGGGTGGCACTCGACGTTGTATGGCGGCCTGATGGCCAGCGATTTCTACCGGGCCGGGACTGTTGGTGCAGCCCGGGATCTGGGTAGGTTCGGCGCCCTGTCTCTGGACCTCACGCACTCCAGTGCCGATATCGATACGCTGGATTCGCCACAGGTCCAAGGCATGAGTTATGCGCTGAAATACGGCAAGTCCTTCGCCTCCAACACCAATCTGCGTTTTGCCGGCTACCGCTACTCTACCGAAGGCTATCGGGACTTCGATGAAGCCGTGCGCCAGCGAAGCCATGACTCCCATTGGTACGGCAGCCGCCGCAGCCGGCTGGAAGCCTCGATCTACCAGAGCATCGGCGCCAGCAGTGCCTTGAGCCTGACGCTGTCACAGCAGGACTATTGGCAAAGCAGCCAAACACAGCGGCAATACCAACTCAACGCCAGTACCCAGTTCCAAGGCGTCGGTTTGAACCTGTTCGCGTCACAATCGCTCAACTCGTCCAGGGGCAACGACCGGCAGGTCGGCTTGAGCGTCACGATGCCGCTGGATTTCGGCCACTCGGCCAATGCAACGTTCGACGCCCAGAAAAATGGCGAACATTTTGCCCAGCGCGCCAGCCTCAGCGGCAGCACCGACCAAAACCGCCTCAATTACCAGGCATCGGTCAGCCATGAGGACAGTGGGCAATCGGCAGCACTGTCGCTCGGTTATCAGGCCCCCTTCGGCAGCCTTGGCGCCGGCCTGACCCAAGGCCAGGACTACCGTAACGTTTCACTCAATGCCAGCGGCGCGTTACTGCTGCATGCCGATGGTGTCGAGGCCGGGCCTTATCTGGGCGAGACTACCGCATTGGTGGAGGTACCCGGCATTGCCGGTGTCGGCGTATTGAATGCCGTCGGCGTCAAGACCAATGAACGCGGCTATGCCCTCGCGCCGCACCTGCGTCCCTATCGGAACAATCAACTGGTACTGCAAACCGATCAGTTGGGCCCCGAAGTAGAAATCGATAACGGCACCACTCAGGTCGTGCCAAGGCGCGGCGCCGTGGTCAAGGCCTCCTTCCCCGCGCGGACCGTCACCCGTCTGCTCATCACCGGGCGAACCGTCAGTGGTCAAACATTGCCGTTCGGCGCACAGCTGGCCGATGAAAAAGGCACGGTCATCGGCATGGTGGGTCAGGCGGGCCAGGTCTTGCTCTCGACCAGCGCCGAGCCCCAAGTGGTGAATGTGAGCTGGGGCGAGCACGTTGAACCTCAATGTCAATTGCACATCGACCCCCAGCAAATGGATCAGGCGCAAGGCTATCGAATGCAGGAGTTGACATGTCGCTGACCACTGCAAAATCGAAATACACGCCACGGGCCAAGCCCCTGACTGCCTGCCTGCCCCACTCGGGAGAAACAATATGAAACGTTCCTTACACTGTTTGACCGGGCTGCTGGGGCTCGCGGCCGGGTGCCAGGTGCATCTTGCCGCAGCGGCTAACAATACCTGCGAATGGGGCGCCAACGGGAGCGGGACAATGACGTTCATCCAGGACCTTGGAAGCGTTTACATCCCCCGGGATGCCCCTGTCGGCAGCATTATCGGCAGCCGACGGTTCAAGCGAACCGACAACAATGAAAGGCGCAACATTATGTGTGATAACGATGGCAGTGTTCGCCTGACCTTCAACGCACAAACCAGCGTGCCTCCTGTTCAGGGCCTGCCTTCCGGAAGCGGTACATACGGAGCGGTGCACACGCTGTTGCCCACCAACATTCCAGGGGTCGGAGCCAGATTTGAACTGGGATTCCCGTTCAATGGCAGTGCAACGAATGCATTCACCCCTGACACGGGAGATTCCACGGTTCCCTTCAGCGCCCACCATCAGCGTCCAATGGGAACAGCGCAGCTGAACTTCGCCAACCTTGAAAGCTACATCACGCTGATCAAGACGGGGCCCATTGCCCCTGGCCCACAAACACTGACCGGACAGGAACTGTTTAGCGGCGCCTTATCGGGTATCCCGGGCAAGAGCTTTCGGGTCGGACTGAGCGGCACGGTCATCCAGGCTCATTGCGGCAGCAACAAAGTCAGTGCCGACCCGGTACAGTTGGGAGACTGGAACCTTGCCGACTTTTCCGGCCCTGGTCATGTCACGAGCGCTGTTGCGTTCAACATCACCTTGAGTGCTTGCGTCGCGGACGACACCAACACCAACATCGCCACCGCCAATCTCCGCTTCGAGGGTAGCGGCGGGTCATCACCTGTCATCCCGGCAATTCCCGGCGTTTTCAGCCTGACTCCGGCGTCCGGTGCCAAAGGCATCGGTATTCAACTGCTCAGAGGGGACAGGTCGACACCCGTGGAGCTCAACACGGAAGTCCCGATACAGCAAATCACCACCGGTGACACCGTACTCGACTTTGCCGCGCGTTTTTACCAGATAGAGTCAAGAGCGAACGTCAAGCCGGGCGACGCCAAAGGTGCCTTGAACTTCACGCTGACCTACAAATAGCGCGCACCCGGCCCCGTTGATACGGGGCCCTGACTGCTGACGGCTAGTCAACTAAGGTCAATTGCAGCAGGGGAAAATTGGGCGCTGCCAAAGGCGGCCATGTTTGTCCGCCATCAAAGCTCAGATAGACCTTGCCCGTTAAAGGCGCATTGCGCCGCAGCGTATTGAGGAATGCCTTGGGGACTCTGATATCGGTACTGAAACCAATCCCGCCTACGACTTCCTGCGCCGTGATCGCACGTTTCCTGATCGCTTCGAACACCAGATCCCCCGATGTGCCGACTCCCGTCATGGTGATCATGATCCATTGATCCGTTGTGATTAAACTCCATTTAGCCAGCGTCAACCGGGCCCCCACGGGTGCAACCGCGCTATAACGCAGGTTGCCACCGGTCAGCCCGTCACATCGCACAGCCTCGAAGCGATTGCTCGGGATGGTTTGAACCTGAAGCTGGCGGCGGAAGGAAAAATGCTCCCCGTCCTGCTCGTCAATTACGCGGTATTGCACTGATAAGGTCTTGCCGATGTGAGCGGCCACTGCCTGCATGTCGACCTGATAGCGGCGCTGTCCCGGAGAGATGGGCTGCTCAATCCGACGTGCACCCAGGGTTCCGGGCTCACCCCACTGCACCCACATTCGTTCGCCTGGATAAATCACCGCGTCTACCGGGATTTCCACCACCGCACCTGTCGTAGCCAGCAATGGATCCAGCGTCTGTTGCTCTCCCGCGCCCGACGCTTTCTCAACGGTAGGCCATGGCAGGTTACGAGGTATCGGGGTCGCGGCAACGTCCAGCTCAACAGGATCGGAAGGCGGTCGACTCACGTTACCTGCACGGTCGGACACCTCGTACCAGGCATAACGCAGGCCGTCCTTGCGATCCCGTATCAATTGGCCCTCGATGGTGACTACCACGGGCAGCTCGTAGTTTTTTTCATCAAGTTCAATGACCCCCCCCTTATTCAGGTTGCCCCGGGTTTCCCCCCAATACCAGGTGATGCAGTCCCAGGGACGCGGCGTTGTATAAACAGGCAGGTCCACCTTTACCTCATCGTTGTTTTGTTCAAGGTAGCGAGCGGTGAGCGTGTTGGGCGGGAGTACGGCAGAAGGAAAAACAAATGCACTGGATGGATTGAGCAATGGCCCGTTTTTATCAACGGTGATCACGAGTGGATCCGACTCATGAGGCGTCCCACTCCAGATCGTCACGATATAGCGAAGTTCGTGTACACCCGAGGGGAGCTTGTCTTCGCTGATGGCAACAAAAAGATCGCTGGGGGGGATGGGTGCGGTCCACTCCTTGCGGCCGATTTCAACGTCATTGAGGAGGATCTGGACTGACTCCGGATCCCCCACGGACGGTTGCGAGTTTTCCCATGGATCGAAGCACACCTTGAGTGGATTGTTCGGGTCACTCCAGGCCGTTCGGTGCAACAGATTGGTTTCCCCGCCCACGACATTGCTCAAGGGAGCAGGGACTGTGGTCGGTGGCGGCAGCGGCACAACGGTTTGCTCTGATGACATGGATATCTCCTGCGCCGAGTGCCGAACGCTGGAGACTCGCAGAGTCAAAGAGCCCCGAGCGCAATCAACACTCAGCTCCGTTTTCGGGAGCGCCGAGTGCCGTCATCAATGACGGCACTCGGCAGTAATGGCTGGCTACTTCAGAGGTTCAATTACCAGCTGTAACGCGCACCAACGTTGAAACCCCAAGGCTGCTCGATTTTGTCGCCGTTGCTGTAATCAAAATCGGCGTGCACCGAGACCTTGTCGGTCAGGGTCATGGCGACCCCCGCTCCCAGCTCACCACGGGAGCCCGAAAGATCGGTTTTAAACGGGTTGTTGTTGACCTCGACATCGTTGTTCTCGGCGAACTCATGCACATAAGCCGCCCGCAGGTACGGTTGCACGACTTTGCCTTCACCCAGATTGAAATTGCGTCCGGCTGTGGCACCGACCTTGCCGAGCAAGGAGCGCGCGCGATCACCCTCGGCGGACATGCCGTTGTCCAGGTTGTAACTGGCACCCTTGACGACTACACCCGAAAGCTGGGTAAAAGGCTCGACAAAGTAATCGTCGGCCAACTTGATATGCCGGCCGAATTCGAGCGACGCACCGACGCCATTGTTGTTGTAATCACCTTTGGCTTTTGTGCCGTCGCTGAGTCGTACGTCGGACTCATTCTGGAAGCGGTTGAACTTGAGCACGCCGTCGAAATAGTACCCGCTCGGCTCATCCAGCCAGGTGGTGTAGGCACCCAGATAGTAGCTATCAACCGTGCCACTGGAGCCACGGGCCATGTTCAGGTCGGACTTGCTGTAACCACCCAGCAGCCCCACCAACCACTGCCCGTCACCCAACGGCAAGGGAGCATCGGCACCGAACGACAACCCCTGCTGGGTTTGCTGGTAGGCCACACCAGAACTGGCGCTGACATCGAACTTGTTGCCATAGGCCCGAATCCATCCACCGGCCTTGCCGTTGTCCATGCGTACTTCGCCCATGCGACTGCGCAAAGTGCTCAGTTCACCGTACCAGACAGTAGGCGCGGCATTGAACAGCGCCATCACCGATTGAGTACCCGGGCTGATGGTTTTTGTAGCCGTATTCAGAAACCAGTCGTTGTCGCCCTGCTTGATCAGGTCGTAGGAAAACGCACCAAGGTCGACAGCACCGCCGGCCAGTTTGAACGTCGCATCCCCCGAGCCGATATGGACGACTGCGGTCGATGCCGGAGCCTGCGGTTCAGTGCCGCTGCTGTCGAGCGCTATCACATGGTTGCCGCTGGCGTTGCCGGTGACCGTAAGGGTATCGACCTGGCCGGTGGTGAAGTCGTGGTGCATGTAAAACGTACCGCCCTCCCCCGACAACGTTCCCACAGAGAGCTTGAAGAATTCCCCAGGGTTGCCGAACTGCACCCCGCCGCCATTCAAGGCCAGGTTTTCAACACTGCCATCGCCGACCATTATCCATCGGGCATCGCTGTTGACCGCCAGGTTCTGCACGTTTTCCAGGCGTCCGGTCAGGGTGGCGAAGTTTTCCAGGGTTACATTGGCGGTGCTGCTGCCATCGGCAACGATATCGCCCACCAGATGACTGTTACCTACACGCAGATTGCCTTCGGCGCCCCTGACGACTTCCATCAATACGCCATTGCTGCCCGTCAGGGTCGAGCCATCGAGTACGGCGATATTGGCCGATACGGTCCCAGTGCTCAGCGGGTCGACAATAATGGCCGAGCCGTCACGCCCGATGACGTGAGAGCCTCTGAGATTCAGCGTGCCGGGGGCATCAATCGCCGGATCGAAATTGATTTGAACACCGTTCTTGGCACCGACAATGGTGCTGTCATTGGCATTGACCGTACCATTGAACAAACGCAAGCCCGCTGCGCTGCCCCCCGTCACCGTACTGCCGGTCAGTGTCAGTGTGCTCATGGCATTGACCGTCGCTCCGTTTTGCCCACCGGAGATGGTGCTGCTGTTCACTTGCACGACAGAGCCTCTGGTGTTGGCGGCATCGTGACTGAGTACCAGGCCGATCCGGTCGCTGCTGATAGCGCTGCCGGTAATGGTGGCGGTGCCTGCATCCAGATGAATGCCATTGTTGGTTCCAGTGCCCTGCACTTGACTGCCGGTCAGGTTCAAGTTGGAACCACTGCTGACTCTAATATCTTGTGTCCGGGCGCCGTTGGCATTCAACGTGGCGGCGTTGATCAATCGATAACTGTCGAACGCAGCGCTGCCATCGATGCCGAGCGTTGTTGCATTGACCGTGCGAGTCGCTGATACAGCGTGCTCGCCGAGTAACATCAGCGGAGCGAAGGACAACAGTTTCAAGATTTGAGACAGGGGGCTCAAGGTGAACAAACGCGTGCCAGCCATAACAGGCTCCATGATTTCTGGACGAAGAAAGCCCGGATCAGCCCTACAGGCTGTGATGATCCGAACTACAAAGACGACGCAGAATATCCAGTAACAACTGATTGAAATGCGGGAGTATCCTTAAGATCCTGTAGGATTTTTTACCACCGGTTTCGACGCCCATCGCCGAATCAAAGCGATGGGTCCGTGCCCCATGACACGGATCACCGAGGGTTTGCTCCTGCCTGTTTTCACTTCACGGAATGACACAAGTTCCCGATCCCGCCGAGAGCACCACCCGCGTGTCTGATGCTGGCGATGGCACGGGTACGCTGTCGACAACAAGGGTGTAAATCACTTCGCCCTTGCCTTCCTGATCAGTGGGGCCTCCCCAGGTCGGTAACAGGTGCGTGTCATAGGGCTCGATCAGCCACATCAAGCCGTTGGCTTCCTGCTCGGCCGTGACAGGACCAAGCGTTGCGGTCTTGCCGGCTCCCGGCACGGGTTGAGGGTTGGCATATGTGGTGTAGGCTTTCCACTCCACGCTCACCATCATCCCTTCCTTGAGATAGTCGCTGGCTGGAATAAGGTATTGGAAGCCCATCTTGCCGCCTTCTGTATGCAGCGATCGACAGGTCAATCTGCCGTTGATGAGATGTTGTGGCTGGGCAACCGGCAAGTTCACCGTCAGAAACTCGATTCCAACCTCGGTTGGGTCCTTTGGCTCTTGAGGGTTGGCGATGGCAGGATTGGACAGGGAGTACGTCACCGGCATTTTCGGATTGTTGCCTTGCCGGCGGATCACGTCCCAATCCAGTTCGATTCGAATCTCGTCGCCGGCGGTATCGTTGGCGATATTAATCACATAGGGGGCGCCGATTGGAACACCATTCCACAGCACCTGATATTTGTCGCCATCGGCAATTGGATCGACCAGTTCGATCACCGCTTCGATGAGCTCGTCCTCATCACTGGCAACCAATTTGTTGGCAACGTTTGATTTACCAAACACATCCAGCGGCAGCAGCAACGGGTTGCCAGGCCACGGATCGGGATTGCCAGGGCCTGTGGTTTCGAAATTGACCATCACCGTGCCGGACGCACCACCCAGTTCGAGTATGCCGCGGTACAACTTGTATTCAATGGGGGTGGAAACAGCTCCGGTCGCGGCGCCGTACTGGTCACGCATGTGTACCCAGCTCACACCGATACTGATGGTATTACCTGGGCTAGAACCGACCGGCGTCTTATAATCCAACGCTACCCCATTCCAGATGATCTCGACCTCATCGGTGCTCTTCGCATGCAGAATGCTGGCGAACTCGACGTGAACACCCTGAAGCGCGTCGTTTCGATCGACATAACCTTTGGGGACCGCTTCCGGCACACTCGGTGCGGGGTAGGGCGTTGGCGGAAGGGTGCCTAGCGCAACGGGGATCAAGTCATACAACGAAATCCTGCTGCGGTTACCCGCCTTGTCGAAAATGGTATAGCCACCACAGAACCCACCGTCACCCAGTGAGCGAATGAGCGCAACCGGGAACTTCACCTTTCGGTCCGGCCCCAACTCGACCACGGCAATCGGAACAATATCGTTCGGGTCTTCGGGTAGCCGGTCCTTCATCCAGGCAAAGGCCACCCTGTCGCCTTGCGCAGCCCCGGCCCAGACGGGGATGGTGCCATCAACGTCCGTCAACCCGGCAAGTTTGTCCTCAGTAAAGGGCGGTGCAATTGAAAATGTAATCTTGTCAGGTGCCGCTGTACCGTTGGGCGGGGTCTTGTCGATAAAGACCGGTACATCTACCGACCAGGCAGACGTCCCGACCCAGTTCACATGCTCGTAGCGGATATTGAATGCCCCCTCGTTTTCAGGCTTCAACAAAAATGCAGCCGGGAGGGTGATCGGCAAAGGGAAAGTCGACGTACCGTGGGTGTAGGTGACAGTTGCAACATCTTCGTATTCATCACTGCCAGGCCGCGCAATCTGGAGTATCACGCTTTCAATTTCACCGTCATCAGTTGGTAGCGTTGCCCAGGCTTTAATCTCCAGTCCGATTCCGGCATCCAGTGACGCCCGAGGGAACAGGCCTGGCGGGTTTCCGGGCATCGTTACAGTACTGACATCCGGCTCGTCGAACGCCAATGGGCCATTGCGCCCGGGTACACGTTGACTCCATGCGGCTAATGATTGCTTGCTGTCTTGACTCGCCATGACATCGTTCTCCCATGAACAACACTTCGACCCTTGCGCACGCAATGGCCACCAAGCCTGTCTGGCAGATCGAGACATCGGGTAAGCACAACACTGTCCCTTCGCTCTGCTCGGTAACTGGACCTTGAGCGAATTAAACGGCAGTTTTTTACAACGCGATACTGTCAAAGTTGACAGGTACCCGCGCTTTTTTTTGCACGATGCAGTGCGTTTAAACGAGATTGAAACGGGCAATGGGACGCTCAAGCCGAAGTAAAAAAACTCAGGCCCGCCGCCCTTCAAGCATGTTCGTTACACACATCACGATACGTCGGCAGGCATCCGCCAGCTTCGGCCGGTCCACCACCAGGCCGATGCGAATATGCCCGGCCGCACTTGGCCCGAAGGCCTCCCCGGCCAGCACCGACACGCCATAGCCGTCCAGCAGTCGCTCGGCAAAATGCTGGGCCGACAACCCGGTCTGGCGCACGTCGACCATCACGAACATGCCGCCATCGGGGCGAATCGCCCGGATGCCAGGGCACAGATCCAGGCTGGCGCACACCAGGTCGCGACGCTGGCGATATTCCTCTCGCATCTGCGCCACGTGCGGCAGGTTTTCATCCAGCGCCAATTGCGCGGCGTTCTGGATGAAATCCGGAATGCCGAACAACATGCACAACGACAGATTCACCAAATGTTCACACAGGGAATGCGGCCCGATCACCCAACCCACCCGCCAACCACTCATGGCATGGGATTTCGACAGGCTGTTGATGGTCGCCGTGCGCTCGGCCATGCCCGGCAAACTCGCGGGGCTGATGTGTTCGCCCTCGAACAGCAACTCGCTGTACACCTCGTCGCTGATCAACCACAGGTCGTGGCGAATGCACAATGCGGCCAGCGCTTTCCAGGTCGTCAGCGGCAGGTTGGCGCCGGAGGGGTTGTTCGGACTGTTGAGCAACATCGCGCGGGTGTTCGGTGTGATCAGTGCCGCGACATCCGCCGGATCGACCCGAAAGCCATTCTGCGAACGCACCGGCACCGGCACCACTTTCGCCCCGCAGGCACCGAACACGCCCTCGTAGGTCACGTACATAGGTTCGGCGACGAGCACTTCGTCCCCCGGATCGAGCAGGCATTGCACGACCGAATACACCGCGCACTGCGCCCCGGGGAAGACGATCACGTGCTGCGCATCCACTGCCTGGCCACTGCGCTGGCGATGATGCCGGGCGATGCTGTCGCGCAAACCCTGGCTGCCGCGCACCGCCGGGTAGTGAGTGTCGCCGGCCAGCAAGCTGTTGATGGCCGCCTGCACGATGGGTTGTGGGGTGTCGAAGTCCGGGTCGCCGATCGACAGCAGCAAGACATCGACACCCTGCTCGCGCAGCGCCAGCGCTCGATCGTGAATCTGCCAGGCCGCCGCTCCGTCACCGGCGATTCGTTGGGTCAAGGCTGAGTAGCGCATGGCGTTCTCCTGTCGCGCGTATTCCTGGCGACAACCCTATCTCAAATCGCGCAATACGGCACCTTGCCAGCACTTGTTTAATGGTGTTTAAGGTTACTTCATGAAAGCCACAGGACCTTGCGCCATTGCCTACGCTTACGCCAGAATCCGCCGGCTTGTGCGCCTGGGGGGCCATCGGTAACTTGATTCGCGTCACTGCTCATCAGTGATCGGGTTTAGTCGCCCGGCTAAGGTAAAGCGGTCGCACAAGCATCATCAGTCAGGTTTTTGCCTGCGCTTGATGGTAGCTGTGCGCTTGGCGTCCTCGGGCGCGCCGGTTTTGCTTTCCTTGCCGGTCGACTAACTTGCGCACAGCTGCCACCCCCGGTTCACTGTTTACCGTGAACCCTGAAGTGACGACCGAAACCCTGGTGGTTTACCTGGTGGAAACGCTGGCGTCAGTCGACGTGATGGTCCATCAGTTGGTGGATCATCTGGATGGGGGATCGCGCAATGCGCTGCTGGGGATTTCCAACAGCGTGATGCTGGCGGAGATCACGGCGAACCGGGTGCTGGATCAGATTGACCCGCCTGAGTAGGAATGGATGAACCTGTAGGAGCGAGCCTGCTCGCGATAGCGGACTGTCAGTCAACATCAATGCTGACTGATACACCGCCATCGCGAGCAGGCTCACTCCTACAGGTTTTGTGGTGTTCAAACGTTTACCGGCTGGCCACCCGCCAGACCCGCGCCACATCGGTCGCCCGCTCACGCAGCAAACGCGGCGCCTCGGCGCAGGCCTGCTCAAGGGTCATCGGCCCGCTCGCCAGGGCAAACGCAGCGTCGATGCCATGCTCGTACAGTGCCTGATAGCCCTCGCCCAACGTACCGGCGATGACGATGACCGGCACGCCGTGTTCCCGGGCGACCCGCGCCACACCAAAGGGCGTCTTGCCGCGCAGGGTTTGCGCATCGAAACGCCCTTCACCGGTGATCACCAGGTCGGCGCCTGCAACGGCGTCGGCCAGGCCCACGAGTTCGGCTACCACTTCAACGCCCGCCTTGAATTGCGCACCGAGGAACGCCTTGGCAGCAAACCCCAGGCCGCCCGCCGCGCCACTGCCCGGCTCGTCGCGCACGTCCTTGTTCAAGGCTTGCGCGCAATGGTCGGCAAAGTGCCCCAGGGCGCGGTCCAGTTGCTCGACCTGCACGGGCGAGGCGCCTTTTTGCGGGCCGAAGATCGCCGAGGCACCGTGGGGGCCGCACAGAGGATTGTTGACGTCGGCGGCGATGTCGAAGCGCACCTGGGCCAGGCGCGGATCAATCTCGCCCAGGTCAACACGGGCCAACTGCGTTAGGGCGAGGCCGCCCGGTGACAGCGTCTGCCCCTGGAAGTCGAGGAGTTTCACGCCCAAGGCCTGCATGGCACCGGCGCCGCCGTCATTGGTCGCGCTGCCGCCAATCGCCAGGATCACCCGTTGTGCACCGGCATCCAGTGCGGCGCGGATCAATTGCCCGGTCCCGAAGGTGCTGCTGATGCACGCATCCCGTTGCGCCACCGGGACCAATTGCAAACCGCTGGCCTCGGCCATTTCGATGATCGCGGTGTGGCTCTGGGGCAACCAGCCCCAGGCTGCATTCACCGTAGCCCCTAAAGGCCCGCGCACCTCATTGCGGCGCAGTTCGCCATCGCACGCCGCCAGGATCGACTCGACAGTCCCTTCCCCGCCGTCGGCCATCGGGCATTTGATCAATTGGGCATCAGGCCAGACCTGGGCCAATCCCAATGCAATGGCATCGGCCACGCCTTGGGCGCTGAGGCTGTCCTTGAACGAGTCGGGGGCGATCACGATTTTCATGGGAATTCTCCAGTTCCAATGCCCACATGCTGCCAGCCGCCATGAACAATAACGCCGGGCCGCTGCACAAGCGGTGTTGAGGATTATTGTTCATTTCCACAAAGCCCGTGGAGGAACGCATTCCCTGTAGGAGCGAGCCTGCTCGCGATGGCGGAGTGTCAGCGACATCAATGCTGACTGATACGCCGCCATCGCGAGCAGGCTCACTCCTACAGGGGCATTGCCTGGCTCACAGGCTAGTGTCTGTCTGGGGCAGCAATTGCACACCCAGATACAACGCCAGCATGCCGTCCAGCCGCAACGGATCAACCCCGCTCAGCTCGGCAATCCGTTCCATGCGATAGCGCAGGCTGTTGCGGTGGATGCCCAGTGCATCGGCGCAGGCCTGGCTCTGGCCATCGTGTTCGCACCAGCTGCGCAGGGTTGCCAACAGCTGACCGTTGTTGTCCTTGGCAATAACCTTGCGCAGCGGATTGAGCAATTCGTCGAGGGCGTCGTCGTTGCGGTGGCGCCACAGCATCACCGGCAGCCGATAGCGATTGAGCGTCAGCAATCGGGAGCGCGGCAACACTTCGCGCCCGTAGGCCAGCAAGTCACCGACCCGGCGATAGCAGCGACGCAAGCCCGAAAGGCCATCGGCCTGCCCACCCACGGCAATGCGCAGGATGTTCCAGCCCAGGCCGTCGAGCTTGTCCAGCAAGCGCTCGTTCTCCACCGTCTGGCTCGCCGGCCGGCACCAGAGCAACGAGGTCTTGGCCGAGCTCACGCACCAACTGTCGGGGTGACGGCTCGTCAACCAGGCGCTGAGTGCCTCGACGGTTTGCCCCGGAGCGTGCTCCAGGCCCAGTTCGAACAGGTACGGCACCCGGGTCATCTGGGGCTTGAGGCCCAACTGCTGCGCTTCATCGACCAGTCGCGGAGCATCCCCGGCTTCGCTGAGCAACAACGCCAGCAGGTCATCGCAGCGCTGGCGCCGCCATTGCTGTTCGGCCTGCTGATTGCGCTGGCCCACCAGCATTTCGGCGGTCATGCGCACCAGCTCGGCGTAGGTGCGCAGTTGCTCGGGTTCGCCAGTGATACCCAGTACGCCGATCAGGCGCTGATCGAGCATCAGCGGCAGGTTGATGCCCGGCTGCACGCCCTTGAGATGAATCGCCGTCTGCGCATCGATCTCCACCACCCGGCCATTGGCCAAGACCAGTTGCGCGCCTTCATGCCGGGTGTTGACCCGCTCCGGCTCGCCGCTGCCCAGGATCAAGCCCTGGCTGTCCATGACATTGACGTTGTACGGCAGGATGGCCATCGCCCGGTCGACGATGTCCTGGGCCAGGTCGTGATCGAGTTCGAACATGCAAGTGATCCTTGAAGACAGTGATGGAACGGGTTGTTCACCCGCACAGGCCTTGGTTGCAAACCCTGTGCTCAGGCACAAAGACAGCCACCCTGAGGGTGGTCGAGACTCTGGGGGCGATCAACGTTACCCTTTGCATCGCAAAAAATCATAATAAAGAGAGAGCCGCCATGACACAGAGCGCCGTAGCGTCCGACGCCATCGCTGACGACAAAAACGCCGTCTACAAGCGCATCACCCTGCGCTTGATCCCCTTCATTTTCATCTGCTACCTGTTCAACTACCTCGACCGGGTGAACGTTGGGTTTGCCAAACTGCAGATGCTCGACGCGCTGAAGTTCAGCGAGACCGTGTACGGCCTCGGCGCCGGCATCTTCTTTATCGGTTACGTGCTGTGCGGCGTGCCAAGCAACCTGGCGTTGACCAAATTCGGCCCACGGCGCTGGATCGCGCTGATGATGATTACCTGGGGAAGCCTGTCGACCTGCCTGCTGTTCGTCACCACGCCGACCGAGTTCTATACCCTGCGCCTGTTCACCGGCGCGGCCGAAGCCGGGTTCTTCCCGGGCGTGGTGTTGTATCTCTCGCAGTGGTTCCCGACCTTCCGCCGTGGCCGCATCATGGCCTTGTTCATGTCGGCGATCCCGGTCTCCGGCCTGCTCGGCAGCCCGTTCTCCGGCTGGATTCTCAACCACTTCGGCACAGGCCAGGGTGGTCTCGCTGGCTGGCAGTGGATGTTCCTCCTGCAAGGCATTCCCACCGTCATCCTCGGTGCGCTGGCTTACTTCCTGCTCAGCGACAGCTATGCGAACGCCAAGTGGCTGACCCCGTTCGAGCGCTCGGTGCTGGAAGCCGACCACGCCGAAGATCTGGCGAACAAGCCGAAAACCACGACCGATTCGCTGCTGGCGGTGTTCAAGAACCCGGCGATCTGGGCTTTCGGCCTGATCTACTTCTGCATCCAGAGTGGCGTGTACGCAATCAACTTCTGGTTGCCATCGATCATCAAGAACCTGGGCTTCAGCGATAACCTGGTGATCGGCTGGCTCAGTGCGATTCCGTACCTGCTGGCTGCGGTGTTCATGCTGATGGTGGGCCGTTCGGCGGACCTGCGCCAGGAACGTCGTTGGCATTTGGTGGTGCCGATGCTGATGGGGGCACTGGGTCTGCTGATCGCGGTGAACTTCGCCGCCAACCCGGCCATCGCGATTCTCGGCCTGACCATCGCCACCATGGGCGCCCTCACCGGCCTGCCGATGTTCTGGCCGGTGCCGACCGCCCTGCTCAGTGCCGGCGCCGCGGCTGGCGGCCTGGCGCTGATCAACTCGATGGGGCAGATGGCCGGCTTCCTCAGCCCGTACCTGGTGGGTTGGGTCAAGGACAGCACCGGTTCGACCGATGCGGCGTTGTACCTGTTGGCGGGTGTGATTGTCTGCGGCAGTCTGTTGGCACTGCGCATGACCCGTACGCTGCGCGCCTGATCACCACCCACTTCCCCTGTAGGAGCGAGCCTGCTCGCGATAGCGGTTTCACAGTCAACATGGATGTTGGCTGATACTCCGTCATCGCGAGCAGGCTCACTCCTACAGTTGATTGGAGTGTGTTTGAGATTTGCGTTTGCTCCCGGCAATGGTTCTGGTATCTGATTGAGCCTTTCCCACTGGTAAAAGGATTTGCTCATGAGCTACCGCACGCTGGGTCATTCGGGTCTGCAGGTGTCCACCCTGACCCTGGGCACCATGATGTTCGGCGAACAGACCAGCGCCGAAGATTCCCTGCGAATCATCGACAAGGCCTGGGACCAGGGCATCAACTTCATCGACACCGCCGACGTCTACACCAACGGCCGTTCCGAGGAGATCGTCGGCGAGGCCATCGCCAGCCGTCGCCATGAATGGGTACTGGCCACCAAGGTCGGCTTCGGTCCCGTGGACGGCGTCCCCAACCGCAGCGGCCTGAGCCGCAAGCATCTGTTCAACGGCATCGATGCCAGCCTGACGCGCCTGGGCACCGACTATCTGGACATCTATTACCTGCATCGCGAAGACCACAATACGCCGCTGGAGGTCACGGTATCGGCCATCGGCGACTTGATCCGCCAGGGCAAGATCCGTTACTGGGGCCTGTCCAACTACCGTGGCTGGCGCATCGCCGAAGTCATTCGCATGGCCGACAAGCTCGGCGTTGACCGGCCGGTGATCAGCCAGCCGCTGTACAACATCGTCAACCGCCAGGCTGAAACCGAGCAGATCACCGCGGCGCAAAACTACGGCCTTGGCGTGGTGCCCTACAGCCCGCTGGCGCGCGGGGTGCTCAGCGGCAAATACGCACCGGATGTAAAACCTGATGCCAACAGCCGGGCCGGGCGCCAGGACAAACGCATCCTGGAAACCGAATGGCGCGTCGAGTCCCTGCGCATCGCCCAGCAAATCCAGCAATACACCCAGGAGCGCGGTGTGGGCATCGTCGAGTTCGCGATTGCCTGGGTGCTGAACAACAGCGCCGTGACCTCGGCCATTGTCGGGCCGCGTACCGAAGCGCAGTGGGACGCCTACACTAAGGCGCAGGCGGTGAAGATCACGGCCGAGGACGAGGTGTTCATCGATTCGCTGGTGACACCGGGGCATGCGTCGACACCGGGGTTCAATGATGTGAGCCATTTTGTGTCGGGGCGTACACCGCGCACTCCCTGAATCAACACAGAACCCATTGTAGGAGCGAGCCTGCTCGCGATAGCGGTACTACATTCAACAGAGATGTTGGCTGAAAGATCGCTATCGCGAGCAGGCTCGCTCCTACAGTTGGACCGTGTTGATTGATTGGTCAATATTCGACGCTAAAACCACGTATCCTCCGCACCCCGTTTCACCTTCAACCTCGCGAGGACAGCTTGTCTAAAGGTATCGCTCTATCGGTTTCAGCCTCGGTGCTGTTTGCCGTCATGTATTACTACACGTCGCTGCTCACCCCCTTGAGCGGCGTGGAAATCTTCGGTTGGCGCATGCTGCTGACTGTCCCGTGCATGACCGTGTTCATGGTGGTGTCCGGGGAGTGGAAACGCGTGCTGGAGATCGTTCGGCGCGCCAAGGCCAATCCGAAACTGATGGGCGCGTTGATCGCCTCCTCTGCCCTGCTCGGTGTGCAGCTGTGGCTGTTCATGTGGGCGCCGTTGAACGGCTACAGCCTCGACGTATCACTCGGCTATTTCCTGCTGCCGCTGACCATGGTCCTGACCGGTCGCCTGGCCTACGGCGAACGCCTGTCCTATCTGCAAAAAGTCGCGGTGGTGTTCGCCTGCCTGGGGGTGGTCAACGAGGTGTATCAGGTCGGTGGTTTTTCCTGGGCGACCTTGCTGGTCTGCATTGGCTATCCGACCTACTTCGTCCTGCGCAAACGGCTGGCGGCGGACAACCTCGGCGGGTTATGGCTGGACATGGCATTGACGCTGCCGGTAGCGTTCTGGTTCGTCCAGAGCGGCGCGCAAGGTTTCGGAGTGTTTGAACAGCATCCATGGTTGTCGCTGTTGATCCCGATGCTCGGCGTGATCAGCGCCTCGGCACTGGTGGTCTACATCATTGCCAGTCGCCTGCTGCCGTTCAGCCTGTTCGGCTTGTTGAGCTATGTCGAACCGGTGTTGCTGCTGGGCGTGGCGTTGTTGCTTGGGGAGAGTATCAAGGCCGGCGAATGGCTGACCTACATCCCGATCTGGATGGCCGTGTTGGTGCTGGTGTTCGAAGGGTTCAAGCATCTGGTCCGCCAGCGCAGACCTTAACGCAAAAAATCGCAGCCTTCGGCAGCTCCTACAGGGAATGCAAACCATGTAGGAGCTGCCGAAGGCTGCGATCTTTTGATCAAAAAAAACCGGTCAACGACCGGTTTTTTACTTTGGATCAGTCAGTGGACAACACACCACGACGAACCTGGTCACGCTCGATGGATTCGAACAGCGCCTTGAAGTTACCTTCGCCGAAACCGTCGTCGCCCTTGCGCTGGATGAACTCGAAGAACACCGGCCCCATCAGGGTTTCCGAGAAGATCTGCAACAGCAGACGCTTGTCGCCCGAATCGGACGAACCGTCCAGCAAAATGCCCCGCGCCTGCAGTTCGCCCACCGGCTCGCCGTGGTTCGGCAAACGGCCTTCGAGCATTTCGTAGTAGGTTTCCGGCGGCGCGGTCATGAAGCGCATGCCGATGCTTTTCAGGTGGTCCCAAGTCTTGAGCAGATCATCGGACAGGAACGCAACGTGCTGGATGCCCTCGCCGTTGAACTGCATCAGGAACTCTTCGATCTGGCCGGCGCCCTTGGACGACTCTTCGTTCAGCGGGATGCGGATCATGCCATCGGGTGCGGTCATGGCCTTGGAGGTCAGGCCGGTGTATTCACCCTTGATGTCGAAGTAGCGGATTTCGCGGAAGTTGAACAGCTTCTCGTAGAAGTTGGCCCAGTAGGCCATGCGACCGCGATACACGTTGTGGGTCAGGTGATCGATGATCTTCAGGCCGGCACCGACCGGATGGCGGTCGACGCCTTCGATGAACACGAAGTCGATGTCATAGATCGAGCTGCCTTCGCCGAAACGGTCGATCAGGTACAGCGGCGCACCACCGATGCCTTTGATCGCCGGCAGGTTCAGCTCCATCGGGCCGGTTTCGATGTGGATCGGCTGGGCGCCGAGTTCCAGGGCACGCTTATAGGCTTTTTGCGAATCCTTGACGCGAAACGCCATGCCGCACACCGACGGACCGTGCTCGGCCGCGAAGTACGAGGCGACGCTGTGGGGTTCGTTGTTGAGGATCAGGTTGATCGCGCCCTGGCGATACAGGTGCACGTCCTTGGAACGGTGGGTCGCCACCTTGGTGAAGCCCATGATCTCGAAGATCGGTTCCAGGGTGTTCGGGGTCGGCGATGCGAGCTCGATGAATTCAAAGCCCATCAGGCCCATTGGGTTTTCGTATAAATCTGCCATGGTCGGCGCCTCATCATTTTTTTATCAATTAACAAAGGTTAGTTGTAAGCAATGCTGAGACCGGTGGGTGGCGCACAGGAGATACCCCGCACACTGCGGGCGAGAAAGTCACCGTAGATCAGTTGAAACCCGAATATCTTCATTTTCGACCCAAGGCTCTTGCGGGCGAGGCTTCTGCTGCCAGAAGACGATTATTATTGTATGCGTAACCCGATTCTACACAGCGTAAATCAGTTTGTCCGCCTTCTGTATCAAATCCCCTTTTTCCATACCCGCGCAAGGGGTTTGTTGCAGAGGAAAATCCCCGCCAGAATCAGCCCGCCACCCAGGCACATGGCCAGCGTCAGCGGCTCATCCAGCAGCAGCGCGCCAAGGATCACCGCCGTCAACGGGTTCAAGGCAATGAACACCCCGGAACGGGTCGCGCCGATCTTGCGGATGCCGTCGTAGTAGCCAATGTACGCCAGCGCCGATCCCAGCACGCCCAGGTACAAAAGGCTCAACCATTGCTGCGTACCCAGTTGGGCGATCGCGGCGACACTCACCTCTCCGCGCACGATGCTGGTGGTCCAGAGCATGACGGTGCCCAGCAGGATCGACCAGGTCACGGTTTGCACCGGTCCCAGGCTGTGGTTCAGCTCTTTGGAGCACAGCGAGTAAACACCCCAGCCGAGGACGCAGCCGAAAATCAGCAGATCGCCGAGCCAGGCACCGGCACCGCCGGCCAGTAGTTGCGGGTCGCGACTGACGATCACCATGCTCGCGCCCGCCATGCAGATTGCAATGCCGACGACTTTGGCCCGGTTCAAACGCTCCTTGAACAGCAGCCAGGAAGCGAGGCCGATCACCGCCGGATTCAGCGCCACGATCAAGGACGCCCGTGAAGCGCTGATGTAATGCAGGCCGTAAAAGAAGCACAGGTTGTAGAAAAAGATCCCGAAAAAGCCAAGCAATGACAGTTGCAGCCATTGCCGGGGGTTGGGCCGGACCAGCGGTGTGCGCGCCATGCTTATAAACAGCAGCAACGCCAGGCTGGCCAGGAGAAACCGCAGGCTGGCCGCCAGTAACGGGCTGAGGCTACCAGCCAGATAGCGTCCGGCGACGAAGGTGCCACCCCACACCATGGTGACCGCCGCCAGTTTCAGATACACCGGCAAATCCGAGGGTTTTGCCAGGCTTTGCTCGCAGATCGTCATGGATTCCAGGACCGGATAGTGGAGAGATGCCGTATCATTCGGCTAATACCCAGTCATCGTAAAATGAGCAAACACTCATGACCCTCACTCAACTGGAGATTTTCTCCCTGGTGGCCGAACTCCACGGTTTCACGGCAGCGGCCAATCGCCTGGGTATTTCCCAATCGGCGGTGTCCCATGCGTTGAAGTCCCTGGAACTGGAGTTGGGTGTCGAACTGTTGCGCCGCCATCAATCCCAGGTCGAACTGAGCGACATTGGCCAGCAGTTATTGCTGCGCGCCCGGGCGATGCTCGGCCTGGCCAACACCCTGCGCCAGGAAGCGGCCGATGCGCGGGGCATGAAACGCGGTACGCTGCGCATCGGCTCCTTCGGCCCGACCTCATCGATCAAATTGCTGCCGTTGATTCTGCAGCAGTACCGCGCCGCCCATCCCGGCATCGAGGTGCATATCGACGAAGGCCCGGACCGCCAAGTGCTCCAGTGGCTGGAGGAACGACGGATCGACATCGGCTTTGTGGTATTGCCCGAGGAGCGTTTCGACACGGTCGCGCTGATCGAAGACCAGATGGTTGCGCTGCTGCCCGCCGGCCACCCGTTGGCGATTCACGACAGCCTGAGCCTGAAGGACCTGTGCGATTTCCCGTTCGTGCTGACCGAGGCCGGTTCTTCGGAGCTGGTTTCACGCCTGTTCACGGCGGCCCGACTGACGCCCAACATCCGTTATCGCTGCTCGCAGTTGATCAGCACCCTGGATGTCGTCGCTCGTGGCGACGCAGTGACGGTGGTTGCCGAAGGTTCATTGCCCGAACAGATTGACCGCCGCTGGGTGAAAAAACCACTGTCGCCGGCAGTGTTGCGGCAGGTCGGCCTGGCAGTGCTCGATCGACGCCAGGCATCACCGGCGACACTGGCCTTTATCAAGCTGGCCGAAAGCCTTGACTTGCGTTGAGCCGCATAACCGCCAACGGCCAACTATCATTGGCCATACCCGAACTCTTCATGGGAGGCGTTTTGCCCTGCCATCATTTGAGAGCCTTATTTCTTCGTGACAGGATTCGCGAATGCCGTTGAAAGCCAAAACCCGCAGTCGCAGAAAAAAAATTGCGGTCACCCTGATCAGTGGATTGCTCCCGGTACTGCTGGGGGCTGCCATTCTTTACCTGCAAGCAGGGCGTGCGCTCCAACAAGACACCCAGCAAACCGCCGAAGAAGCGATTCGCCAGTTCGACCTGATGCTCGACAGCACCGCCCAGGCCGCTCGTGAATTGATACCGCTGGCGGGCCAAAGTTGCAGTGACGTCAAACTGGCGCTGCGCGAGCAGGTCACCCGCCGCCCCTTCGTGCGCTCAACCAATCTGGTGTGGGACAACAACCTCTATTGCAGCTCTCTGTTCGGCGACTACCAGGAGACGGTCAACCCCGGTGACTACACCCAGGGCGCCTTATGGCTCATGAGCGGCAATCCGGTAACGCCCAACACCGCCTTGCTGGTGTACCGCCTGAGCGAAGGAAAAAAAGGCGCGTTGACGACCATCGATGGTTATCACTTGAGCAATATCCTGCGCCTGATCGGCCGCAAGACCTTGCTGTTGCTGCAAGTCGGCCCGGACTGGTTGTCCGCCGACGGCAAGTTTCATACGGGCGCTGCGCCCGAGTTGCCCGTTGCGCAAAGTCGTTTGACCTCCGGGCACTATGCTTTTGCCGTGGAAGCCGGTTTCCCCAAAGGCGAAACCTGGCGCTACATGAGCAGCGAATATCCACCGCTGTTCAGCCTGCTTATTTTCTTTGGTGTGATTGCCGGGGCAATCGGTCACTTCCTGCAAAAGCGCTCGTCGTCACCCACCTATGAAATGCAGCGGGCACTGGAAGCCAAAGAGTTCATTCCGTATTTCCAGCCCGTGGTGCATGGCGACAGCAAAAGCTGGTCCGGCGCTGAAGTGCTGATGCGCTGGCAACATCCGAAGGAAGGCCTGGTGCGTCCGGATCTGTTCATTCCGTTTGCCGAACACTCCGGGCTGATCGTACCGATGACCCGCTCGCTGATGCGACAAACCGCCGCCCTGCTCGCACCGCAATCGGCCAGCTTCAACAAGCCGTTTCACGTTGGCATCAACATCACCGCCAGCCATTGCCAGGACCTGGAACTGGTCAAGGATTGCCGCGAGTTCCTCGATGCCTTCGAGCCGGGCTCGATCCATCTGGTACTGGAGCTGACCGAACGTGAACTGATCGAGCCCACGGCCATTACCCTGCAATTGTTCGAGCAACTTCGCGAACTGGGCGTGAAAATCGCCATCGACGACTTCGGCACGGGCCACTCAAGCCTTGGCTACCTGCGGCAGTTCAATGTCGATTTTCTGAAAATCGACCAGAGTTTTGTCGCCATGATCGGCGTCGACACACTGTCGAGCCACATCCTCGACAGCATCATCGAACTGGCGGTCAAACTCGACCTTGCCCTGGTGGCCGAAGGTGTCGAAACCCGTGAGCAGAGTGATTACCTGAGCGTTCACCAGGTCAACTTCCTGCAAGGTTATCTGTTCGGAAAACCCATGCCCGGCGCGGAATTCATTAGTGCATTAAGCGACCATTAACTCGCGAATTTAATCGCCAAAACAAACGATTAGCCGCACCAATTTGAATCAAAACACTACTGACGTTACATGAAGAAAAAGACAGGATTTACTCTTGGCCAATTAACTACTACAATTTTTCATGCCTGCGCTAAATTGGCAGGTGAGCCACTATCACCGAGTCGCTTCAAGGCTCTTGGCTTATAGCTTTGTTTGCGGTTGGTATCAGCCAAACACACTATTGGAGTAAAGATATTGTCCAGACTCGCTGAATTTCGTGCAGCCGAAAAGGCCCTTCAAGAACAGCTCAAGCAGTTGGAATCCCTGAAGAACGATGCCGGGCTCAAGAAAGAAATCGAATTCGAAGAAAAGCTCCAGGGCTTGATGAAAACCTATGGCAAGAGCCTGCGCGACATCATCGCCATTCTCGACCCTAACCCGGCAAAATCCGGCCTGCAGCAGGCAGCACCTAAAACCCGCCGCGCCCGTGTGGTCAAGGTTTATCAGAACCCGCACACCGGCGAGCTGATTGAAACCAAGGGCGGCAACCACCGCGGCCTGAAAGCCTGGAAAGAACAGTACGGTGCAGCCACCGTTGATTCCTGGCTGCGCGGCTAACTCTCGCGGCGACAAAAAAAGCCCTGCTCTTGCAGGGCTTTTTCATGGGCCATCTAAACCCGAAGGCGGACACCGCACAATTAGCTGATTGCCACCAACTTTGTGCTTAATCCATTTGGATATCTAAAATTTTCTTCATGCATCGAAAAAGCACTGTCGCTTACTAAAGTTTCAAGCTGTTACGGGCTGCGTCTATTTCATCCTGGCTCGCCTTATAAGCCTCGGCCTGCCCTGCGTAGGAAAGAACATAGGCTTTATCGGCATCCACTGCGGCCACCAATGTTTGCGAAAGCACATGCCTGCCGTTTTGCGTGATGGTGCAGGTTGTTTCCAGCGCTGCCAATCGACTCAAGGTAGTCGAATGAATGCGCGTGCAGACACTTTGATACCCGCCCTGAAAGAAGTCTTTTTGAACCGACTTGCGCATCTCCAGCAATACGCCTTCGAGGTTTACCTGATGATCGCTTTGCACCGGGCTCATGGTCAGTTCCATCACCATGAGCGGCGATCCATTCTGATCATTTTTCACCGCCCGCTGGCGACTGACTCCCGACGCCGATTCAGGCACTTCTTCGACCTGCCAGCCTTCCGGCCAGGTGATTACTGGCGCATCGGCGCGAACAACGCCAGCCAGCGAAAACACGCTCAGCAGGATGAACAGCACGTTACGAAATCGAATCATTGCAATGGGCACTCAAGGATCAAGCCGTAAAGTCTGGGCCCAGGCCGGCTGTCAGGCAATAGCGGACTGTTTGGGTTTGGTGATGTCCGAACCCTTGCGTATCATTGTCGCCATTCGTTAGCCCACATATTTCCCGGAGGGCCCATGAGCCTGCACGAATTGAACACCTTCCCCGGCGTCACCGCCCAACCGGACGCCGCTACACAGAAATTTGTCTTCAACCACACCATGCTGCGGGTCAAGGACATCACCAAGTCCCTGGACTTCTACACACGCATCCTGGGCTTTACCCTGGTGGAAAAGCGCGACTTCCCGGAAGCCGAGTTCAGCCTGTATTTCCTGGCGCTGGTGGACAAGAACCAGATCCCGGCCGACGCCGCCGCGCGCACCGAGTGGATGAAATCGATCCCCGGCATCCTGGAGCTGACCCACAACCACGGCACCGAGAACGATGCGGATTTCGCCTACCACAATGGCAACACCGACCCGCGCGGTTTCGGCCACATCTGCATCTCGGTACCGGACATCGTCGCCGCCTGCGAACGCTTTGAAGCACTGGGCTGCGATTTCCAGAAACGCCTGAGCGATGGCCGCATGAAGAGCCTGGCGTTCATCAAGGACCCGGACGCCTACTGGGTCGAGATCATTCAGCCAGCTCCGTTATAAAGCAAAATAAAAAACCCCATGATCACTCATGGGGTTTTGAGTTTTCAGCGCCTGGGATTATGCCGGGGCGGAAGTCCGGATCAAGTGATCGAAAGCGCTCAGGGAAGCCTTAGCGCCCTCGCCCACCGCAATCACGATCTGCTTGTACGGCACGGTCGTCACGTCGCCAGCGGCGAACACACCCGGCACCGACGTTTCACCGCGAGCGTCGACGATGATCTCGCCACGGGGCGACAACTCGATGGTGCCTTTGAGCCAATCGGTGTTGGGCAGCAGTCCGATCTGCACAAAGATCCCTTCCAGTTCCACACTGCGCAATTCATCGCTCTGACGATCCTTGTAGCGCAGACCGTTGACCTTCTGGCCGTCGCCGGTGACTTCAGTGGTTTGCGCACTGGTGATCACGGTGACGTTCGGCAGGCTGTGCAACTTGCGCTGCAACACCGCATCGGCACGCAACTGCACGTCGAACTCCAGCAGCGTGACATGGGACACGATACCGGCCAGGTCGATGGCCGCTTCGACGCCGGAGTTACCACCACCAATCACCGCCACGCGCTTGCCCTTGAACAGCGGACCGTCGCAGTGCGGGCAGTACGCAACGCCTTTGTTGCGGTATTGCTGCTCACCCGGCACGTTCATTTCACGCCACCGTGCGCCGGTTGCGAGGATCACGGTCTTGGCCTTGAGCTTCGCGCCGCTGGCGAAGTGGACTACGTGCAACTCACCTTCTTTGCCAGTGATCAATTTGTCTGCGCGTTGCAGGTTCATGATGTCCACGTCGTACTGCTTGACGTGTTCTTCCAGGGCCACGGCCAGTTTCGGCCCTTCGGTTTCCTGCACCGAGATAAAGTTCTCGATGGCCATGGTATCCAGCACCTGCCCACCAAAACGCTCAGCCGCGACACCTGTGCGGATGCCTTTACGGGCCGCGTAGATCGCCGCCGAAGCACCGGCCGGGCCACCGCCGACCACCAGCACGTCAAAGGCATCCTTGGCGCTAATCTTCTCGGCCTGGCGTTCGATGCCGCTGGTGTCGATCTTGGCGAGGATTTCCTCCAGGCCCATCCGACCCTGGCCGAAGTTCACACCGTTGAGGTAGATGCTTGGGACCGCCATGATCTGGCGCTCATCGACTTCGGCCTGGAACAATGCACCGTCAATGGCGACGTGGCGAATGTTCGGGTTCAGTACCGCCATCAGGTTCAGTGCCTGGACCACGTCCGGGCAGTTCTGGCAGGACAGCGAGAAGTAAGTCTCGAAGTTGAACTCGCCCTTGAGCGAGCGGATCTGTTCGATCACTTCGACACTGGCTTTGGACGGGTGGCCGCCGACTTGCAGCAAGGCCAGCACCAAGGACGTGAATTCGTGGCCCATCGGGATGCCGGCGAAACGCAGGCTGATATCGGCGCCCGGGCGATTGATCGAGAACGACGGCTTGCGTGCATCATCGCCGTTGTCGAGCAAAGTAATCTGGGTGGAAAGACTGGCAACGTCTTTCAACAGTTCGAGCATTTCCTGGGATTTCGCACCGTCGTCGAGGGAAGCAACGATCTCGATCGGCTGGGTGACCCGTTCCAGGTACGATTTCAACTGGGCTTTAAGATTGGTGTCCAACATACGGGCGATTTCCTTGAATTCTTGAGACAAAAAAACGCCCGAGCGAATCTCGCCCGGGCGTTTTTATTGGGCGGTGCAGCTTGCTTAGAAGGTGCGGAAGTCCGCCCTGATGAAGCGCGTCACAGACTTAGATCTTGCCGACCAGGTCCAGGGACGGTGCCAGAGTGGCCTCGCCTTCTTTCCACTTGGCCGGGCAAACCTGGCCTGGGTGAGCGGCGACGTACTGGGCAGCCTTGATCTTGCGCAGCAACTCGGAAGCGTCACGGCCTACACCACCGTCGTTCAGTTCAACGATCTTGATCTGGCCTTCAGGGTTGATCACGAAGGTGCCACGGTCAGCCAGGCCTGCTTCTTCGATCAGCACGTCGAAGTTGCGGGAGATGGCGTGGGTCGGGTCGCCGATCATGGTGTACTGGATCTTGCCGATGGCTGGCGAAGTGTTGTGCCAGGCAGCGTGGGCGAAATGGGTATCGGTGGAAACGCTGTAGATCTCGACGCCCAGCTTCTGGAACGCGTCGTAGTTGTCGGCCAGGTCTTCCAGTTCAGTCGGGCAGACGAAGGTAAAGTCGGCCGGGTAGAAGAACACCACAGACCACTTGCCTTTGAGGTCAGCGTCCGAGACTTTTACGAAGTCGCCATTTTTGAATGCGTCAGCTTTGAAGGGTTTAACTTGGCTGTTGATGATAGGCATCGTTGACTCTCCGTCAGGGGTTAAGAAGTTGATGGAGAGAACTTTACCCACTCGACGGACGGTTGGCTCATTGGCAAACCTGATGCTGCTGATTGGCTTTCGCTATTAGCCAGCGGTATTAATAGAAGAAAACGGTATCTAGGGTGACACGGGCTTTTCCGTGATGCGCGCCATGCCGAGGAACGGACTGGCCTCGATGTAACGCATGGCCGACTTCATGTCCTTCCAACCCACATAGCTCATCAGCGACTTCAGGTCCCAGCCACTCTGATGCGCCCAGGTGGCAAAACCGCGACGCAAGGAGTGGCTGGTATAAAGCTCGCCGGCAATACCTGCCCGCGCCAACGCCTGACGCAATAACGGAATCACGCTGTTGGCGTGCAATCCCTCCTCGCCCAGATGCCCCCAGCGGTCGATGCCACGGAACACCGGCCCACGCACCAGTGCTGCCTCGGTAATCCAGTCGATATAAGCCTGCACCGGACACAAGCGTTGCAAGGCCGGCGTATGGTAGGTCTTGCCGAGGTTGTCGCGATCACTCTTGCTGCGCGGCAGATAGAGACTGATGCCGGAACCGGCGTTGGCCTGCACGTGTTCCACCTGGAGCCGGCACAACTCATCACTGCGAAAGCCCCGCCAGAAGCCCAGCAGGATCAGGGCCATGTCGCGCCTGGCCCGCAGTAGACCCGGTCGGTCGCCTGCGACCCTGGCTGTCTGCACTTCTTGCTCCAGGCAACTGACCACCTGCTCCAGATGTTGAAGCTGCAAGGGTTCGGCTTGTTTTTCCTGGGCCGGGTGCAACGCGCGAATGCCCTTGAATACCTTGCGCACCACTGGCGCCTTGGTGGGATCGGCAAACCCCTGGCTGTTGTGCCACTGCGCCAATGCCGACAAGCGCAGTTTCAGTGTGTTGATCGACAACACTCCGGCATGGGCCACCAGGTAGCGCGCCACGCTGTCGCCGGTGGCCGGCAGAAAACCGCCCCACGTGACTTCGAAATGCTCGATGGCTGCGCGATAGCTGCGACGGGTGTTGTCGCGCGTCGCCGCTTGCAGGTAACGATCCAGCTCGGTCATGGGGTCAACTCTTGAATTCATACCGCTTTGACGGGTCAAAAACCGGTACTGGGTGCATCACACGGGGTAATACCAGTATATCCCGTGTTAGTTACGTTCAGTATTTAACTTTATAAATTGAATGGTACAATGTGTATTTACGTGGTACGTACCACATCATCAAAACCCTGGAGATCTCATGGCACGCGGCGGTGTAAATAAAGCGGTGGTTCAAGCCGCTCGGTTGGCGATCCTCGCCCGCGGCGAAAACCCCAGCATCGATGCCGTACGGATCGAGATGGGCAATACCGGCTCGAAAACCACGATCCATCGCTACCTCAAGGAACTCGACGACAGGGTCGAACCTGTCGACGCACCGACAGAACCGATCGACGACGAACTGATGGCGCTGGTGGCGCGGCTCGCGCAACGACTCAAGGAGCAGGCGCAGGAGCCCATCGACCAGGCGCGCACGCAGTACGAGGACCAACGCAAAGCGCTGGATAACCAGCTCAGCGAAGCGCAAGAGGCCAACAGCGAACTGCACCAGCAATATGAATTTCAAAGCCTGGCGCTGACCCAGGAGTCCGAGGCCCTGCAAGAAACCCGTGCCATGCTGCAAACGGAGCAAACCCGCAACGCCGGGTTGAACCAGGCGCTGGCCGATTTCGAACTGCGCTTGAAGGACAAGGACGAGCAGATCCGCTCCCTTGAAGAAAAACACCTGCACACTCGCGACGCGCTGGAGCACTACCGCAATGCGGTCAAGGAACAGCGCGAACAGGAAATGAGCCGCCACGAAGGCCAGGTGCAACAGCTACAGATGGAACTGCGCCAGGCACAACAAAGCGCGCTGGTACGCCAGGATGAAATCACCCAGCTGCACCGCGACAATGAACGCTTGCTGACTGAAAATCGCGGCACGCTGCGCGAACTGAGCCTGCTGCAAGAACAGCTCAAGCAAAGCAATACCCGCCAGGATCAATTGCTGGAGCAGGCCACTCGCGTCGACGGCGAGCGCACCCTCCTCCAGGAACGCCTGCGCGTCGCCCTGCTGGAAAGCCAGGCACTCAAGCAGAACGTCGATGAGCAGTCGCAACTCAACAGGTCACTGGAAATGGATCTGGCCAAGACCCGGGCGGATCTGGAAGAGCGCGTACGTCTGGCCGCGACCCTGGCGGCAGCGGCAGACGCAGCGAAGGACGCTTAACCGGCGACCGGCGTACGCATGGTGACGAACTCTTCAGCGGCCGTCGGATGCACCCCGATGGTTTCGTCGAAGTCGCGCTTGGTGGCGCCGGCCTTCAAGGCAATTGCCAGGCCCTGGACGATTTCACCGGCTTCCGGGCCGACCATGTGGCAACCCAAGACCTTGTCGGTCCTGGCGTCCACCACCAGCTTCATCAGCGTGCGCTCCTGGCATTCGGTCAGGGTCAGCTTCATCGGCCGGAAGCGGCTTTCGAAGATCTGCACCTCGTGGCCGGCTTCGCGAGCCTCTTCCTCGGTCAAACCGACGGTGCCGATGTTCGGCAGGCTGAACACCGCCGTCGGGATCATCTTGTAATCCACTGGACGATACTGCTCTGGCTTGAACAGGCGCCGTGCAACCGCCATGCCTTCAGCCAGGGCCACCGGAGTCAGTTGAACACGACCGATCACATCGCCCAGCGCCAGGATCGACGGCTCGGCGGTTTGATACAGCTCATCAACCTCGACAAAGCCTTTCTTGTCGAGTTTGACCCCGGTGTTTTCCAGCCCCAGGTTGTCCAGCATCGGACGACGGCCCGTGGCGTAGAACACGCAATCGGCTTCCAGCTGGCGACCATCCTTGAGCGTAACATTCAGGCTGCCATCGGCCTGCTTGTCGATGCGCTCGATGTCCGTATTGAATTGCAGGTCCATGCCGCGCTTGGTCAACTCTTCCTGCAAATGCTTGCGCACGGAACCGTCGAAGCCGCGCAGGAACAACTCGCCGCGATACAGCAGCGTGGTCTTGGCACCCAAACCGTGGAAGATCCCGGCGAACTCGACCGCAATGTAGCCACCGCCCACCACCAGCACACGCTTGGGCAGCTCTTTGAGGAAGAACGCCTGGTTGGAACTGATCGCATGCTCGTGCCCCGGAATCTCCGGAATCTGCGGCCAGCCACCGGTAGCGATCAGGATATTTTTGGCGGTAAAGCGCTCGCCATTGATCTCGACCTGATGCGGATCGACGATCTTCGCGTGCCCCTCATGCAAGGTCACGCCACTGTTGACCAGCAGGTTGCGATAAATGCCATTGAGGCGATTGATCTCGCGGTCCTTGTTGGCGATCAATGTCGGCCAGTCGAACTGCGCTTCATCCAGGCTCCAGCCAAAACCCGAAGCCTGCTCGAAGTCTTCGGCGAAATGCGCCCCGTAGACCAGCAATTTTTTCGGCACGCAGCCGACGTTCACACAGGTCCCGCCCAGGTAGCGGCTCTCGGCCACGGCCACTTTCGCGCCGAACCCGGCGGCAAACCGCGCAGCCCGCACACCGCCGGAACCGGCACCAATCACATAAAGGTCAAAATCGTAGGCCATTTTCAATCTCCTCGGCAGGCCAACAGCATACCTGCGGACGGCCGCTGAGCAAGCATTGTGCTGAAATGCTCGGGCCGTGCGATGCGCGGCCCAATCTTCGTTTTCGATCAATGCCCCTCTGCGGATTGCGTTTTCGGTGTCCGCAGAGTGCGCCAAGCAATCAAAACCGCCATGAGTGCCAAGCCGAACGTCACCCACGAAACCAAACCGATCCCACCTTCGAATGCCCTTCCCGCCTGCGCCATCAATTCCCTTGCTTGATCACCCGACAAGTCTGCCGCCACATGATAGGCGCCAGACAGCGTCTCTCTCGCCAGCATCATCTGCACTTCGCTCAGGAACCCCGGAAGCTGCAATGCGCCGCGATAGTAGGCGGTGACGACACCGCCGAGCACTGTCGTCCCCAAAACTACGCCCACTTCATAGGCCGTTTCGCTAATGGCCGACGCGGCGCCCGCCTTTGCCGGTGGTGCGGCTGACAAAATCACATCATTGGACACCGTCGCGATCGCGCCCACGCCAATGTTCAGCAAGGCAAAAGCCACCACTAGAACGGTCAGGCTACTGCCCATGCTGGCGACCAGCAACAACGCCGCTCCAGCAAACGCCATCAAAATCGGTATCAGCACATGCACCTGTAATCGCTGTGCGACAGGCACGACCGCCATCCCCACTACAATCGCCATGACCTGACCAGGAATCAACGCGAGGCTAGCACTCAAGGGCGACATCTGAAGAACGATTTGCAGGAACTGAGTGGTAAAGAATACGAAGCCGACGAGAAACGCGAGACTCATCAAATTGATCGCGACAGAGCCGCTAAAGGTGCCACTGCGGAACAGACTCAGGTCCATCAGCGGCACTGGCAGACGTAACTGTCGACGCACAAACATCCAGCCCGCAACTGCGCCGACTGCAAACGCTGTCAGCGTCATCCAGTCGATACCATTACTGGCGCTGTGTTTAACGCCATAAACGATGGCACCAAGGGCAACCATCGATTGCAGGATGCTAAGCGGATCCAGCGGTCCTGAAACATCTCGCTCGGATTCGGGCAACAACAGTGGCCCCAATACCAGCAGTGGCACCAACACGGGCACCGCCAACAGGAAAATCGACCCCCAACTGAAGAATTCCAGCAACACCCCGCCCACCAAAGGACCGAGTGCCGAGCCGACCGTCAACGTCGTTGCCCAGATCGCGACTGCTAGTCTGCGTTCTTCTCGGTCCTCGAACACCGAACGTATCAACGCCAACGTTGAGGGCATCAGCATTGCACCGAAAACGCCCATGCAAGCTCGCCCGGCAATCAGTTGCGTGGCGGTATCGGAATACGCGGTTAGCACCGACACAATCGCAAAACCCAAGGACCCGATCAGCAATAACTTACGATGACCGACCCGATCTCCCAGACTGCCCATCGACACCAGCAACCCCGCCAATACCAGCGAATAAGCATCGATCATCCACAGTTGCTGGCTAGCACTCGGACGCAGGGCCTCGGCAATTTTTGGTAACGCGAATCCAAGCACCGTATTGTCAACTGTCACCAGCAATACAGGCAGCATCAGCACGCTTAGAGCCAACCACCGTTTTAGGGTCACGCTTCCTGTTAACGCCATTCACGAAACTCCATTTCCTCATAAACCCCCAGCGACTTTAAGCGCACCCTTGACGTGACATGAGTCACGCCGAGCAAACCGGTCCTGCTATACCCCATTTAATACAGTGGTTTTTAGCCGCAACAATCATCGTTTGCGCCAGCAATTAACAAATCAGGATTTTCTTTCGCAAGTCCTACCGATGGATGTCAGGCGATACCTACCTTTCGCTCCCCTGCGTAACTGAGCCCGCACAAAAGCAAACGCCCCGAACAAGTCGGGGCGTTTGCCTGGGTCTTCATCTGTTTGTTGTTACACAACCTGAGAAGGTGAATTCAATGCAAGCAGCTCAAGCGCAATCAGTACGCCTTACCCGTCTTGTAGAAGTTCTCGAAGCAGAAGTTGGTCGCGTCGATGTAGCCTTCGGCGCCACCGCAGTCGAAACGCTTGCCCTTGAACTTGTAGGCAATCACGCAACCATCCTGCGCCTGTTTCATCAGGGCGTCAGTGATCTGGATCTCGCCACCTTTGCCTGGCTCGGTTTGCTCGATCAGGCTGAAGATGTCCGGCGTCATGATGTAACGACCGATGATCGCCAGGTTCGACGGGGCATCTTCCGGCTTTGGCTTCTCGACCATGTTGCGCACGCGGTACAGGTCGTCACCAATCAGGTCGCCGGCAATCACACCGTACTTGCTGGTTTCTTGCGGGTCGACTTCCATGATCGCGACGATGGTGCAGCGATACTGTTTGTACAACTTGACCATCTGCTTCAGTACGCCGTCACCTTCCAGGTTGACGCACAGGTCATCCGCCAACACCACGGCGAACGGCTCGTCGCCGATCAGTGGACGACCGGTCAGGATCGCATGACCCAAACCTTTCATTTCAGTCTGGCGAGTGTAGGAGAACGAGCACTCATCCAACAGGCGGCGGATGCCGACCAGGTATTTCTCCTTGTCGGTGCCCTTGATCTGGTTTTCCAGCTCGTAGCTGATGTCGAAGTGGTCTTCCAAGGCGCGCTTGCCGCGACCGGTGACGATGGAGATTTCGTTCAAGCCGGCATCCAGTGCTTCTTCGACGCCGTACTGGATCAGTGGCTTGTTCACCACCGGCAGCATTTCTTTGGGCATGGCTTTAGTCGCTGGCAGGAAGCGAGTACCGTAACCGGCTGCTGGGAACAAGCATTTCTTGATCATATAAGTCCTTGAAAGGGCTGTGTGTACGAGTTTCGGCGCAGTCTAATCAGGCGGCGTGCACCTTACAATGCCCCGCGCTGGCTAACCGATGTCAACATAGAGAAATATTCTTGCCGATAGTTCCCTGCGAGAGTGCGCAGGTCGCTGCACAGCCTCTTATGCATAGCAGAGACTTGCACAATTGCACGGCTTTCTACCGCCCGAAACCCATCACCATACGCCCATCGGCACCCCTTGAGTGCGTTTGGCGGTATCATGGCGCGATTGAACCAGACAACGAGGCAAGTAGATGTCGGCAGTAAAAAGCGTCAACGGATTCCTGATCAATCAGGAGAAAGACGGCCAATGGTGGGTGGCCAGTGTCTCCGGTGAAAATATCGCCGGGCCTTTCCCTTCCGAAGCCCTGGCAATCGAAGTGGCCTCGGTGCTGGAGCTTGAGCACCCGGAACCCAAGCGACGCGGCAAGGACAAGAGCTGATCGACGCTCGATGGGAAAAGCCCTGCCATGGCGCAGGGCTTTTTTATGAAAAACGAAAAAGAAGTGGCCTTTGGCTATAACCTTTTGATTACGGCGCTGTCTCAGCCTTAGCCCACCCCCCTGACGATGATCAAGCCATGAATAAAATTTTGCCTTTGCTAACGGTATTGGCCCTGAGCGGCTGCGCAACGTCGGAACAAACCTACCTCGCTAACGGAGAGCAAGGTCTATCGATTGACTGCTCCGGGGAAGCCAACTCCTGGGCTGCGTGCTACGAAAAGGCCGATGCGTCCTGCGCGGGCACCGGTTACAAGATTGTCGGGACCGATGGCACCCCCGCGCTCAAGGAGAGCGAAAAGACCCTCGGCGCCGACGTCGGCAACTACAAGAGCCGCAACGTCGTGGTGATCTGCAAGTAAGGCACCACGCCCTACAAATGGATTTCGGCGAATTTGATTCCAAGCCCGCGCACGGTATCGATCAGATCATCAAGGCGGCTGAAGGACTCGACTTCATCATTGTCATCCACCAGGAAATAGCTGCGCCCGGCGCTTTTCTTGAAAAACACGATCCATTCCCCCAGCTCCGCCGGGTTCTGAATCACGTGGGTGGCAGAGATCAAACCCTCTGCATGGCGCTCCCGGACTTGCTCTCGCTTCATGTTCGACTCCAGAAATGACGATGCCGCCAAAGCAGGGCTTGGGCGGCATCGGTGCTGATGGTCGATAGTCTATCAGCCGGAAATGCACTCGTTGGCAGCATTCTGTACGTCCTTTGGCCGCACCGGGACATTGGACATGCTCTCGTGCAGCTTGATGCTGCTGCCGCCGGAGCGTTCTTCAATGTCAAACACGGCAGACGGACCGGAGGAGTACTTGAGCGGCACGATCACGCGCAAGCCATCCTTGTGCGGCTGGATCTGCAAGGCACCACGGCTGGCGGCCAGCTTTTCGCTCAGGCATTGCGCGTATTCATGGGGCTTCTTGCCGGAAATCACGTTCATCGTCGGCAAGGACTCGTTGATCTCCGAGACGTTCGCGCAACCACTGATCGTCAATGCCATCGGCAACAACCACAAACCCCACTTCATACCAAACCTCCGATAAAGAAGCTCGGACAGCGCAACTGCGATTTTTCTCCGAGACAAACTGCTTTATCGCTCATCAAATGTGAAATAAGCGTTTTTTATTGTCGAAGCGGCCGGATAATAAGGCGTTCGGGCTGATAAACTGCGCCAATCGCCCATGCTATCGTTTTGATTTTGTAGAAAAAGCCCTTCTGGAGGCGCCTCATGAAATTTATCCATCAGCGCGAGCACCTCAATGAAGACGACATCGTCGTCATTCAATGCTCCCAAATGTGCAACATCCGCTTGATGAACGACGCCAACTTCCGCAGCTTCAAGAATGGCGGCCGTCACACCTATCACGGCGGTGCATTCGACACCTTTCCGGCCCGCATCACCGCCCCTAGCACCGGCTTCTGGAACATCACGATCGACACCGTCAACCACCGCGCCATCAGCGTGACGCGCAAACCCACCCTGACGCACTCGATCAAAATCATTCGCCGTTCCAGCACGAAACTGAGCTGATCAGCGAACCCGAAACACAAGACAGGCAGATACAACCGTGGCCCAAACGACCAAGTACGTCATCAAATACAAACTCAACGGTGAGCGCCGCTTCGAGTTTGCCCAGCTTGAAAACGGCACCCCGGAAGAAGCCAAAGCGGCGCTGGATGCCCTTCATGGGCAGGACGATGTCATCAGCGACATCAGCGTCAGCAAAGCGCTGTAACGCGATCCGGAGCGACAATGGACGTCGCCTCCCACTCGCAGTTCGACCGCAAGCACCGGAGTGCCAGCTTCATCCTTGCCTTGCAGACTGGCCACCTCAACAACAAGAGGCCCGGCAATGAGCGAGCAATATCTGGACCGGCTGGACTGGCCCCGGCTGGAGCAGCAACTTGATCAGGACGGCTACGCCGTCATCCCGTCACTGCTGAGCCACAAGGCTTGCGGCCAAGTCAGCGCCCTGTACCCTCGAACCGAACTGTTTCGCTCCCACGTGGTGATGGCTCGTCACGGGTTCGGCCGAGGCGAGTACAAATATTTCAGCTACCCGTTGCCGGAACTGGTGGTCCGCTTGCGTAGCGCGCTTTACCCACGACTGGTGCCCATCGCCAATCGCTGGCAGGAACAGATGGGGTTGCCGGACCGTTTTCCTGAAGCCCATCCCGCCTTCCTCGAACGCTGCCATGCCGCCGGTCAGAACCGTCCGACACCCTTGTTGCTGCAATATGGTCCGCAGGACTACAACTGTTTGCATCAGGATCTATACGGTGAACACGTGTTCCCGCTGCAAGTGGCGATCCTGCTGTCAGACCCGGATCAAGACTTCACCGGCGGTGAGTTTGTCCTGACTGAACAGCGCCCGCGAATGCAGTCACGCCCGATGGTCATCGGCCTGAAGCAAGGTGACGGGTTGATCTTTGCGGTCAATCAACGGCCGGTCAAAGGGACTCGCGGTTACTACCGCGTGACCCTGCGTCACGGCGTGAGTCGCCTGCACAGCGGCAAACGGCATACCCTTGGAATCATCTTTCACGATGCATCATGAACCCATGAATCCGCTGACTTTCGATCTGTTTGCCGATGCAGAGCCCGAGCAACAGCCCAGGCGCGAGCAGATCGGCGAACAGTCCTACGTACTCAGGGGCTTCGCCCTGCCCTGGCTGGAGCGCTTGCTGCCTGCCCTGGAAGAAGTGCTGGTGGCCGCGCCATTTCGGCAAATGGTCACACCCGGCGGTTTCACCATGTCGGTTGCCTTGAGCAGTTGTGGCACATTCGGCTGGACCACGGACCGCAGCGGCTATCGGTACACCCGCGACGACCCACAGACCGGCCGGCCCTGGCCAATGATGCCCGAGGTGTTTTTCCAACTGGCACAAGCGGCGGCGCAGGCAGCAGGGTTTACCGGTTTTGCGCCGGACTCCTGCCTGATCAACCGCTATATCCCCGGGGCAAAAATGTCATTGCACCAGGACAAAGACGAACATTCCTACGCAGCCCCCATCGTTTCGGTATCCCTGGGCTTGCCGGCGATGTTCCTGTTCGGCGGCTTTGCACGCGGCGACAAAAGTCAGCGCGTCCCCCTGTTCCACGGCGACATCGTGGTCTGGGGTGGCGTGGATCGCTTGCGTTATCACGGTGTGTTGCCGATCAAGGACGGACATCATCCGAAACTCGGCGAGCAACGCATCAACTTCACCTTCCGTACCGCTGGATAATGACTTCGAATTTGACCGCAAGCGCCGGAGTGTGTGGGAATTGCCCCATGGTTAATGTGCAGGCAACCCCTCAATGGACGTGACGCCATGACAACCCAATCGACCAAGGTCACCATCGAAAACGATCCGCGCTGGGCCGCCGTGGTCGCGCGCGATCCCAAGGCTGACGGACAGTTTGTCTATGCCGTGAAGACCACAGGCATCTACTGCAATCCCAGCAGCCATGCGCGCTTGCCCAAACCACAGAATGTCGAATTCTTCGATAGTGCCGAACAGGCCCTGGCCGCGGGTTATCGTCCGAGCAAGCGCGCGACGAAGGATCAGAGCGAACTCGCCGCGCAACATACCGCCACCGTGGCCGCTGCGTGCCGCCAGATCGAAAGCGCGCAAACACTGCCTGCCCTGGGCGAATTGGCCGAGGCGGCGGGCCTTAGCAGCTTCCACTTCCATCGCGTGTTCAAAGCCGTCACCGGCCTGACGCCCAAGGGCTACGCCGATGCCCATCGCTCACGCAAGGTGCGCGAGCGCCTGGCGGACGGCGGCTCGGTGACCGATGCCCTGTATGACGCCGGCTTCAACTCCAACAGCCGGTTTTATGAAGCGGCAGACCAGTTGCTGGGAATGAAACCCGGGGACTACCGCGCGGCCGGTCAAAACAACGACATTCGTTTTGCCGTCGGCCAGTGTTCTCTGGGCGCGATTCTGGTGGCGCAGAGTGAGCGCGGGGTTTGCGCGATCCTCTTGGGCGATGATCCACATCAACTGGTCTGCGATCTGCAAGACAAATTCCGCCGCGCCAACCTGATAGGTGCCGATCATGAATTCGAGCAGTTGATTGCCAGGGTCGTCGGCTTTATCGAGGCGCCGGCCGTTGGCCTTGATTTACCGCTGGACGTACGCGGCACGGCGTTTCAGGAGCGTGTCTGGCAAGCGCTGCGGGAGATTCCCGTGGGCAGCACTGCCAGCTACGCCGATGTCGCCCAGCGCATCGGTCAACCAAAAGCCGTTCGCGCCGTGGCCCAGGCCTGCGGTGCGAACAACCTGGCGGTGGCGATCCCTTGCCATCGCGTGGTGCGCAGCGATGGCAATCTGTCGGGCTATCGCTGGGGTGTCGAGCGCAAACGGCAGTTGCTGGAGCGCGAGTCGCAGTGATCAGCGATTCACATCCACCACCACGCGCCCGCGCAGCTGCCCGGCCAGCAAGCGCGGCGCGGCTTCGATGGCTTCGCTCAAGCCGATTTCGTGACTGATCAGCGGCAACAGGTTGAAGTCCAGATCCCGGGCCAAGCGATTCCAGGCCTCCACGCGCTTGGCTTTGGGCTGGGTCACGCTGTTGATGCCGGCCAGGGTCACGCCGCGCAAGATGAACGGCGCCACGGATGCCGGAAAGTCCATGCCCTGGGCCAGACCGCAGGCCGCGACGGTGCCATTGGCCTTGGTGCTGGCGCACGCGTTGGCCAGGGTGTGGCTGCCGACCGAATCGATGACGGCCGCCCAGCGCTCCTTGGCCAGCGGCTTGCCCGGCTCGGACAAGGTGGCGCGATCGATGATTTCGCCGGCCCCCAGTTGCTTCAGGTAGTCGTGCTCCGAGGTCCGTCCGGTGGACGCGACCACCCGGTAGCCGAGCCGGCTCAACAAGGCGATGGCGAAACTGCCGACGCCACCGTTGGCGCCGGTCACCAGAACTTCACCCTGCCCGGGCGTCACGCCGTTGTGCTCCAGCGCCAGGATGCACAGCATGGCCGTGTAGCCCGCCGTACCGATGGCCATCGCCTGGGCAGCGCTAAACGCCTTGGGTAGCGGGATCAGCCAGTCACCGTTAAGGCGAGCCTTCTGCGCCAATCCACCCCAATGCCCTTCGCCCACACCCCAGCCATTGAGCAGGACCGGGTCACCGACCTTGTAGTCCGGATGCCCGCTGGCTTCGACGACACCGGCCAGGTCGATGCCCGGCACCATCGGGAATTTGCGCACCACCGGACTGCTGCCGGTAATCGCCAGGCCATCCTTGAAGTTCAGCGTGCTGTAGGCAACACGCACCGTGACATCGCCCTCGGGTAACTGATCGTCCTGGATCTCCTGCAGTGTGGCCCGGTAACCGCTGTCGTCTTTGTCGATCAAAATGCCTTTGAACATTACGGCCTCTCAATGGAATCAGTCTGGTGGTGGAGCATTTGAAATAACACATGGCAACGGATTGCCGTACCCGACTTTAAGCCAATCAGGCAAACCGCCGAGCGTTTTCATTGACGGCAGCTATGCTTTTTCGCAACCCTGAAGTACCGCAACAAACTGTCTTGTCGATGGAGCTGACAATGCCTCAACTGCGTTTATTCACCGTTTTACTGATGCTCTGCATGATTCCGCTCAGCGGCGTCCAGGCAGCCGAGCAACCCGCCCAACCTCCCGCGAATCAGGCGCCGGCCTCACCCAGCTGGCCACAGGTGCTGGCTGCCGGCGACACCAAATTGACCATCTACCAGCCACAACTGGACAGTTGGGACGGTTACACTCTGCACGCGCGGGCTGCCGTGGAGGCCACGGACACCGATGGAAAATCCACCTACGGCATCGTGCAGTTCAGCGCCCACACCCTGGTCGACAAGGCCTCCCGCTGGGTGGCGCTCGACCAGTACACCATCACCAAGGCCGACTTCCCCGACAGCGCCACCAAGGCTGACAGCTGGGTCGCCGCGGTGAAGCAAGACGCCGAGAACCGCACGAAAACCATTTCCCTCGACCAGCTCGAAGCTGCGCTCGGCGTCATCGCCGCCGAGCAAAAGTCCAACAGCGAGCCGCTGAAAAATACCCCGCCGACCATTGTTTCGTCCGAGGTACCCGCGCTGCTGGTGTACATCGATGGCGAGCCTGCCTATCGCCCCGTTGATGGCACCTCGCTGCAGCGGGTGATCAACACCCGGCCGTTGCTGCTCAAGGATGCACAGGGCAAGCATTACCTGCACGTGTTCGATGGCTGGATGGTCGCGGACAACCTGGGCGGACAATATGCGCCACTGCCCTCGCCTTCGGCCGAGCTGGAAAAAGCCAAGAAAGCTGCGATCCAGGGTCACCAGGTTGACCTGCTGACAGGCCAGAGCGATCCGAAGGACAAGATACCGACGCTGGCCAAGCCGCCGATTCCGCAGATCTATATCGCCACGGTGCCGACCGAGTTGATCGTCACTGACGGCGCGCCGCAATGGCAGCCGATCCAGAACACCAAGCTGCTGTATGTGACCAACACCACCGGGCATATTTTCAAGGAGATCGGTGACCAGGACAGCTACGTGCTGATCTCGGGGCGCTGGTTCCGCGCCGGTGACATGAAAGGCCCCTGGACCTTCGTGGGTGCAGACAAGTTGCCGGCGGACTTCGCCAACATTCCCGATGACAGCCCCAAGGAAAACGTAAAAGCCTCGGTGGCCGGCACGCCCCAGGCCAAGGAAGCGGCCATTGCAGCGACCATTCCACAGACCTCGGCGATCAAGAAAAGCCAAGTGAAAATGACCAGGCCGACTTTTGACGGCGAGCCGCAACTCAAGGCCATCAAGGGCACGCCCCTGCAATATGTAGTCAACAGCCCGATGCCGATCATCATGGTCGATGCACAAAGCTGGTACGCGGTGGAGAACGGTATCTGGTTCGTGGCCACCTCGGTTCAAGGCCCCTGGACGGTCGCCTCTTCGGTGCCGGCGGTGATCTATTCGATTCCGCCCAGTTCACCGATGCACTACGTCACTTATGTGAAAGTCTACGAAGCCAGTGGCGATACGGTCGTCGTCGGTTACACGCCGGGGTACCAGGGTTCGACGCTGGACCCTGACAGCGGTGTGGTGGTGTATGGCACCGGTTATCCGTATACGCCGTGGGTGGGCAGTGTCTGGTATGGCCCGCCAGTGACCTATGGCTTTGGCGTGGCGATGCGCTACACACCCTGGACGGGCTGGACCTTCGGCTTCGGCTTCGGCTGGAGTTGGGGTGGCAGCACGGTCGCCGTGGGTTGGGGCTGGGGCGCTTATCCGTGGTGGGGCAATTACGGCTGGGGTTACGCCTGGGGCCCGCACCTGTACCCGGCGCCAATGCCCTGGGGCGGTGCCGCTTACGGCTATCATGGCGGCGCCGTCGCCTGGGGCCCCGGTGGTTGGGCCGGCACGACCGGCAACATCTACCGCCAATGGGGCGACCGGGCTTCGGTCAGCCGCTATGGCGGCGGTTACAACGCCTGGACCGGCAATCGCTGGGCCGGCCAGGTAGGCGCCTCCTACAACTCGCGTACCGGCATCGCTGCGGCAGGCCAGCGCGGCGCGGTACATAACGTCTACAACGGCAACTATGCCGCTGGCCGCAGCGGTGTGGCCGTCGGCCCGAACGGCGGGGCCATCGCCGGCCAGCATGTGACCGCCGGCAACGTCCGCACCGGCACCCAGGTCTCCGCCAATCGCGGGGCCGTCTACAACCCCAATACCGGCAACACCACCCAGTACGGTGGTATCCATGATCGCAACGGTGGCGTGGCGCATGTCGGCGACAACGTGTACGCCGGCCATGATGGCAACGTTTACAAGAGGACCGACAGCGGCTGGCAATCGATGGTCCAGGGCGGTGCAACCCGTCTCGATTCGGCCAACACTACCCAGGTCCAGAATCTCAACCGGGAATACGATGCGCGCTCCTTCGGCAATGATCGCTTCAACAGTTATCACGACTCGTCCCGGTTCATGAATCACTCCTTCGGGGGTGGCGGCTTCCACCGACGCTGAAAAAGCCTGAACCGCTGAAAAGACGACTGGCCTTGCGCCAGTCGTTGCGTTACAAATTCTGTTCTACCGTCCCTGCCCGGATCCAACGTCGGAGAACACAGCACATGAACCAATGGCCAGATACCCGCATTCTTGACCTGCTCGGGATCGAACTGCCGATCATTCAGGGGCCGATGGCCGGTGCCACCAGCTCGTCCATGGTGATTGCCGCCTGCAATGCCGGCGGCCTGGGCTCGATGCCAGCGGCGATGCTCAGCACCGAACAACTGCGCGAAGAGCTCAAAACCATCCGCCAACACACTCGGCGCCCGATCAACGTCAACTTCTTCTGTCATCAGCCTCCAGCTCCGGATGAGCAACGCGCACAGGACTGGAAAAACCTGCTGCAACCCTACTACCAGGAGCTCGGCATCGACTTCGATGCGCCGACGCCGGTGTCCAACCGGGCGCCGTTCGATAACGCGGCCTGCGAAGTGGTCGAAGCGTTTCGCCCGGAAGTGGTGAGCTTTCACTTTGGCCTGCCGGAAAAATCCCTGCTCGACCGGGTCAAAGCCACCGGTGCGAAAGTGCTGTCCTCGGCCACCACCGTCGCAGAAGCGGTGTGGCTTGAGCAGCATGGTTGCGATGCAATCATCGCCATGGGCTACGAGGCCGGGGGCCATCGCGGGATGTTTCTCAGCGATGACCTGAGCAGTCAGGTGGGGACTTTCGCCCTGGTGCCCCAAGTCGTCGATGCGGTGAAAGTGCCGGTGATTGCCGCCGGCGGCATCGCTGACGCACGAGGCGTCGCCGCCGCCTTCATGCTGGGCGCTTCGGCGGTACAGGTGGGAACGGCGTACCTGTTCACCCCAGAGGCCAAGGTCAGCCCGTCCCATCACAAAGCCTTGCGCACCGCCAGGGAAAGCGAGACGGCCGTCACCAACGTGTTCACCGGTCGCCCGGCCCGGGGCATCCTCAATCGGGTGATGCGTGAACTGGGCCCCATGAGCGCCAAGGCCCCGGCCTTCCCCCTTGCCGGTGGCGCGCTGATGCCGTTGCGGGCCAAAGGTGAAGCGGACTTCAGCAACCTCTGGGCCGGCCAGGCCTTTACCCTCGGCGTCGATTTGACCAGCGAGGCACTGACTCGAAAACTGGCTGAAGAAGGATTAGCGAGGCTGCTAGGTCGCTACTGAACATCAGTTTCGTTAAAATTGTATACAATTCTGCGACAACACATTCCGTTCAAAGGCATTTCGCTATATATTTAAGTACATAACGATTTACCCTTGCCGCGATTGCCTTTAACGGAGCCGTTTCATGACCATTCGTGCCTCACGTTTTGCCCCGACCTGCCTGGCGAGCCTTCTCGCCGTATTCGCCTTCGGCTCAGCCCAGGCGGACGAAGTCCAGGTGGCTGTCGCCGCCAACTTCACCGCGCCTATCCAGGCCATCGCCGCTGATTTCGAAAAAGACACCGGGCATAAACTGGTCGCCTCCTTTGGTGCCACCGGCCAGTTCTACACCCAGATCAAAAACGGCGCGCCGTTCGAAGTGTTCCTCTCGGCAGACGACAGCACCCCGAAAAAACTTGAAGCCGAAGGCGACGCCGTCAAGGGTTCGCGCTTCACCTACGCCGTCGGTACCCTGGCGCTGTGGTCGGCCAAGGAAGGCTACGTCGATGCCAAGGGCGATGTGCTGAAAAAGAACGAGTACCAGCACCTGTCCATCGCCAACCCGAAAGCCGCGCCTTATGGCCTGGCGGCGACCCAGGTGCTGGCCAAGGAGGGTCTGACCGACAAGGTCAAGGACAAGATCGTTGAAGGCCAGAACATCACCCAGGCCTACCAGTTCGTCTCCACCGGCAACGCCGAATTGGGTTTTGTCGCCCTGTCGCAGATCTACAAGGACGGCAAGATCACCAGCGGTTCGGCCTGGATCGTTCCCGCCAGCCTGCACGATCCGATCAAACAGGACGCGGTGATTCTCAACAAGGGCAAGGACAACCCGGCCGCCAAGGCACTGGTTGACTACCTCAAGGGGCCGAAAGCGGCAGCTGTCATCAAGTCCTACGGTTACGAAATCTAAATGTCGCTATCGAGTGCCGATTTTTCCGCCATCTGGCTGACCCTGAAACTGGCGTCCCTGACGACCGTTATCCTGCTGATTGTCGGCACTCCGATTGCGTTATGGCTGTCGCGCACCCGCTCCTGGTTGCGCGGCCCGATCGGGGCGATTGTCGCCCTGCCCCTGGTGCTGCCACCGACGGTGATTGGTTTCTATCTATTGCTGGCGCTCGGCCCTCACGGGTTCCTGGGCCAGCTCACCCAGTCACTCGGCTTTGGCACCCTCACGTTCAGCTTTGCGGGGCTGGTCATCGGTTCGGTGCTGTATTCGATGCCGTTTGTGGTCCAGCCGCTGCAAAACGCTTTTTCCGCGATTGGCACGCGCCCACTCGAAGTGGCCGCGACCTTGCGGGCCAATCCCTGGGACACCTTTTTCAGCGTGACGCTGCCCCTGGCCCGCCCAGGTTTCATTACCGCAGCCATTCTCGGCTTTGCCCACACCGTCGGCGAGTTCGGCGTGGTGCTGATGATCGGCGGCAACATTCCCGAGAAGACCCGCGTGGTCTCGGTGCAGATCTACGATCACGTCGAAGCCATGGAATATGCCCAGGCCCATTGGCTGGCCGGGGCGATGCTGGTGTTCTCGTTTGTCGTCCTGCTGGCGCTGTATTCCAGCCGTAAAACCAAAGCGGGCTGGAGCTGATCGATGATTCATATGCGTTTGAAACTACGTTATTCAGGCTTCGCCCTGGACGTCGACCTGCAGCTGCCCGGCCGAGGCGTCACTGCGCTTTACGGTCATTCCGGCTCGGGCAAGACCACTTGCCTGCGCTGCATCGCCGGCCTGGAACGGGCCGATCAAGGCTTTATCCAGGTCAACGATGAAGTCTGGCAAGACAGCGACAACCGGATCTTCGTCGCGCCGCACAAACGCGCGCTGGGCTACGTGTTCCAGGAAGCCAGCCTGTTTCCTCATCTGTCGGTGCTGGACAATCTGGCATTCGGCCTCAAGCGCATCCCCAAGCCGCAGCGTCGGGTCGACATGGCCCACGCCACCGAGTTGCTGGGCATCGGCCATTTGCTGGACCGGCACCCGCAACACCTTTCAGGCGGTGAGCGACAACGCGTCGGCATCGCCCGCGCCTTGCTCACCAGCCCGAAACTGCTGTTGATGGACGAGCCACTGGCGGCGCTGGATGCCCAACGCAAAAGTGAAATCCTGCCCTACTTGCAACGCCTGCACGACGAACTCGAGATCCCGGTGCTGTACGTCAGCCACTCCCAGGATGAAGTCGCGCGGCTGGCCGACCATATCGTGTTGCTCAGCAACGGCAAGGCACTGGCCAGCGGCCCGATCGGCCAGACCCTGGCACGCCTCGACTTGCCGCTGGCAATGGGCGATGACGCCGGGGTGGTGATCGAAGGCCGCGTCAGCGCCTATGACGCCGACTATCAATTGCTGAGCCTGCAACTGCCCGACACCGCCCTCGAAATTCGCGTGCCGCATACGCCAATGGACGTGGGCCAGGCACTGCGCTGCAAGGTCCAGGCGCGGGATGTGAGCCTGAGCCTGGACAATGCCGGGCACAGCAGCATTCTCAATCGGCTGCCGGTCACCGTGGTCAGTGAGATGAACGCCGACAACGCCGCCCATGTGCTGATTCGCCTGGACGCCGCTGGCACGCCACTGCTTGCGCGGATCACGCGCTATTCCCGTGATCAACTGAACGTCCATCCCGGCCAGCCACTCTGGGCGCAAATAAAAGCGGTCGCGGTGCTGGCGTAAATCCGAAAGCACGACTGCACCGGGCAGAGGTCAGCGCCTGAACCGACGAATTGACCTGCCTATTTTTTGCACGATCAGCAATGGCTTCTATAGTTGAACTGAACACGAATCCGCTGCGGAGACGCCATGGAAGACATTTTCGTCGTGAAGCGTTGCAACAAGATCATCATCCATGGCCGCCGTGCGGGTGAATACAGCCACCTGCCACCGGATGCCTCGGTCTGGTATCGCATCGCCGATACCCGCACCCAAGGCTTCATCGGCGATGGCTACGAGGTTGAAGAAGACGCCGTGCGTGTTTGCCGTCAGTTGAACGCTAAATCACAAGTGACAGCCCGACAAAGTTGAGGAGTGTCACCACTTTTTAACGGGTCTATACTGAAATGGCTGAAGGATCAGTAACCCATTCGGCAGAAAGCTCGCTCCCGGCGGGCTTTTTGCTGCCACACCAGGTTTCTTGAACGGAGGTGTCTCCCATGTCCGAAAAAGAGTCCATCACCACCCTGCTCACCTTGCTGGACTCCCGTCAGGCCCGCCTGGCCGCAGCCTGCAAGGAAATCGCCGACTGGGTCGATCATCAAGGCGGACACCCCACCGCCCTCAGAATCCGTGATCGCCTGAACGACATCGAAAAGGACACGCCGCTGATCCGGAACACGCTGTCGTCTCTCCAGCCTGTCGACCGGCCTCTGCCTCGGTTCAGATGATCCGTCACGGATTCGCGGTGCGAGGACAGGCCCGATTCGGGCAGCATGATCGGTGACACTGACGTCTCCGAACCTTTGGCTGCCTGCTGGATTTCCATCCTTTCTCAAAACCCGGCCTGGTGTCGGGATTTTTTGTTGCGCAAAACCAATCGAACGCCCCCGATCACGTGGAGTCAACCTGTCACATGTCACGAAGGAGACGTTACTTGACGACGCCCTTGCGCGCCGGCTCCATGACCTCGCGCAGGGACATGCGTTTGAACGCCTCGACCAGCGCTCGCCCCTCCTCGGGAGCACAAGTGACAGCCAACCGCATGGTTGCCTCGCCCAGGTGCCAGATCAAAAACGCGGACTCCTCGACCTGTTGTTCGTCGCAATCGGGATACACACGAAGCATCGCCTGGGCCAGCAGCGCTCCGGCAACCCGACTCTCCTCCAGCTCCAGCTGCAACAACTGCTTGTCGGCCTGCATGCCGGACCAGATGTCACGCATCACCGGTGTAGCCATCACGATCTCGTAATACAGGTCGAGCAACTGCGAATAGGCAGCCTGCAACCCCCGAGCATCCTCGACGGCCTCCATTGCCTCTGCAATGCAACGACGGCTCTCAGCGTTATAGCGCTCGGCCAACGTACGGATCACTGAACTCTTGTCGGGGAAATACTGATAAAGGGAACCGATCGAGATCTCGGAGCGCTCGGCGATTTCACTCATCTTGAGTTGATCGCTGCCCTTGTCCGCGATCAATTGAGTCGCCATGGCCAGAATCCGCTCCTGACGATCGCGGCTGCGCTGTTGCGTGGGATTGCGTCGAACCGGCTCTGCAGCAGGCTGTTCGAGGGTTTCAGAGGGCTTTTTGCGCACGAGTGAATTCCCGATCAAAAACGTGACATGTACTCACCTTAGCATCACCACTCCCTATGCCCAACAACAGATGCCACACGTCGGGGAATTCGATCTGATGGGTTGACGATAAAACATGAGCATCTATCATCTTTTAAACGTGAGCATCACTCACATTAACCGATGGAGATGAACGCGATGAAAACTGCCCAACCAATCACGCTGGTCCTCGGTGCCACCGGTAAAACCGGACGGCGCATCACACAACGACTCGAAGCCGCCGGCCTGCCCGTCCGCCGGGGTTCCCGCGACGCCAACCCACCCTTCGACTGGGAAGATCGATCAACCTGGGACGCTGTGATCGATGGCGTTCATTCTGTCTACATTTCCTTTCAACCGGATCTCGCCGTTCCGGGCGCCCTTGAAACCATCCAGGCGTTCACCGACCTGGCGGTGAAAAGCGGCGTCCGCAAACTGGTCTTGTTATCCGGGCGCGGCGAAGTGGAAGCCGAACAGGCCGAACGCGTCGTACAGGTCAGCGGGATTGACTGGACGATTCTGCGGGCCAGTTGGTTCTGCCAGAATTTCAGTGAGGCACACTTTCTTGAACCCATTCTGCAAGGTGAACTCGCACTCCCCGTCGGCCAGGTCGCCGAGCCCTTTGTCGATGCAGAAGACATCGCCGAGTGTGCCGTCGCGGCACTGACCCAACCCGGGCACACAGACCAGCTCTATGAACTGACCGGCCCTCGGGCGTTGACCTTTGCTCAAGCTGTCACCGAGATTGCCCGCGCCACCGGTCGCACCATCGAATACGTGGCCGTACCACCGGACGCCTATCGACAGGCAATGGAACAGGAACAACTTTCCCCGGCCTTGATCGATCTGGTGTTGTATCTGTTCACGACTGTGCTGGACGGGCGCAACACACCCGTGGCCGATGGCGTACAGTGGGCACTGGGACGCCCGGCGCGCGACTTTAGCGACTACGTACAACGCACTGCCGCTACGGGCATCTGGGGCAATGGCAGTCCGACGTAACGCAGTGGCGGTAACCCGCTTCGTCGACTAGGGTTTTGGACGTATCGAAATGCGGCGCCTTTATTGGCAGGAGCCTGATTAAGGAGGAACCCATGTCACCCAATCGTAGTGCTGAACAAACCTACCGCCAGTGGTCGACCCCGATCCTGTTGGAACTCAAGGAGCGAGAACATCAGATGGCCCCGTCAGACCGCCAGGCCCTGGAAAACGTACTGCTGGAAAGAAGACTGATCGATACCGGCAATCCGGCCGGCAGCGATCGTCGCAAGGCAGGCCCGGCGTCCTGAAAGCATCAGGCAACCACGATCAAAGATAGAAATTAATGAAGCAGAAACAAACAAGGGCTTGCATCCGCTTTCGCTTGCAAGCCCTTGCTCCTCGATGATGCCGCGCTAAAACCACCCGCTACGATCATCTTCCAGTTCCTGGCGACACTGCTTGAGCTGGGCGCTGTAGACCTCTGACTGCTTTTGCACTTTCTGGGCAACCTGCATCAGCCACGGTTTACTGCGATAGGTATTGCGGCTGAAGCCCCCTCGCCCCTCGTGATAAGCCAGGTACTGATTGTAGGTGTCCCATTTGGAGATTCCGAGCTGACGTTGGGTGCCAGTGGTGTACCAACCGATAAACATGATCGCGTCGTCGAAGCTGTCACGCGAACCACCGTTGCCAGTATTGTCCCTGTACTCACCCCACACCGGGTCCTGAGCCTGCGCATAACCGTAGGCCGAACTGACTCGCCCCCAGGGGATCACCCATAGCAGGTAGTCACGAGGCGGCAATGCGTCCGCCACGTAGCTGCTTTCCTGCTTCATGATCGCCATGGCCACATGCAGCGGCGTCCCATATTCACTCTGCATTTGCAGCGAGTCCTCATACCAGTCGGGATACTCACGGAAGATGCTGCAGAGATTGCCTTGGTCTTTTGGCGGCGTAGTCGTGCAACCCGTTAAAAACATAATCAACAAAGCCAACAGCAGAACTTGTCCTTGTTTCATTCATTACCCTCAAGAATAAGGGCATAGGTACCCTCCGTTTACTGCAAGGAGCCTGAGTCAGGCAGGTGCAGGCAAAAACCTCAGAAGACCTCCGGCTTGACCGCGTCACCCTTATCGAGAGGCTTCTTTGTAAGTCCCTATTGCACGGCGACCTGACGCAAGCCCTGAGCTCTGATTGAATGCTCACAGCCGTGGGCGTGAACTCCGGATTTCGATCTAGAGCATTTTCTCCAGGCCGATCTTGTCGCTGGGCTCCTTGCGCAAGGTCTGCAGGCGACCGTCGTCCTCGGTGAGCCAGACGATTTCGCCGTTTTCCAGTCGGGCCTGGTAACTCATGGCCGGCGCCATACCCTCAAGCGCCAGCTGACGCACCTGGCCGGCGAGTTCGGGACTATCGACCAGCACCCCGACTTCAGTATTCCAGAACACTGAACGCGGGTCGAAATTGAACGAGCCAATGAACACTTTCTGCTTGTCAAGGATCATGGCCTTGGTGTGCAGGCTGGAGTCCGAGCCGCCACTGAAACCAAACGAAGAGCTGCGGCCGGGATCGTCTGGCTGGCGTCGCAGCTCATAGAGTTTCACGTAATGTTCGAGCAGAGTCTTGCGATACGGTGCATAGCCGCCATGCACCTCCGGCACATCGGTGGCTTCCAGTGAGTTGAGCGCGTGGTGGCGCAACCGACGAGCAGCAGCGCGAACAGCATGGCGGGGAGGAACCGGGACATGGGCAAGGGCTGGTCCTCAACCTCGACAGGTAGTTTTGCACTCGGCATCCAGCCAGTACTGGCTGCCGAGAACATGCAGCCCTCGGTAATCTGCACGACTTGTTCCAGTAAAGCCCGTTTCAAGCAGCGTGTCGAAATTTCCCGGCAGCTGCGCCCGGAGCATGAAAGCGCCCTGGGACCTCGTTGCGCTACTGATCCGACGGCAGATTCGCTACTATGTTTACCCGCCTTCCCTGTCTGCGGATTTCTTCATTCTGGAGCCCGAATGCCTAGTCAAAAGGACATCGCCGCCGAAAGCGGCGCACCGATGATCCCTGAGCAGCGCCGTGAATTGATGCTGCGACAGTTGCGCAAGCATCAGGTGCTGAGCGTTCATCAATTGATGGAAATGTTCGACTGCTCGCACATGACCATACGCCGCGACATTGCGTTGCTGGAGCAGGAAGGTCGTGCTTACTCGGTAACGGGTGGGGTGCGGATCGCCAGCCAGCTGCACAGCGAACCCAGCCATCAGATCAAGGCGGTGGTGGAGTTGCCGCAGAAACAGGCCATGGCCAGGCTCGCTGCCCGGCTGCTGCATGCCGACATGACGATTTACCTGGATGCGGGAACCAGCACGCTGGAAATCGTCCCCTACATCAAGGCGCTGTCCGGCATGACCGTGGTGACCAATGACTTCGGCATTGTCCAGGCACTGATCGAAGCGCCCCATGTCACGGTGATTCATACCGGAGGACAGCTGGATCACTCCAATCAATCGTGCGTGGGCGGCCTGGCGGTTGCCACTTTGCGTCAGGTGGTCACCGACATCGCGTTCATATCGACCAGCTCCTGGGATTTGCGGCGCGGCCTCACAACCCCTTCGGCGCTGAAGGTTGAGGTCAAGCAAGCCGCGATGCAATCGGCTTCGCAAGTGGTGCTGGTGGCCAGCAGCTCGAAATACGGCACCTTCAGCATGTACAGGATCGCCGGACTCGAGCAGTTCGACATCATCCTCAGCGACGACGCATTGACCCCTGCGGCGGCCGATGGCATCCGCAAGCAGGGTGTCGAGTTGTTGTTGCCGGCTGACAACACACCAGCGTGAAACGACGGGTTCCTGCATCCAGTGGAGCCCGTCGCCACCCTTCCCTATAGCGCCCGCGCTTTCCAGTCGCGCAACCACTGCAAGCCGGCAGACGTGTTGCCTCGTGGCCGATATTCGCACCCTACCCAGCCGTCATAACCCAACTGGTCGATCAGCTCGAACAGATAGGGATAATTGACTTCCCCCAGGTCCGGTTCATGCCGATCCGGCACGCCGGCGATCTGGATATGGCCGATACCCTCGAAGTCGCGACGCAGTTTGGTTGCCAGGTCACCCTCGACGATTTGGCAGTGGTAGCAGTCGAACTGAACCTTCAGGTTGCTGGCGCCCACTTCCTTGCAGATGGCCTGGGCCTGATCCTGGCGGTTGAGGAAAAAGCCTGGCATGTCTCGTGTATTGATCGGTTCGAGCAATACGGTGACGCCTGCCTTGGCCGCCTGGGCGGTGGCGTAGGCGAGGTTCTCCAGGTACACACCGTGATGCCTTGGGCGATCGCTTTCCGACGGCAACAGCCCGGCCATGACATGGATGCGCGAATTGCCCAGCACACCGGCGTAATCCAGAGCGCGATCAAAACCGCTACGAAATTCACCCTCCCGACCGGGCAACGACACCGTGCCCCGCTCCCCCGCAGCCCAATCACCGGGCGGCGCGTTGAACAGTGCCTGCACCAGGCCGTTGTCGCTCAAGCGTTGCTTGAGTTCTTCAGCGCCGTAGTCGTAGGGGAACAGATATTCCACCGCTTCGAAACCGTCAGAGGCAGCGGCGGCGAAGCGATCCAGAAACTCATGTTCCGGGTAGAGCATGCTGAGGTTGGCAGCAAAACGAGGCATGGTAGCTCCTGAGATAAAGGGTTAGACAAAGGGCCAGATCAGCAGGGTAATACAGAAACCCAAGGTGCCGAGCAAAGTGGTCATCACCGTCCAGGTGCGCAGACCGTCGGCCACGTTCAGGCCTGACAGCTTGGTGAAGATCCAGTAACCGGCGTCATTGATATGGGACATGGCCAACCCGCCACCGCCCATGGCCAGGCACAGCAGGGCCATGTGGTTCGGGGTGAGATCGAGGGTCGCAATCAGCGGGCTGATGATGCCGGCAGTGGTCACCAGCGCCACCGTGGTCGAGCCCTGCACCGCGCGCAACAACATGGTCAGCAGAAAGCCCAGGGCCAGCACCGGCAGACCGGTGGTGCGCAGCATGTCGGAGACCACGGCACCGATTCCGGTATCCACCAGCACCTTGCCGAACACACCGCCGGCACCGGCAATCAGGATCACCATGGCCACACCAGGCAAGGCCGAACCGATCACGTCGGACACCTGAGTGCGGCTCCAGCCCCGACGCGAACCCAGCAGCCAGGCACACAGCAAGGTGTCGATCAGCAGCGCCACCAGCGGCGCACCGAGCACGGTCATGATGCCGCGCAGAGTCGATTCGGCAGGCAGCAACGAGGTAGACAGAGTCCCCAGCAGAATCAGAATGATCGGTAGCAGGATCAGGCTGACGATCAGGCCAAAACCCGGTGCGGGGGCCGGCGGCAATTTGGAAACGATGCTGCTGGTCGACTCTTCCAGGCCCATGTGTGATACGGCTTCAGCCGCTCGATCAGCGCTGATGTCGTTGCCATTGGACCAGGCAGCCAGATCCTCGTTGGTGACATGCGGGCCATAGACCTCGGCACGAATATCGTCGGTCATCGGGTACGCCCGACGGGTCATGCGCCCGGCCACGCGGTAGCCGACATAGCAAAGGAACGCGGTGATCGGCAAACCGAACATCAGCACGCGGCCCAGGTCCGCGCCCAATTGGCTGGCAGCGGCCACTGCACCCGGGTGCGGTGGCAAAAAGGCGTGTACGGTCAACAACGCAGCACACATCGGCAACGCAAACACCAACAGCGGCTTGCGCGCACGCCGGGCAATACCATAGGCCAACGGCATGAGGATGATCACGCCAACCTCGAAAAATACCGGCACCCCGACCATGAAGCCGGCAATCGTCAAGGCCAGGGGCGTACGCCGGTTACCGAAACGGGTGATCAGCGTCTTGGCCAGCGCCTCGGCACCACCGGAAAGCTCGATGATCCGCCCGATCATCGCGCCCAGAGCAATGATGATTGCGATATGACCCAGGGTCTTGCCCATGCCGCCTTCGATGGTGGCAACCAGATCGGCCGGTTTCACCCCGGCCACCAGCGCCACCAGAATGCTCACCAGCATCAAGGCCACGAAGGGCTGGAACTTGTACTTGAGCACCAGGAACAACAACAGCGCGATGCCTGCCCCAGCGGTAACCATCAGGATTAACGGGCTCATTTCACAAGCCCTCCACGGAGGGTAAATGAAAGGGTACTGCCACTGGATCTGAACATGCCGCAGTGAAGGTGAGTCATGCTTGGATTTCCTGTTGTTATTGTTTTTTCAGGCAAGCCGGGGCCGTCGAGAGTCCCTGTGCGTTTCCCGGGTAGTGCCTGTGTTATCGATCTGTCGTGTTAAGGCAATGCGTTACCAGTGCGCACCAAAGGTTGCTCGCAGTTCGTCCAGCGCCACCTGATCGAGCGGTTCCGGCTTGGGATTACTCATCAGCCACAGCCGCGCGGTTTCCTCGAGCTCTTCCAGGGCGTAGCTGGCCCTGGAGACCGAACTCTCCCAGACCACCGGCCCCAGCCGTTCGAGCATCACGCCGCGAACGCTGTTGGCCAGCAGCGCGACCTGTTCGGCAACCTTCGGCGAACCGGGTCGCTGGTAGGCAATCAACGGGATATGCCCGACTTTCATGACCTGATACGGCGTCAGCGGCGGCAGAATGTCGTCCGTCTGCCAGACACCGGCCAGCGTCAAAGCCACCAGATGGGTGGAGTGGGTATGCACCACGCCGCCGACATTCGGGTTGCGGTCGTAGACCTGGCGATGCAACGCCAGGGTCTTTGAAGGCTTGTCACCGGACACCCATTCACCCGCCAGATTGACCTTGGCGATGGTTGCCGGATCGAGACGCCCGAGGCAGACATCCGTCGGCGTGATCAACCAGCCGTCATCCAGGCGTGCGCTGATATTGCCGGCGCTGCCGACGGTGTATCCGCGCTCGTAAAGGCTGCGGCCAACCTCACAGATTTCTTCGCGCAGGGCGTTCTCGTTGCTCATTGCGCAGCTCATTTTTCACCCCCGGCCTGGGCGAGTTGGTTCAAGGCTTTACTGAAGAAATCCCGGCCACCGAAGTTGCCCGATTTGAGTGCCAGCGCCAAAGGCTCCTCGGTACTGCTGACGGTCGCCGGAACACCCGGATCAATCTGCGCGCCGATCTGCAACAGCTGTACACCCAGGGCCTGAACCACAGCACCCGAGGTTTCTCCGCCGGCGATCACGAAACGGCGCACGCCACTCTGGCGCAAGCCCTGTGCAATTTCGCCAAAGGCGTTTTCCACCAGGCTACCGGCCTGCTCGACGCCCAGTTGCTGTTGCACCAGCTTGACCTCTTGCGGTGAGCTGGTGGCGTAGATCAATACGGTTTGCTCGTTATCACGGGCGAAGGCCAGGGCTTGCGCCACCACCGCTTCGCCCGCTGCCAAGGCCAACGGATCAATCCGCAAAGCCGGACGGCCGGCTTCGAGCCAGGCGGCCACTTGCCCATTGGTGGCGATCGAAGCACTACCGGCCAACACCGCTTCCCCGCCGGACACCGCCGGGAGTTTCGAGGCGTCGAGGTCGCGTAGCTTGCCGGCACGACGGAAGTTTTCCGGCAGGCCCAGGGCCAACCCCGAACCACCCGTCAACAACGGCAAATCGGCGCAGGCGCTACCCAGGGTGTACAGATCGCTGTCCGACAAGGCATCGGCGATGGCCATGCCGACACCTTGAGCCCTCAGCTCGGCGATTCGCGCCTGCACCTGCTCAGCGCCCTGGGCAATCGTGTCGTAGCGCAACAGGCCGACATTCAGGCGGGTCTGCGATTGCAGGACGCGCACCAGATTGGCATCGGTCATTGGCGTCAGCGGATGGTTCTGCATGCCCGACTCGCTGAGCAGTTGATCCTGCACAAACAGATGGCCGCGAAAGATCGTCCGGCCATTCTCCGGGAACGCCGGGCACGCAAGGGTAAAGTCGCTACCCAGTGCGGCCAGCAGTGCTTCGCTGACCTGGCCGATATTGCCGGCCGCGGTGGAGTCGAACGTCGAGCAATACTTGAAAAAAATCTGCTCGCAGCCTTGTTCACGCAGCCAGGCCAGCGCGGCGAGGGACTGCTCGACTGCTTCGGCGACCGGCGTAGTACGCGACTTCAGGGCAATGACAATCACATCGGCATCAAGCCCGGCCGCAACTTCCGCGCTCGGGATACCAATGCTTTGCACGGTGCGCATACCGCCGCGTACCAGCATGTTGGCCAGGTCCGTGGCGCCGGTGAAATCGTCGGCGATGCAGCCCAGTAACGGGCGTGCGGTGGAGGTAGTCATGGGGTGTTCCTCAAACAGGCTCAGGCTTGGCAGTCGGCAATTCGATGCCAGGGAAAATCTTGATTACCGCCGAGTCGTCCTCACGGCCGAAGCCGGCACTGGATGCCTGCATGAACATCTGGTGAGCGGTGGCCGACAGCGGCAACGGGAATTTGCTGGCCCGGGCGGTATCCAGCACCAGGCCCAGGTCCTTGACGAAAATATCCACCGCGGACAACGGCGTGTAGTCCGCCTTGAGAATGTGCGGCACGCGGTTTTCGAACATCCAGGAATTACCGGCGCTGTGGGTGATCACCTCATACAGCGCATCGGCATCGACCCCTTCACGCAGGCCCAGCGCCATGGCTTCGGCAGAAGCGGCAATATGCACCCCGGCCAGCAGTTGATTGATGATCTTGACCTTCGAACCCAGGCCATGGACGTCACCCAGGCGATACACCTTGCCGGCCATGCCAGCCAGGATCGACTCAGCCTTGGCGTAGGCGTCGGCCGGGCCCGAGGTCATCATGGTCATCTCGCCAGCGGCAGCCTTCGCCGCGCCACCGGAAATCGGTGCATCCAGATACAGCAGGCCCAGTGCGGCCAGGCGCTGGCCAAGATCCACGGCGTAGGTCGGAGCGACTGTAGCGCAGCCGATCACCAGGCTGCCCGGCCGCAGAGAGGCCACGGCTCCACCCTCACCAAACAATACGGTCTCGGTCTGCTCGGCGTTGACCACCACGGTAATGATCACGTCACACTCAGCGGCCATGTGCGACGGTGACAGGCAAGCCACACCGCCCTCCCCGGCGAACTGCTCCGTTACGACAGTGCGCACATCACAGGCATGCACATTAAAACCGCTGCGCAACAACGAGCGGGCAATGCCCAGCCCCATCGCGCCCAGACCGACTACACCGACATTTTTGTTATTCATGGGGTACTCCAGTGGAAAGCAGCGACTGCCGCCTGCGAGGCACAGGCGTTGGCCGCGTTGTGAATAGGGCTAGACAGAATCAGCACCGTGCGGACCAACCAGCTGAGGGACGTTGTGATACAGGACGTGAGTCGAGTTCTCATTGAACATCAAGGCCATCCTGTTTTTGTCGTGTTATCAGGTTGTCATACCGGCTGGTACAGATCATCTACCAGTGATCTGATTATGTGAAGTATTTTTTATTAATAACATTTTTTAACATCGGTTTGTCACGCAGGAACGAGATACGGCCTCCCTACGGATTACAAGCGGCCAAAAGCACTCGGGGTGCAAAGAGAGGCTCGCCCTGAGTGATGTGGGACTGGCTCGAAAGACTGGGCACTGGATTAGATCGACGTGCCTGGTGGTCATGGAACCGGGCAGCCGATGACCACTGGAGTGCACAGGAACAGGTTTGATGTCGCGAGGGAGGCAGTCGTTAGCGAATTGCGGAAAGGATTTTTTGATTGCGGAAAAAACTAAGGGCCTGCATGAGGTATCTCACGCAAGCCCTTGATATTCATGGTGCCAAAGTCGGAATCGAACCGGCGCGCCCTTACGAGCGGGGGATTTTAAGTCCATTCGATATCTTCATATAGTTCAATAGCTTAGACGAATATTCCTGCCTCAATTCTTTCCGAGGCACGCCGCCACAAGCCTTATACCCAGTGGTTTGAGATTTTTTGCGGCATCTTCTCGGGGTCGTATCGAGATATGGCAAAAATTAGGACATACGCTCTGTAACACGATGAATTACAGGGTGATTTTCAGGCTCTTACTTTCTGGTCATCCACCGTCTGGCTAGATGTCTACTTCAGCGCCAAGTCCAGGCCGGGGTCCATGACGCTCTATAATTTAGTGTAGGGGGACCGTCGGAGGTGGCGCTATGCGTATCTTCAAGCAGCTCCTGCTCCTTGTCGCGGGGCTTTTGGCAAGCAACCTCTCCCTGGAGGCAATCAGCGGTGGCAGCCCAGGTCAAAATCCTTACCCGGCTGTTCTGGTCAGTGGGCAGCCACAGCAATGCGGGCAATTCCACCATTCCCACACGGGCCCGTTTCATATGGGAAACCGGCATTTCGTATCAATGAACAACCGACATTTCGCACCAATGAACAACCGGCATTTCGTACCAATGAACAACCAGCATTTCGTACCAATCAACAATCAGCATTTCGTACCAATAGATAACCGGCATTTCGTACCAATGGATAACCGGCATTTCATACCGATCCACCGGATGGACAGCTTCAAGGTGATCAGAGGGCCCGGGGTCAGCGATCAGCCCTTCGGTTCCAGGCACGTTCACTTTGTGCGCCACTTCGATCCGCGGACGGGGCAGTTTCTGAGTCAACCGGCAACATCCGGGAGGTAATGGACCAGCTTGGTCACACCACCGTAGTGATGACTGAGCAATACATCCGCAACCGCAAAGGGAGGAAGGTGACGTCTACAAAATAGGAATTGCGGCAAGAAAAAACTAAGGGCCTGCATGAGGTATCTCACGCAAGCCCTTGATATTCATGGTGCCCGAAGCCGGAATCGAACCGGCACGCCCTTACGAGCGGGGGATTTTAAGTCCCATGCGTCTACCAGTTTCGCCATTCGGGCGGTAGCGCGGTGAAGCGTCCAGGTTTTGCCAGATAACGATCTGGCAGATCTGACGCTTGTGCAGCAGAGGTGGAAATATATACATCCCGCCCCGGTGAAGCAAGTTCGCAAATACCCTTTTCAAGACTAAATCTTGCAGGCTATTGCAAATAAAAAAGCTCCGTAAATCATAGATCTACGGAGCTTGTTTATTAGTGGAGGCCGAGGTCGGAATCGAACCGGCGTAGGCGGATTTGCAATCCGCTGCATAACCATTTTGCTACTCGGCCTCAAAACATTTGCTGTCAGTAGCGCGACATCAAATGCGTACAAACTTGGAGCGGGAAACGAGACTCGAACTCGCGACCCCGACCTTGGCAAGGTCGTGCTCTACCAACTGAGCTATTCCCGCGTCTTGGTGTGGCGCATTCTATAGAATCCAGAAGCCCCGTCAACCCCTTGATTCAAAAAAGTTTTATTTCTTTTCAACGTCGGTCTTCAGATGTGGCCAGGCAGCCCGCAGGTACTGGACCATCGACCACAAAGTCAGGCCGGCCGACACCATCAGCAAGGTGTAGCCCAGCAAGACCCAGAAACTGAAATCCTTGGGATTGGCCAGCAGGATCACCAGCGCCAGCATTTGCGCGGCGGTTTTCCATTTGCCCAGGTTCGATACGGCAACGTGGGCACGAGCGCCCAGTTCGGCCATCCATTCGCGCAGTGCCGAGACGACAATCTCGCGACCGATGATCACGGCAGCTGGCAGCGTGAGCCACAGGTTGCCGTGTTCCTGCACCAACAGGACCAATGCAACCGCTACCATCAGCTTGTCGGCAACCGGATCGAGGAAAGCCCCGAACGGTGTGCTTTGTTCCAGGCGGCGGGCCAGGTACCCGTCCAGCCAGTCGGTCGCGGCAGCGAATGCGAAGACCGAGGCGGAGGCCATGTAGCTCCACTGGTAAGGCAGGTAGAACAGCAAAATGAAGATCGGTATGAGCAGAACGCGTAGAACGGTAATCAGATTAGGGATATTCATCGGCACAACTGGCTACGAGGTGAGGGGGCATTCTACTCGCTGTGCAGATTTGCATAAATCAACTCTGCGAGCTTTTTACTGATCCCGGGGGCTTTGGCAATTTCTTCGATGCTTGCACGAGACAGCTCCTGCAATCCACCAAAATGTTTCAACAAATCACGCCGACGTGTGGGTCCTACGCCGGCGACGCCTTCCAGTGTAGACGTCCGACGGGTTTTTCCACGCCGGGCGCGGTGCCCGGTAATGGCAAACCGGTGGGCTTCGTCGCGAATCTGCTGGATCAGGTGCAGCGCGGGAGAATCGCCGCGCAACGTGAATTCATGTGCAGCGTCGTTCAGGTACAGGGTTTCGAAACCGGCCTTTCGCGTCGCGCCTTTTGCCACGCCCAGCAGAATCAGGTCAGGTACGGACAATTCATCGAGCACGTCGCGGGCCATGGACAACTGACCTTTACCGCCATCCACCAGCAGGATATCCGGCAGCTTGCCCTCCCCGTCCTTCAGTTTGCTGAAGCGTCGGGTCAGCGCCTGGTGCATCGCCGCGTAATCATCGCCGGGCGTAACGCCCTCGATGTTGTACCGGCGGTAATCGGCCTTGATCGGACCTTCGGGGCCGAAGACCACGCAGGACGCCACCGTCGCCTCGCCACTGGAGTGGCTGATGTCGTAGCACTCAAGGCGCTGCGGAGGCTCATCGAGCTTCAGCACCTCGGCCAGCGCATCGAAGCGCGCCGTAATGTGCTGACGATTCGCCAGGCGCGCACTCAGTGCCTGCTCGGCATTGGTCACCGCCAATTGCTGCCAGCGCGCCCGCGTACCCCGCACGCGATGGCTGATGGTCAGTTCACGACCGCGCAGCTCGTCGATGGCGGCGATCAGTGTGGGAAAGTCATCGTGGACCACATTGACGATCAGTTCGCTGGGCAAGTCGCGTTCAGGACTGCTGATGAAGTACTGACCGAGAAACGCGGCCATGACTTCAGAAACGTCTTCTTCAATACCGACCTGAGGGAAGAAGTTCTTGCTGCCCAGTACCCGCC
>NZ_JAHBDI010000029.1:0-60655 GCF_019956275.1 Pseudomonas sp. GL-RE-26
CACCTCTTTTTCAACTCCCTTTCGGCTTCGATGAACTGAAGCAGCTTGCTGTCGAAAACTGCGTAACTCTTTGTTTACCAAGGAGTTTTCCGTTTCGACTGCGCCGGAAGTGGGGCGAATTATAGGCTTCCAGAATCTGCCGTCAAGCACTGATTCGGGTTTCTATCGATATGTGCAAAAACACTGCTTATATATAGACGCGCCAGCAGGGAATGCGCAGTATATTGCCCAACACAAATAGAAATACCCTTGATGCCTATATTTTGGACGATGCCACGTAATGAATGATCAGCCTCGCAGCCTAGCTTCTACCCTGTTCTCGGTTGGGCTGCTGCTCATAGCCATGGCGTCGATCCAGTCCGGAGCCTCCCTGGCCAAAAGCATGTTCTCCGTTGTCGGCCCACAGGGGACGACAACATTACGACTGATTTTTGCCAGCGTGATCATGATGCTGATATTGCGTCCATGGCGGGCAAAACTCACCGCAAGGTCCCTGCGCACCGTCATCGTCTACGGGATGGCGCTGGGCGGCATGAACTTCCTCTTCTATATGTCGTTGCAAACCGTCCCGCTGGGCATCGCGGTGGCGCTTGAATTCACCGGCCCGCTGGCGGTGGCGATCTACTCCTCGCGTCGCGCGATCGACTTCTTGTGGATCGCACTGGCTGCCGTCGGCTTACTGTTACTGATACCGACGGGAGAAGCGACCGCCGGTATCGATCTGGTAGGCACCGGTTATGCCTTGGGTGCCGGGGTCTGCTGGGCACTGTACATTTTGTTCGGGCAAAAAGCCGGGGCCGACAATGGCGTGCAAACCGCCGCGCTGGGGGTAATGATCGCTGCGCTCTTCGTAGCCCCCATAGGTATTGTCCATGCAGGTTCCGCTCTGCTGAGTCCGTCATTGATCCCTATAGCCCTCGGCGTCGCCATCTTGTCCACGGCCCTCCCCTACACACTGGAGATGGTCGCACTGACCCGCATGCCGGCCAGGACCTTCGGCACACTGATGAGTATCGAGCCTGCCTTCGGCGCGCTATCTGGCTTGCTGTTCCTTCACGAATACCTCTCGCTGTCACAGTGGATGGCAATCATGTGCATCATTCTGGCATCCGTCGGCGCCACCATGACAATGAGCTCTGCCACCAGGCCAGCAGTAGCGGCAGATTGAGAGCTGATATGTCACGGGTCTGGTATTTGCCGCTCAATTAGGCCATGTTTAGCCTCGCAACCCAGAGTCATACCACGGACAATTTCAGAAAGGGATATCGGTACGCGTCTAGCGAAAGCGAATGCAGCCAGACCCGGGCACAAGATCCGGGGACGCTATAAGGACAGTAATGAAACGAATGTTGATACTGATCGCCGTACTTGCAATTGCGGGCTGCGCAGCGACCTCGGAAACTCAGATCAAGCACGGCAAGAAAGGGCTACACATCAACTGTTCCGGACTGTCTTCGTCCTGGGACAAATGCTACGACAGCGCCGCCAATTCCTGCGCACCCAAGGGGTACAAGGTCATCGCCAAGTCGGGAGATGCCGTGGAAGAGCCCGGCGATTATCCGTTTGGCCTCAATCCTGCGGGCTATACCAGCCGCAGCATGATTGTCATCTGCAAATAGGCAGGGCCGTTGCGTCAGGTCCTCGGACTGGCGATCTGACGGCCAATTTCCTCGTAGCTGGACTTCAGCACTGTGCGCTGGATATCCGGGCTAGCCAGCATGCGCGCCACGACCAGCGCGCCAATACATTGCGACAGAATCGCCCACGCCAGGCTGTCGCTTTGCAGGACACCCGCCCAACTTTCCTGAAGCCGACAAATCCAGTGCTCTGCCTGCTGGCGGACAGTCACGTCGGAACGGGAAATTTCCGCCCCCAATGCCGGTAATGCACAACCGGATTCCGGATTCTCGACGTGAGACATACTCAGGTACTGTTTCAAGCAGCGCTCAAGCTTGTCACGGTCCTGCCCCTCCCCCAGTCGCGTCAGGCTTTGTCCCAACTCACGCTCGACAATGCTTGCGAACAGCTCGTCTTTCGACGAGAAATGGCTATAGAAGGCGCCGCCACTCAAGCCAATCGCTTTCATCAGGCCGTCCACGCCCACCGTTGAAAATCCGGACTTCTTGGCCGATACCGCACTGCTTTCCAGCAGCCTTTGCCTGGTTTCCAGCTTGTGACTGGCCGAATAACGCATTGTCCTTCCCCCTGGATTGCTCGTCTTGACGTCTGTCGAATCATAGCATAACGTTCGTTTAGTTAACGATCGTTTACCAAAAGGGATCTACCCATGAATAACAAGAAGGTCGTACTGGTCGTCGGTGCAGGTGATGCCACGGGCGGCGCCATTGCCAAGCGTTTTGCCCAGGAGGGTTTTGTTGCCTGCGTCACCCGGCGCAGTGCGGACAAGCTCCAGCCACTTGTGGATGCCATCAAGGCCGATGGTGGCGAGGCCCACGGTTTCGCCTGCGATGCCCGCAAGGAAGATGATGTGGTAGCACTGGTCGAGCAGATCGAAAGCGAGATCGGCCCCATCGAGGCATTTGTCTTCAACATCGGTGCCAACGTGCCGTGCAGCATTCTCGAAGAAACTGCACGCAAGTATTTCAAGATCTGGGAAATGGCCTGCTTTTCCGGTTTTCTCAATGCGCGTGAAGTGGCCATTCGCATGGCCAAGCGCCAGCGGGGCACGATTCTGTTCACCGGTGCCACTGCTGGCCTGCGTGGCGCAGCCGGGTTCGCCGCATTTGCCGGTGCCAAGCACGGCATTCGTGCGCTGGCGCAAAGCATGGCCCGAGAACTCGGCCCGATGAACATTCACGTTGCCCATGTCGTCGTCGACGGCGCCATCGATACCGATTTCATCCGCGACAGCTTCCCAGAGAAATACGCGACCAAGGATCAGGACGGCATCCTCAACCCCGAACACATTGCCGAGAATTACTGGTACCTGCACAGCCAGCCCCGCGACGCCTGGACTTTCGAACTGGACCTGCGCCCCTGGAGCGAACGCTGGTAAGCCCTCCCCTACAACAATAAGCAGAGTGCACAGAACATGAGCAAAACCGTGGAATTCCTTTTTGACCTGGGCAGCCCCACCACCTACCTGGCGTACACCCAGCTACCGGCAATCTGTGAGCAAACCGACAGCCAACTGATCTACATCCCGATCCTGCTCGGCGGTGTGTTCAAGGCCACGGGCAACGCCTCACCGGCGACCATTCCGGCCAAGGGCCGCCACATGATTCAGGACCTCGACCGTTATGCCCGACGCTACGGCGTGCCACTGAAATTCAATCCGCACTTCCCGATCAACACCCTGTTGCTGATGCGTGCCGTGACCGGCATTCAATTGCACCATCCCGAGCGTTTTGTTGCCTTCATTGACTGCCTGTTCAAGGCCCTGTGGGTCGAAGGCCGCAACCTCAATGACCCGGCAACCGTGGCGGCGGTGTTGAGCGACAACGGTTTCGATCCCAATGAAGTGCTGGCACTGACCGCCGACGAAACAGTCAAGGCAACGCTCAAGGACAACACCGAGAAAGCGGTGCAGCGCGGCGTATTCGGCGTACCCAGCATGTTTGTCGATAACCAGCTGTACTTCGGCCAGGATCGACTGGACTTCGTGCTCGAAGCCTTGAGCTAAGCCCCGACCACCAACCGCCCCGTCGCCGCTCCCGACAAGAGCCGCAGATGGGCGGTTTTTGTGGTTTGCCCCGGCGAATCGTCGCCAATTCGCCAGGGGCAGAGCCTTTGTCGACTAAATAAGCCAAGCGCTGGAGACAGCGCCCGGGCTACAGCCAATCAGATAGCCGCGGTGCGGGTATTGAGCCACTCAAGCGCGGCATCCTCGACCAACGGACTCAGGCGCTCGCGCACTTCGGCGTGGTAGGCGTTGAACCACTGCTTTTCCTCGACCGACAGCAGCGAGGTTTCCAGGCAGCGCGTATCTATCGGGCACAGGGTCAGGGTTTCGAACTTGAGGAACTCGCCGAATTCGCTTTTGCCTGCCTCACGGTTCATCGCCAGGTTTTCGATCCGCACACCCCAACGACCCGGACGATAGGTGCCCGGTTCAATGGACGTGATCATGCCGGGTTGCATCGCGGTTTGCGGTGCAGGTGCGGCCTGATAAGCGATGACTTGCGGACCTTCGTGGACGTTCAGGAAGTAGCCGACGCCATGACCGGTGCCGTGACCGTAGTCGACACTTTCCGCCCAGATGGGCGCACGGGCGATGGCATCGAGCAGCGGCGACAGGATGCCTTTCGGGAACTGCGCGCGGGACAAGGCAATCACGCCCTTGAGCACGCGGGTGCAATCGCGTTTTTGCTCATCGGTTGGTGTGCCCACCGCAACCATCCGCGTGATGTCGGTGGTGCCACCAAGGTACTGGCCGCCGGAGTCGATCAGCAGCAGACCGTCCCCTTCGATCACCGCGTGTTCTTCTTCGGTGGCGTGGTAGTGCGGCATCGCGCCATTAGCGTTGAACGCGGCGATGGTATTGAAGCTCAGCGACACATAATCCGGACGGCGCTCACGGGCGGCGGTGAGTTTTTCATCAATGGTCAGTTCGGTGATGCGCTCACGCCCCAACGCCGAGTCCAGCCAGGCGAAGAATTCGCACAGCGCTGCGCCGTCCTGTTCCATGGCCTGACGGATGTGTTCGGCATCGGCCAGGCTTTTTTGCGATTTGGCCAGGGTAGTCGGGTTCAGGCCTTCGATCAGCTTCACCCCGCTGTTCAAGTTGTCCAGCAACCCCGCCGTGACCCGCGCCGGGTCGACTTGCAGGCTCGCACCGCTCGGCACGGCGCGCAGTGCGGCGGCGACCTCGCTGTAATCGCGCAAGGTCACGCCGTCCTGTTCGAGGATGGCGCGCAGCTCGGCGCTGACTTTGCTCAAGGCGACAAACAGCGTGGCCTGCTGTTGATTGATCAGGGCGAAAGAAACAAACACCGGGTTGAACGACACGTCGCCGCCACGCAGGTTGAACAGCCAGGCGATATCATCCAGGGTGGCGATGAAATGCCAGTCGGCACCCCGCGCCTGAAGGGTTTCACGCAGCTTGGCGAGTTTTTCGCCACGGCTGACGGTCGCCTGTGGAGGCAGGTGCTGATAGATCGGTTCGTTCGGCAGGCCTGGGCGGTCGCTCCAGACGCCGCTCAACAGATCGATGTCGGTGCGCAGGCGAGCGCCGCGCTCTTCAAGCTTGGTGCCCAGGGTTCGTGCCGAAGCCACGGCCATGACCGCGCCGTCGACTGCGACAACGCCACCCTCGGGGGTTTGCTCGGCCAGCCATTCCAGTGGCCCGGGTTGACCCGGTTGCAGCTTGACCAGATCAATACCGCTGCCCTTGAGTTCCTTGGTCGCCTGCTCCCAATAACGGCTGTCGGCCCAGACGCCGGCAAAGTCCGGGGTCACGATCAGGGTGCCGACCGAACCATGGAAACCCGACAACCACTGGCGCCCTTGCCAGTAACCCGGCAGGTATTCGGACAGGTGCGGGTCGGCCGACGGCACCAGCAAGGCGTGAATGCCCTCCCGGCTCATCAGTTCGCGGGTTTGCGCCAGGCGCTGGGGCACCGAGCCATTGATCGAAAGCTGCGTATTCATCGTGTCTCCTGCTAATCACTTGTTCATTATTGTTGAGTGCCGATCAACGTCGGCACTTCGTCGCCCTATTGCCAGAATGCCGGAGCACTGGCGCAGGCTGCCTTGATCAGTTGAACCGCCTGGTCGATGTCCTGCTCGGTGGTGAAACGCCCGAGGCTCAAGCGGATGGTGCGGCCGGCCGAGCGGGCATCGAGCCCCAGGGCCAGCAGTACATGGGATGGGGTATTGCTCGCGGAATTGCAGGCCGACGTCGCGGAAAACGCGATCGAGGCCAGCAACGCCGCCGGGTTGAACTCGCCTTCGCTGAAGGTAAGGCTCAGGGTATGGGGAATGCGCTGGGTCGGGCTGCCGTTGAGACACACGCCGGGAATACTCTGCAATTGCTCGAGCAAGCGTTCACGCAAACGCACGATGGTGGCTTTCTCTTCATCGAACGCAGCCGCCGCCAATGCAAAGGCCGCGCCCATGGCCACAATCTGATGGGTCGCCAGTGTGCCGGAACGCAAACCGCCCTCATGCCCGCCGCCATGGATCTGCGCCTGCAAACGCTGTTGTGCACGCGGACCGACGTACAACGCGCCGATACCTTTGGGGCCATAGAGCTTGTGCGCGGAAAACGACATCAGGTCCACCGGCCACTGCCCGAGATCGATCGCCACTTTGCCCGTGCCCTGTGCGGCGTCGACATGGAACAAAGCCCCGCGATCACGCACGACCTGACCGATGGCGGGAATGTCGTTGAGGGTACCCAGTTCGTTGTTGACCAGCATCAGCGACACCAGGAAGGTGTCCTCGCGCATGGCTTCGCTGACCGCTTGCGCGGTGATCAGGCCCTCGGCGTCCGGCACCAGATAGGTCACCGCGACACCGGCATCCTGCAGTTGCCTGGCGGTATCAAGAATGGCCTTGTGTTCGATCTGGCTGGTGATGATATGGCCGCCGCCAGTGCCGCGGGCCTGGGTCACGCCTTTGAGCGCAAGGTTGTTGGATTCGGTGGCGCCGGAGGTCCAGACGATCTGCCCGGGCGTCGCGCCGACCAGTTCGGCGACCTGGTGTCGCGCCTGTTCGACCGATTGCCGGGCCTGCTGGCCGAAGACGTGGGAGCTGGAGGCCGGGTTTCCGAAATTGCCGGTAAAGCCCAGACACTCGACCATCACCTTGATGACCCGCTCATCCACCGGCGTGGTGGCGGCGTAATCGAAATACAACGGACGTTTATTCATAAAAGACTCGCAGAGCGTGTTCCGGGATCAGGAAGCTCGTGACTGCAAACGGCAAAGCGCAGCCTTGTGAGCTGCGCGCTGTTTTCAGAACGCTACCAATACCTGATCGGATGCCGTTAAAGAAGAACTACTTCATTTAATAGTGCGTAGGAACGCTCCTGAAAACTCAGCTTAACAGGCATCGGGCAAGCGGTTGAAGCAATGCGTCAGCTAAAGCTTTCGAGCAACAGCGGATACAGCGAACCCACGAGCAGCGCGGCCATGCCCCAATTGAACAGGCGCAGCCAGCGGCGATCTTTCAGAACATTGCGCAACAGCGTGCCGCAAGCGGCCCAGACACCGACGCTCGGCAGGTTGATGATCGCAAAGACGGCCGCGATCACGATCACATTCGTGAAGTAACCCTGCATCGGTGTGTAGGTGCTGATGGCGCCAATGGCCATGATCCAGGCCTTGGGATTGACCCACTGGAACGCGGCGGCACCCAGATAGCTGATCGGTTTCGCCTCGCCCTGCTGACTCTCCGACATGGGCCCGGAATGGGCGATTTTCCACGCCAGATACAGCAGATACGCCGCCCCCGCATAACGCAGAACGGTGTAGAGCAAAGGGTAAGTCTTGAATACCGCACCAAGGCCAAAGCCGACCGCCACCACCAGTACAAAGAAGCCACAAGTGATGCCGAGCATGTGCGGAATCGTGCGGTTGAAGCCGAAGTTCACCCCGGATGCCAGCAACATGGTGTTGTTCGGGCCGGGTGTGATCGAGGTGACGAGGGCAAACAGGGCGAAGCCCAGCAGCAGGTCGAGTGAGAGCGTCATGGGTGGCAGTCCGTCAGGGTCGGTCAGGTGTTGACCCTATCGCACACCCCGGACGAAACCCATGGACAGTTACGCGAAACTTGGAGCAGTACAGTTTCGCTTCAGCTTGAACGACCGTGAAGCTGTACAGATCGCCCGGCGTTCATTTCACCCTGATTGTCGAAGTTGAACGACTTTTGCGGCTGGCCGAGCAGTTCGGCTTTTTTCGCGTGGTATTCGTCGAAGGACAGACCGCGGCGGTTCAGCGCCTCCAGTGCCAGTTCCTTGCTTTCTTCAGCCGTGTAAGGCCGAAGCTCAGGGGAAACATGGCTGGCACATCCGGTGAGTACTGAGACGGCGAGCATCAGCAAAGTGGCAATCATCGGTTTCATTTTGGCGTCCTGGCGACTGGGTTCAAGGCAATGAACACAGGCTACTCGCGCCTCCCGGCCAGCAGAAATCAACGCTTTCAATAGTGGCTATCAAGAAATGGCGATCATTGTCGATTGCCGGGAGAACGCGGGCCGGGAGCGCACTGGTTGGAGCCGGCCTGATGGCACTTGAATGGCGCTGCTGCTCGTCGGGCAGTCGGTGAGGCGAAAAAGGCTGGCCTATATTTATTCGGTCGTACAACGGCACAGGTACTTTCCATTCACAAAACAACAACAGGGAGATCCATCATGAGCGTCAAACCCATTCCAGAGGGGTATCACAGCGTCACCCCCTATCTGGGCATCAACAAAGCCGCCGAAGCCATCGCGTTCTACAAAAAAGCCTTTGGCGCCGTTGAAATCATGCGCCTGGACATGCCCGGTGGCAGTGTCGGCCACGCTGAACTGCGCATCGGCGATTGCCCGATCATGCTGGGCACACCGTGTGATCAAGGGCCGCTGAGCAACCCGGACAACTCGCCGTCCGTGGGTCTGCATTTGTACGTAACGGATGTCGACAAGTCCTATAAACAGGCGATCGATGCCGGCGCAACCGTTGTATCGGAGGTCAAGGATCAGTTTTACGGCGACCGTTCGGGCACCTTGAAGGATCCCTACGGGCACCTGTGGTTCCTGGCCACGCGCAAGGAAGACCTGACCCAGGAACAGATCGAGCAACGGGCGAAGGAGATGTTTGCCCAAAGTTGAAATCCCAGGTGTTGGAGCGGGCCGCTTCTCGAGCAGGCTCGCTCCAACAGGGACCCCGCCTTCAACAGCACCGCCGACTTGCTGATCACTTGCGCAAGCAAGCCCGCCCACAAATATCGGCAATGAGAAACATTTTCTTTCATTTCCCCTTTCGGGATTTCCCCTGCTCATCCGTCCTACCTAGATGCAGTCCTTTCGCGTAGGCAAAAGCCACGACTGGACCTTCAGGGCGCTCATCCCTGCGAAGCCCGCAGCCGAGCTGCCTCTCATCGAGCCAAGACCTCCAACATGTCAAAGAAGTCCCGTTCAAAAATCTGGTTCCTGGTCCATAGTTGGCTGGCATTGCCGATCTGGTTTTTCGTGCTGATCGTCTGTGTGACCGGAACCCTGGCCGTCATCAGCCAGGAGATCGTCTGGCTGGCCAACCCGCCAATGCGCGCCAGCCAGCCCTCGGACGATGCTCCGCTGCTCAGCTACCAGCAGGTCATCGAGGCCATCAACAGGGCCGAACCGCAGACCGTGGTGCAGAGCATCAGCCGCCCCGACGAGTCGCACTTCGCCCTGGATGTCGAAGTCAGCTACCCCGACGGGCGCTCGGTGGTGATTTATGTCAATCCGTACAGCGGCGTGATCCAGGGTGTCGCGCCGGAGTTCAACTTCCGCGCCTTCACCCGCGCCCTGCACGCTTGGTGGCTGGTGCCGTTCACCAATGGTTACAGTTGGGGCTGGTACCTGGTGTCGTTTCTCGGCTTGCCATTGCTGGCGTCGCTGATCACCGGGCTGGTGGTCTACAAACGCTTCTGGAAAGGCTTCTTCCGTCCGACCCTGCGCATTCGCCACGGCGCGCGGATTTTCTGGGGCGACTTTCACCGCTTGAGCGGCATCTGGTCGATCTGGTTCATCGCGGTGATTTCCGTCACCGGCACCTGGTTCCTGATCCAGGCATTGCTGTCCGATAACCAGATTTCCATTTCCACGGAACAGATCATCCCGGCGATGTCCCGCGAAGCGGTGCCGCTGTCAGCCGATGGCTCGCCCCCGCCGCGTATCGACCTTGATCGCGCGATTGAAATCGCCACGCAGGAAATCTCCGGGCTGGAGGCCAGTTTCGTCAGCCTGCCGGGTAATGCCTACAGCCACCTGGATGTCGGCGGACGCGGTTGGTATCCCTTGATGTTCCAGACCGCCACCATCAACCCGTACAACGGCGAAATCGCCGCCTCGCGCCTGATCTCGGACCGTTCGGCCCTGGAGTTCGTCACCGAGTCCATGCGCCCGCTGCACACCGGCGATTTCGGCGGACTGTGGATCAAGCTGATCTGGGCATTCTTCGGCCTTTTGCTGAGCATGATGGTGCTCAGCGGCCTGCTGATCTGGACCAAGCGCACGGCGCTGGCCACGGCCAATGCCTTCAAACGCAACAACAAGAAACAGCTCGACACCGCGATACAACCGGCCACGAATAACGAAGTGTCGGGGGTCGAACTGTGAGCAAAGACATTGCAGCCCCGCAACCCTCGCGCCTGAGTCTGTTCTGGCACAAATGGCGCTTTCACCTGAACGTCCTGTTGCTGCTGATTCCACTTGGTTTCATGCCCAAGTACTTTGCCGACGAGGCATTGATGCGCGGCGACAGTGGCCTTGGCGAACGGGAAGTCGGCGAAGTCCGGGTCGGTCCCTGGAGCCTGCGCCTGGCGGAATTGCGCAATTCAGCCCCGATGCTCGAAGGCCCCGCCGGCTACATGAAGGGTTTCAACGCCGCGCTGTGCGAGGCCTGTATCGGCCAGGTCAAGGCCACTTACCTGCGCATCGGCAAGCCCCGCAGCCTGCGCGCCGCCGGGGTGATTTTCTTCGGCGCCCCGTACCGCATGGGCGCTTCGCTGCCCGTCCCGGAAAAGACCACGGCCGACGCCGAACTGTGGATCACCATGGAAGGCTGGGACGGCACCATGCATCAGGCATCCATTCCTTTGAACCAGGCCTCCCCCGCCACCATCGCCTGGTTGAACAAACAAGGAGGCAAACCATGATCAACCCTCTTCGCCCGCTCAACACCCTGTTGCTGGTGCTCTGCGCCGGCTTCAGCCCCAGCGCCCTGGCCCACAACCCGATGTGCGAATGCAAGGCCATCGACGCGGAGCAGATCAAGTGCACCGGCGGTTTTTCCGACGGCAGCGGCGCTCCGGGCGTGACCCTCGATGTGATCGGCTACGACGAAACCATCCTGGTGCCGGGCAAGCTCGGGCCTGATTCGACCCTGACCTTCAAGAAGCCCGGCACCGAGTTCTATGTGCTGTTCGATGCCGGTCCCGGTCACGTCGTGGAAATAGACCAAGCGGACATCGAGGCACCATGAGCACTCCAACGACCCAAGTCGTGCGCCCGGCCGGTGCCGGTCACGAAACCCTCTACGTTCTGCTGTTGTGCCTGATGATCTTGACGGTGGCCGGCTCGGTGGTGCTCTGGCGCGGTGAGTCCCTTGAGGTGAGCAGCGTCAGCAGCCATCAACTGGATGCGCGCCGTGACCTCAGTGCATCCGAGCAAGGTATCTATGCCGATCTGCGGGTGACGCTGGACGAGATCCATTTGCTGCGCCAGGAGCAGCAAACGTTGCCGACTCCCGAGGCCCTCGCCGAGGAAGGTTTTGCCCCGTTTGCCCAGGATGCCAGCTCCGTCAGCCGGGGCGGCCATGCCTGGCAATTGCTCGACGCCAAGGCCTATTTCGGCCAGAGCCAGACGCCGACGGTCACCGGTTCATTCCTGATGCGTCTGGCCGCAGCCAATGGTGCACCGGACATCTGGCTCAACCGCGCCAGCACGCTCACGGCACCGGCCGACCTCAGCGACGTCGCGCTCGAAAGCGCCGGCTGGCAGCAGGTCGTCGCGCAATTCGATGCCGGCGTGACCCGCCAGCACCGGCACTGAACCCTCGCCTTTTTCCGAGAGAAGACCGCTTTCCCATGCCCAATTCATCTCACCGTTGTTTTTTGCGCCTGCTGCTGGTCGGCTTGTTCGCCTGCCTGTTGCCATCACTGGCCAGCGCCGACGAAGCCAAGCGTCTGCGCATCGGCATCACCCTGCATCCTTACTACAGCTACGTGGCGAACATCGTCGGCGACAAGGCCGAGGTGGTGCCGCTGATTCCGGCCGGTTTCAACCCGCATGCCTACGAGCCCCGCGCCGAAGACATCAAGCGCATCAGCGGGCTGGACGTGATCGTGCTCAACGGTGTCGGCCATGACGATTTCGCCGACCGCATGATCGCCGCCAGCGAAACCCCAAAGGTCCCGGTGATCGAAGCCAACGAAAACGTACCGCTGCTGGCCGCCACCGGCGTGGCAGCACGCGGTGCCGGTAAAGTGGTGAACCCGCACACCTTCCTGTCGATCAGCGCCTCGATCGCCCAGGTCAACAACATCGCCCGGGAGCTGGGCAAGCTCGACCCGGCCAACGCCAGGACCTATACCGAAAACGCCCGCGCCTACGGCAAGCGCCTGCGCAAGATGCGCGCCGACGCCCTGGCCAAACTGACCCAGGCACCGAACGCCGAACTGCGGGTGGCCACCGTGCACGCGGCCTACGACTACCTGTTGCGTGAGTTCGGCCTGGAAGTGACAGCTGTGGTCGAGCCAGCCCACGGTATCGAGCCAAGCCCGAGCCAGCTGAAAAAAACCATCGATCAACTGCGTGAGCTGGACGTGAAGGTGATCTTCTCGGAGATGGATTTTCCTTCCACTTACGTCGACACCATCCAGCGCGAGTCCGGGGTGAAGCTGTATCCGCTGTCGCACATCTCCTACGGCGAATACACCGCCGACAAGTACGAAAAGGAAATGACCGGCAACCTCAATACCGTGGTGCGGGCGATTCAGGAGTCGGGGGCATGACATCGAAGGAAACCATCCTGGCCGATGCAGAATCCCCTGTGGGAGAGAGCCTGCTCGCGAAGGCGTCCAGTCAGTCAATATCATCGTTGACTGACACACCGCTATCGCGAGCAAGCTCGCTCCTACAGAGTTCGGGGCCGATGCTGGATTTTGCTGACGTCAGCCTGGCCCTTGGCCGCACGACGATCCTCGACCAGGTGACCTTCAAGGTCCGCCCCGGCAGTGTGCATGCACTGGTCGGCCCCAACGGCGGCGGCAAGAGTTCGCTGATCAAGACCCTGCTCGGGCAAATGCCGCACCAGGGTCGTTTGAGCCTGCAATGGCCCGCCGGGCCGGGGACCATCGGCTATGTGCCACAGGCGCTGGAGTTCGACCGGGGCTTGCCGATGACCGTCGAGGATTTCATGGCCGCCATGTGCCAGCGTCGCCCGGCCTTTCTCGGCTTGAGCAAACACTACGCGCCAGCGATTGGCGAGGCGCTGGAGTGGGTCGGCATGCAGGACAAACGCAAGCGCCGCATGGGCGCGCTGTCCGGTGGCGAACGGCAACGGGTGTTGCTGGCCCAAGGGCTGATTCCGCCTCCGCAATTGCTGGTGCTCGACGAACCGATGTCCGCCCTCGATGAGGCCGGCATCCAGGTGTTCGAACGCTTGCTCGGCGACTGGCGAGCGGCGGGCATTACCGTGCTGTGGATCGAGCACGACCTGGAAGCGGTCGGGCGCCTGGCCGATCACGTCACCGGGCTCAATCGCCGGGTGCTGTTCGACGCCACGCCGCAACAGGCGCTGACACCGGAGCGTCTGTTGACGCTGTTCTCGACTCACCCACGGAGCCCTGCCTGATGAGTTACGAAGCTTTTCGCCTGATGGTCCAGGGCTGGGCGTCGTCGGGTTATCTGCCCGAGGCGCTGGCCTATGGGTTCGTGGTCAACGCCTTGATCGCCGGACTGCTGATCGGCCCGGTGCTGGGTGGCCTGGGCACGCTGGTGGTGGTCAAGCGCTTCGCGTTTTTCTCCGAGGCGGTCGGTCATGCTGCGCTGACCGGCGTGGCCATCGGCATCCTGCTCGGCGAACCCTACACCGGGCCTTACGGCAGCCTGTTCGGCTACTGCCTGCTGTTCGGCATCCTGCTCAATTACCTGCGCAACCGCACCGGCCTGGCGCCGGACACCTTGATCGGTGTGTTTCTGTCGGTGTCGCTCGCCCTGGGCGCGAGCCTGCTGCTGATTCTGGCAGGCAAAATCAACGTGCACATTCTGGAAAACGTACTGTTTGGCTCGGTGCTGACGGTCAACGGCAATGACCTGCTGGTGCTGGCCATCGTCGGTTCGCTGGTCATGGCCCTGGCCTTGCCTTTGTACAACCGCATCATGCTCGCCAGTTTCAATCCGCAACTGGCGGCGGTACGCGGGGTGGCGGTGAAAAACCTGGATTATCTGTTCGTGATTCTGGTGACGCTGATCACCGTCGCCGCCGTGAAGGTTATCGGCGCGATTCTGGTGGGCGCCCTGCTGGTGATTCCGGCCGCCGCGGCACGCCTGCTCAGCCAATCGCTGAAGGGCTTTTTCTGGTGCTCGGTACTGATCGCCACCGTCAGCACCCTGTGCGGGATTCTCGCGCCGATCGTCTTCGACCTGCCGATCCCGTCCGGTGCCGCGATCATCCTCGTGGCCGGCATCGCCTTCGCCCTGGCCGCCTTCGCGCGCGGCGTCGTCCCCAGCCTGAAAGGGAACCTTGGATAAATGACTTTTTCACTGCGCCAACTGACCCTCGCCGTCGCCCTGTGCGGGCTGGCGACAACGACCATGGCCGCCGACAACGGCAAACCGCTGCGTGTACTGGCCTCCTTGCCGATTACTTATGGGCTGGGTGAAGTCTTGCTCAAGGGCACCGATGTCAGACTCGAACGCGCCGCGCCGGCCAACCTGCCCGGCAGCCGCCAGACCGCCTACTTCACCGGCCGTGGTGCCCCGGCGCTGGCCAAGCTGGCGAACGATGCCGATGCGGTGATCGGCCTGCGCTCACTGTGGCCGGATGACCCGCTTTACCCGATCTCCCGGCGCAGCAACATCCGCATCGTCGAAGTCGACGCCGCCCGCCCGTTGGACGGCGCCCTGCCCGGCATAGCCGTACAGCCCGACAACAAGGTCGACGGGCTGAACAGTCAGCCGTGGTTCTCCAGCAATAACATGGGGCGCATGGCCGATGTAATGGCGGCGGACCTGGTGCGCCTGGCCCCCGAGGCCAAGCCGAAAATCGACGCCAACCTGGCAGCGCTCAAGCAGCGTTTGCTCAAGCTCAGTGCCGCCAGCGAGGCGCGGCTGGCCAATGCGGACAACCTCAGTGTGATGAGCCTGAGCGATCACTTCGGCTACCTGATCGGCAGTCTCAATCTGGAATTGATCGGCCTGGACCCACGCGCCGATGCCGAGTGGACACCGGAGGCGCTAAAGCAGTTGGGCACAACCCTCAAGGACAATGACGTGGCGGTGGTGCTGCATCACCGGCAGCCGTCAGATTCGCTGAAAGCGGTGATTGCCGGGTCGGGTAGCCGGTTGGTGGTGTTGAGTACCGATGCCGAGGATCCGGTGGCGGAGCTGGAGGGGAATGTGGATCTGGTCATCAAGGGGCTTAGTGGCGTGTAACCTCAGTTGGACCGCGTTATCGTTCTTCGCGAGCAAGCCCGCTCCCACATTGGAAATGCGGTCCCCTGTGGGAGCGGGCTTGCTCGCGAAGGCGGCCTTACAGACAACACAAACTCCAGACCTGAAAAAGCCCGCCGACTGTTACCAGTCCAGCGGGCTTCTTTTGGCGTGACGGATCAGTGCGCCAAAGCCGCCGGCTCGTCCATTTTCTGCCGCAGGCTCAACGGACGCATGTCGGTCCAGGTCTCTTCAATATAAGCCAGGCATTCCTTTTTCAGCCCGCTTTTGCCCACGGTGCGCCAGCCTTGTGGCACGGCTTTGTAGTCGGGCCAGATCGAGTATTGCTCTTCGTGGTTGACCACGACCTGAAAGAGGATGTCCTCGCGGTCGAATACTGACGTCATGGTGTCTCTCCATCGTTTTCGGGCGGGCTGCGCTGTGTGCGCAGCCGCTATGTAGAAAGAACGTTCCGCAGGGCGGAAAATTTAAGGATTGGCAGTGGCGGCGACCAGGGCCCGGCCGAAGATTTCGGCCACGCGATCGATCTGCACAGCGGTAATCACTAATGGCGGCAGGAAGCGCACCACCGCGCCATGGCGACCACCGAGCTCCAGGATCAAGCCACGCTTGAGGCATTCGCGCTGCAGCAGGGGTGCCAGGCGGGCGAAGGCCGGCGGATGGCCTTGGGCATCCAGTGCGCCGGTCGGGTCGACCAGTTCGATGCCGAGCATCAAGCCACGCCCGCGAATGTCACCCAGTTGCGGGAAGTCCCGCTGCAGGATGCGCAGGTGCTCGGCCAGGCGCTCGCCCATCGCGGCGGCATGCTCGCAGACCTTGTGCTCCACCAGATAACGCATCACCGCGGAACCGGCGGCCATGGCCATCTGATTGCCACGGAACGTCCCGGCATGGGCGCCCGGCAGCCAGGTGTCGAGCCAGTCGCGATAGACCACGACCGCCAGCGGCAGACTGCCGCCGATGGCCTTGGACATCACCACGACATCGGGAATGATCCCGGCATGCTCGAAGGCGAACATCTTGCCGGTGCGAGCGAAGCCACTCTGGATTTCATCGACGATCAGCGCGACACCAGCCGCTTCGGTGATCCGCCGCACACCGCGCAACCAGTCCAGATCCGCCGGGATCACCCCGCCCTCGCCCTGCACCACTTCCACGATCACCGCCGCCGGCAATTGCACGCCAGCCTCGGGATCATTGAGCAGGTTTTCCAGGTAACTCAGGTTGGCTTTCACCCCTTGCGCGCCGCCGAGCCCGAACGGGCAGCGGTAATCGTAAGGGTACGGCATGAACTGCACGCCGCTGCCGAGCAAGGCACCCAGGGGCTTTTTCGGCCCCAGGCTGCCCATCAGGCTCAACGCGCCCTGACTCATGCCGTGATAACCGCCCTGGAACGACAGCACGGTACTGCGGCCGGTGGCAGTACGTACCAGTTTCAGCGCCGCTTCCACGGCGTCGGTGCCGGTCGGGCCGCAGAACTGGATCTTCGCTTCAGCGGCCAGGGCTGCTGGCAGCAAGCCGAACAAGTCCTGGACAAACCGGTCCTTCACCGGCGTGGTCAGGTCGAGGGTATGCAGCGGCAGTTCATCGGCCAGCACTTGCTGGATGGCTTCGATCACCACCGGGTGATTGTGTCCCAGGGCCAGGGTCCCGGCTCCGGCCAGACAATCGATGAAGATTCGACCTTCGACGTCTTCGACATACAGGCCCCTGGCGCGCTTGAGTGCCAGGGGAATGCGCCGTGGATAGCTGCGGGCGTTGGATTCCTGCCGGCTCTGACGGGCCAACAGCGGCGATTCGTTGAATTGATAAAGCGTCTCGGCGGGCGTCGCCGGCTGCTCTTCGATAAGGCTGGTAGCGACTGACATCTCTCGACCCCTCAATACGCTGTGGATAGTGACCAAAACTGCACACCGGGCAGGTGCGCGTTCCGGTCACGGGGCGCACTTGTCAGGTTTTCCTGTTCTGGAAACGCATCAGCGCTGGAAGGATTTAGGCGGATGGAGAGAAGTTACAGTCGACGGCAAACACAGTTCCCACAGGTTTTTTCAGTGCTTTTCAGATCGGTTGCAGTGGCATAGTCAGTTCAACCCGCAAACCGTCCGGCCGGCTATCGAAATGCAGCGTGCAACCGCAACGCTGAACGATGGCCTGGACAATCGCCAGCCCCAGACCACAACCGGTGCTCTGACCGTTGCGCCAGAAGCGCTGGGTCAGGTGTTGCAGATCTTCTTCGGCAATCCCCGGCCCATGGTCGCGCACCACGAACTGCACACGATTGCCGGTGGTTTCCAGGCTCAACTCCACCGTTTTGTCCGCAGGGGTATGGCGCAGTGCGTTGTCGAGCAAGTTGCGCAACGCGGCAATCGACAGCACGGCGGGCATTTGTACAGGCGCGGCGGAAACCTTACCGGGCGCCTGAAACCTGATGCGCTGGCGATCGCCGCTCGCCGCGTCCTGGATCGCCAGTTTCGCCACTTGCTCGGCGTTGCACTGCACACCATCGTCAAACGACAGACTGCCCTCGACTCGCGCCAGCAACAGCAACTGTTCGAGGGTCCGGTGCATGCGGTCGGCGCCCTCTTCGGCCCGGGCCAGGGACTGATCCCGGGCGCTACCTTCAGTCATCCGCGCCACTTGCAGGTGGGTCTTGATCGCGGTCAGCGGGCTACGCAGTTCGTGGGCCGCGTCACCGGTCAGGCGACGTTCGCGCTCGATGGTCTTGCCGATGCGCTGGAGCAACTGATTCTGGGTTTCCAGCAAGGGCTGCAGCTCGCTGGGCAGCGGCTGGATCTGCAAGGGTTCGAGGGAGTCGGCGCTGCGGCGCATCAAGGCGTCGCGCATGCGGTTGAGCGGCGCCAGCCCCTGGCCGATGCCCAGCCAGAGCAGGCACAGGCAACCGAGCAGCGCCACGCCCACCGGCACCGAAGCGGCCAGCAGGATCGACATGTTCAACGCCTCGCGCTCGATCTGCCGGTCGGCGGTGGTGATACGCAGATCGCCCCGGGCCAGTGTGAAACTGCGCCACGGCGCGCCGTCGATCATCTGATCGTGAAAACCGAGTTTCTCGGCCTCCAGGGTCTGCTGCGGCTCGGTGTGACTGCGGGCGAGGATTTCACCGCGCAACGAACTGACCTGACAGGCCATGCCACCCGGAATGTTCAGTTGTTCGGCGCTGAAATGGGTGCCCTCGCCCTTGCTCGGCACGGGCGGCAGTTGCTCCATCAGGCCGGCGACCATGCGCGCCGAGGCCACCAGGCGCTGGTCGAGGGAAAACATCATTTGATTGCGCAAATCGCTGAGCATCCAGGCCGCGGCCAGGGCCCAGATCAAGGCAAATGCGGCGCCGAGCGTCAGGCTCAGGCGCAAACGCAGACTCATCACTTCGATTCTTCTCCGCCATCAGCCGGCCCCAGGCGATAACCCAGGCCGCGCACCGTCTCGACAATGCCGTTGCCGAGCTTGCGCCGCAGGTGATGGATATGGACGTTGAGGGCGTTGCTTTCCAGTTCGTCGTTGAAACCGTAGACGCTGTCCTTGAGTTGCTCGGTGGACAACACGCGGCCACGGTTATGCAGCAAGGCCTGCAGCAATGACTGCTCGCGACGCGACAGGTCCACCGGCTGCCCCGCGAGCGTGGTTTCGCGGCTGCTCGGGTCGTAGGTCAGACGACCGTGCTCGATCAGATTGACGCTGCGTCCCGCTACCCGCCGTAATAGGGTATGTAAACGCGCGGCGAGTTCGCGCAGGTCGAACGGTTTGAGCAGGTAATCGTCGGCGCCGGCTTGCAGGCCGTCAACCCGGTCGGTGACCGAATCCCGCGCGGTGAGAATCAGCACCGGGATTTCCAGGCCATGGTGACGCAACTGCTGCAGCAACTTGAGGCCATCTTCATCGGGCAGGCCGAGATCGAGCACCATCACGTCGAACTCCGCGACCTTGAGCATCGCCCGGGCGGCGGACGCCGTGGCGACGTGTTCCACGGTCAGGCCCTGGGCGGTCAGGCCGGCGACGATACCGCTGGCGATCAATTCATCGTCTTCGCAAACCAGTACGTGCATGGGGAGCCTCGTAGAAATAAAGCCTATTAAGCCGTTGACCGATTAAGTCGACATTATGCCGCAAGCGCCATCGCTACAAGGCCAGGGCGGTTAATCATCGGTTAATCGCCACCCGCCACTGTGCACCTCATTAGCACAGGGCAAAGGCTTATCCATGCGTCGTCTGTTTTTACTTTTTACCCTCTTGATCGCGGGCCTGGCCCAGGCGGGAACCAATCCGTTCGACACCAAACCTGAATTTCTCCCGGTTGATAAAGCCTTCACGTTTACCTCTGAACGTCTTGAATCCGGTGAAACCCAGCTCTATTGGCAGATCACCGACGGCTACTACCTGTACCAGAAACGCCTGAAGTTCGACGGATTGCCGGTCGGGCAGCATCCTGCGTTGCCGGTAGGTGAAGCCCACAGCGACGAGTTTTTCGGTGAACAGCAAGTCTACCGCCAGGGCCTGGAACTGAAGATTCCGGCTGGCGCGAGCGGTCAGGTCAAGGTCAGTTACCAGGGCTGCGCCGATGCCGGTTTGTGCTATCCGCCACAAACCAGAGTCGTGGACCTGGGCAATGCCAATGCGCTGAATGCGGCCACTGAAGCACCGGATCAGGCGCTGGCCAGCAGCCTGCAACAACGGGCGCTGGGCTGGAGCCTTTTGCTGTTCTTCGGCTTGGGCCTGTTGCTGGCCTTCACGCCTTGTTCATTGCCGATGCTGCCGATTCTGGCCGGGTTGATCGTCGGCAGCGGCGCCACGCCCAGACGTGGATTCGCCCTGGCCAGCAGCTACGTGATCAGCATGGCGCTGGTGTATGCGGCAATGGGTGTCCTGGCCGCCTCCCTCGGGGCGAACCTGCAAGCCTGGTTGCAGAACCCTTGGCTGCTGGGCAGTTTCGCGGCGATTTTCGTGCTGCTGGCGCTGCCGATGTTCGGCTTCTTCGAACTGCAACTGCCGGTGGCCTTGCGTGATCGCCTGGAAAACGTCTCGCGCAATCAACGCGGCGGCAACCTGATCGGTGCCGGGGTGCTGGGGGCGCTGTCCGGTCTGCTGGTGGGCCCGTGCATGACCGCACCGCTGGCCGGCGCCCTGCTCTACATCGCGCAAAGCGGTAACGCGTTGCATGGCGGATTGATTCTGTTCGCCATGGGCATCGGTATCGGTGTGCCACTGCTGTTGCTGGTGACCGTCGGCAATCGCTTCATGCCCAAGCCTGGCGCCTGGATGAACCTGGTCAAAGGCATTTTCGGCTTCCTGTTCCTCGCCACCGCCTTGTTGATGCTGCGCCCGGTGCTGGACGAATCCCTGTGGGTCGGCTTGTGCGGTGCACTGCTGTTGATCGCGGCCTACAGCGCCTGGAAACAGTCGGAAGGTTTTGGCCGTATCGCGCACCTGTTTGGCGCCAGTTCGTTGCTGCTCGGTTTGTGGGGTGGCCTGTTGGTAATCGGTGCGGCCGGTGGCGGCGATGATCCGTTCAAGCCATTGCAGGTCTACCGCGCCTCGAACCAGGCGGTGGCCGCCGTGCCGGTTGGCCACGATGCCTTCACCACCGTCAAGGATCCGCAGGCACTGCAACGGGAACTCGACGCCGCACACGCTCAGGGCCAGTGGGTGCTGCTGGACTACTACGCCGACTGGTGCGTGTCGTGCAAGATCATGGAAAAACAGGTCTTCGGTAAAACCCGTGTCCTCGAAGCCTTGGGCGATGTGCGCTTGCTCCGACTGGACGTCACCGCCGACAATGCCGCCAGCCGCGAACTGCTCGGCCGTTACAAAGTGCCAGGGCCGCCGAGCCTGCTGTGGATTGGCGCGGACGGTGAAGAGCGGCGCAGCCAGCGCATCACCGGCGAGGTCGATGCCGATACTTTCCTGCAACGCTGGACCATCACCCGAGACGCCCGTTAATGCTGACCTTCACCCTCGGCACCTTTGCCATCGCGCTTAATCACCTGCTGCTGATCAGTGCACTGGCGCTGGCCACTTTTGTCGGCTGGCGGGTTGCCAAGCGTGGTGGTGAAAACCCCGAGTCGGTGCTGTTCAGCCTGTTTCTATTGGGCATGCTGGCGGCCCGAATCAGTTTCGTGGCGGTCTATTGGGTGCATTATCGCAACGACCCGTGGCAGGTCATCGACCTGCGCGATGGCGGTTTCCTCGCCTGGCCGGGGGTGGTCGTGGTTTTGCTCGCCACGCTGTATCGCGGCTGGCGTCGCCCGGGCCTGCGCCGTCCATTGGGCTTTGGCGTGGCCAGTGGCCTGGCATTCTGGCTGTTGGCGACGTTCTCCCTGTCGATTTATGAACAAGGCACACGCCTGCCGGAAATCACCCTGCGCAACGCCGCCGGCGAAACCGTGCAACTGGCCGACTACAAGGGCGGCCCCTTGGTGATCAATCTCTGGGCCACCTGGTGCCCGCCGTGCCGCCGGGAAATGCCGGTGCTGGAAAACGCCCAGCAACACCGGCCGGACCTGACGTTCCTGTTCGTCAATCAGGCGGAAAGCATGCAAAGCGTCGCGACCTTCCTGGAAACCCAGGGCCTGAGCCTGTCCAACGTGCTGTTCGACGGCAGTGGGCGTCTGAGCCAGGCCGTCGGTTCCATGGCGTTACCGACTACGCTGTTCTACAACCCCGAGGGTCGCCTGCTGGGCAGCCATCTGGGCGAGTTGTCGGAAGCCAGCCTGGCCCGCGCACTGGAAAATTTCGACACCGTACCCGCCACCTCTTCAAGGAAATTGCCATGCCCCGCCTCCGCCACCTGCTGACCCTGAGCCTCGGTGCTGCCCTGTTGCACCTGCCATCGGTGCAGGCCGAAGAGTTGCCCGATGCGATCAAGAAAATCGAGGCCAAGGGCGCGAAAATCGTCGGCCAGTTCGACGCCCCCGACGGCTTGCGCGGTTATGCCGCGCAATACCAGAACCGCGGCATGGCGCTGTACCTGACCCCGGATGGCAAACACGTGTTGCTGGGCAACCTGTATGACGCCGAGGGCAATGACCTGAGCAGCGCACCTTTGCAGAAACTGGTGTATGCCCCGATGGCCAAGGAAGTCTGGGCCAAGTTCGAAACCAGCAACTGGATCGGCGACGGCAAGAAGGATGCGCCACGCGTGGTGTACCTGTTCAGTGACCCGAACTGCCCCTACTGCAACATGTTCTGGGAACAGGCCCGGCCGTGGGTCAAGGCTGGCAAGGTGCAGTTGCGCCACATCATGGTGGGCATCATCCGCGAAGACAGCCCAGGAAAATCCGCCGCACTGCTCGCCGCCAAAGACCCGGAAAAAGCCCTGCAGGACCACGAAGCCGCTGGCAAGGACAGTTCGCTCAAGGCCTTGAAGGAAGTGCCGCCGGCGATTCAGGCAAAATTCGCGGCCAACATGCAATTGATGGAAGAACTTGAGTTGCAGGCGACACCAGCGATTTTCTACATGGACGACAAGGGCAATCTGCAACAGCAGCAAGGCGCGCCGTCGCCGGACAAACTGGCAAAGATTCTCGGGCCGAAGTGACTTCAGCGCCGCCATCGCGAGCAAGCTCGCTCCCACAGGGAAAGGTGATTACCTGTGGGAGCGAGCCTGCTCGCGATGGCGTCGGTAGATTCAACTAAGCCCGGCCGGCCAAAAATGCCAACAAGGTTTGAGTCACAAACGCCGGATTCTCCAAATTGGAAATATGCCCCGCCTCCGGCACCAACACCCACGGGCAGCCAATCAGCTCAGCCATTTCACGGGCCTCACTCGGTGGCCGAGGCTTGTCCTGATCGCCGCAAATCACCAGTGTGGTCGTTGCGTCCAGTTCGCCCAGACGCGATAACTGGTCATCCCGTCCAAACGTAATCCGCCCCATCGGCACGATACTTTCACGCAGACGATCCGCAGGCAGAGCCACGAGGGAAGCATGAAAATCCCGGTAGAGCGCCGACTGCGGATCAATGCCCGGCCGGAAGAAAATCGGCACCACGATATCCAGCAGCGCTGGAGTGATGACACCCGCCTCTTCGATCTGCTTCAACAGTGAAAAGTAATACTGGCGAGTCGGCTCCGGTTCGGCACCGACGTAGGTGTCCATCAACACCAGGCCATTGAGCCGGTGCGCAGCCGACAGCGCCAGGCGCACGCCCCACATGCCACCAACCGACAGGCCGACCAGCGTGACCCGCTCGATGTCCAGATGGTCGAGCAGGACCAAGGCCTGACGCGCCAGGTCATCCAGCGATGTCGTACCGACAGGCAAAGGTCCGGATTGGCCATGCCCCCACAGGTCCAGTGCTATCACCCGATACTGCTGCGACAGCGCAGCAATCTGCGGCGCCCACATGGCCTGGTCCCACAGATAGCTGCCGGCCAGCAGCACCGCCGGGCCGGTGCCTTGATCGATGTAGTGAAGGGGTTGTCCGTCTATCGTTACGAAGGGCATCGACTGTCTCCGCGAGTAAAAATGGAGCCGGAAGACTGAGCGGCAGACAGTCCCTCGTCAATCGCTGGAGTGTGTGCGTTTGTGCCACCGCCTTCGCGGGCAAGTCGGATCGCCGCACCGCCGCTCCTACAGGGATTTATGCTGATCACAGATGATGTGTTCGCCACAAACTACTGTGGGACCGAGCTTGCTCGCGATGGGGCCATTACTGACGCCAGGGAATCAAAACCCCTCCAGCTCCGCCATCAGGTCATTCAAGCGATCCACCTTCTCCTCGGTGAGCTCGCTGGCCGCCAACCCGTCGATGTACCCGGCCAGTTCTTCCACCGTGCTGCACTCGAACATCGCTCGTAGCGGTACCTCCCGTTGCAGGGTTTTCTGCACCCGCGAGGCGATCTGCGTGGCCAGCAGCGAATGCCCGCCCAACTCGAAGAAGTTGTCGCGTACGCCCACTTTCTCGACCTTCAATACCTCAGCCCAGATGTCTGCGAGGGTCTGCTCCAGGTCATTGCGCGGCGCCTGGTAATCCTGGCTTTGCAGTTGGCCGATCTCCAGCGCCGGCAGGGCCTTGCGGTCCAGTTTGCCGTTGGCGTTGAGCGGCAGCTTGTCCAGCCATAGCCAATGCAGCGGCACCATGTATTCCGGTAACTCGGCACGCAGGCGCTGCTTGATGCGCTCAAGACGATCAGCTGGATTGAGTTGCGAATCCGTCGCGACCAGATAACCAACGAGGTGCTTGCCGTTAACGCCTTCCTGCACGCCCACCGCCGCATCGAGGACTTGCGGTTGTTCATGCAGGCGAGCCTCGATTTCGCCCAACTCGATGCGATAACCGCGAATCTTCACCTGATGGTCGACCCGGCCGACGTATTCCAGCACACCGTCACTGCGACGACGGGCCAGGTCGCCGGTGCGATACAGGCGCTCACCCGCTGCGCCGAACGGGTTCGGCACAAACACCGGGGCGGTGCGCAGCGGATCGCTGACATAGCCGCGACCGACCCCGGTCCCCGCCACGCACAGCTCACCCACCGCGCCCAGCGGCACCAGTTCCAGCGCTCCGTCGAGCAGGTACAACTTGTTGTTGTCGGTCGGCGTGCCGATCGGCAGGTAGCTGCCGCGAGTCGAAGCTATATCAACGCGGAAGAACGCCACGTCATCCGAGCATTCGGCCGGGCCATAGGCATTCACCAGGCCGACCTGCGGATAGCGCAGCAACCATTGATGCGCCAGTTCCGGCGGCATCGCCTCCCCCGTCGGCAGCATCCAGCGCAGGCCGTCGAGGTTCATGCGTTCCTGGGCAAGCATGCCCTGGATCAGCGACGGCACGCTTTCCAGCACGCTGATGCCCTGGCTTTGCACATGGGCGAGTAAACCCTGGGGATCGTGGGCGATGGTGTTCGGCACGATGTCCACCCGGGCACCGAACAAGGGCGCGGCGAGGAACTGCCAGACCGAAATATCGAAGCTTTGCGACGCGGTTTGGGCGATCACGTCGGCGTCGCTCAGGTTCAGGTACGGCACCTTGCTCAGCTGGTTGTTGAGCATGCCACGCTGTTCGACCATCACGCCTTTGGGCAAACCGGTGGAGCCGGAGGTGTAGATCACGTAGGCGAGGTTGTCCGGGCCGCTGTAGACACCAGGATTGTCCGCCGACAGCGCAAGGGCCTGGACTTCCTCCCAGACCAGCAGACGCGGCCGGCTGGCGCAGCCGAACTCCTCGAGCAAGGCCTGCGCCTGCTCACGACACGCTTGCGTGCACACCAGCAATGGCGTGCGGCTCAGATCGATGATCCGGCTCAGACGCTGACTCGGCAACCCTGGGTCCAGAGGCAGGTAACCCGCACCGGCCTTGAAGCTGCCGATGATCATGCCCAGCAAATCGAGGCTGCGTTCGGCCAGCAAGGCTACCGGTTGATCGCGCCCGACACCGGCGGCGATCAACGCATGACCGAGGCGGTTACTGCGCTGGTTCAGCTCCAGATAGCTGTACTGCCGGTCCAGACAACTGGCGGCAATCCGCTGCGGGTGCCGGGCGACTTGCGTTTCAAACAATGCAACGTAGCTCTGCTCCAGCGGGTAATCCTGTTCGCTCTGGTTACAGCCATGGATGAGGAAGTCCTGCTCCTCGCCCCCCAGCAACGGCAGGTCGGCCATGTCGCCATGGAAACCCTCCACCAACGCCAGCAGCAGACGCTTGAACTCACCGAGCATGCGCTCGACCGTAGCCTCATCGAAGTAGCGCTGGTCGTAGGACAGGTGCAAGCCCAGGTCATCTCCCGGATAGCACACTGCCGTCAGCGGGAAGTTTGTATGGGTCCGGCCCGAGTCCGAGGTCGCGTTGAGGCTCTGCGCACGGTCCAGCACCGAGACCTCCACCGGGGCGTTTTCGAACACGAACAGGCTGTCGAACAGCGGCTGGCCTTTGGGCAGTTCGCTTTGCTCCTGAATGTTCACCAGTGGCAGGTATTCGTATTCACGCAATTGCATGTTGTGGTCGAGCAGACCGCTGAGCCACTGGCGCACGCTGCAACGCTGGCCGTCCTCGGGCATCTTCACCCGCAGCGCGATGCTGTTGATGAACAGGCCGACGGTGCGCTGCATCTGCGGCATCTCCACCGGACGCCCAGCCACGGTGACGCCGAACAGCACGTCGCGATCACCGCTCAAGCGCCGCAGCACCAGCGCCCATGCCGCCTGGGCGAAGGTATTGATGGTCAACTGATGGGCCTGGGCCAGTTCGCGCAATCGCGCGCCGTCACCGGCATCGAGCCTTGTATAGCGGTCACCGACTAACATGCCGCCGCTGTCGCCGGCATGTTCGCGCAGCAATGGCCGGTCGCTCGGGATCGGCGTGGTCCGTTCGAAACCCTGCAAGTTGGTTTTCCACCACTGTCGCGCTTCGGCCAGGCTCTGGTGCTGCAGCCAGCCGATGTAGTCGCGATAACGCGGCGGTACCGCCAGTTTCGCTTCCCGGCCTTCGCCGAGGGCGCTGTAGATCTCGAAGAAATCATTCATCAGCAGCGAACGGCACCAGGCATCGATGAGGATGTGGTGGTTGCTCATCATGAACCAGTAGCGCACCTCGCCCACCCGGATCAAACGCAAGTGGAAAGGCGCCTGGTTGAGCAGGTCGAACCCTGCCTCGCGTTCGGTCTTGAGCAAGACTTGCAGCTTCGGCTCTTGCTCGGCTTCGGCGAGATCGCGCCAGTCGAGGTATTCGATCGGCGTGCTGCCCGGTTTGTGGATCACTTGCAGCATGTCTTCGCCCACGTTCCAGCAGAACGACGCACGCAAGGCTTCGTGGCGGGCGATCACTGCTTGCCAGGCCTGGGCGAAACGCTGCGGGTCGAGATCGCTGTTGATACGGTAGCGGTCCTGCATGTAGTACAGGCCGGTGCCCGGCTCCAGCAAGGTGTGCAGCAGCATGCCTTCCTGCATCGGGGTCAGCGGGTAGACATCTTCGATGACGGCGGCCGGGACCGGCAGCGCATCCAGTTGCGTCTGGCTGAGATTCGCCAGCGGGAAGTCCGACGGCGTCAGGCCGCCCGCGTCGTCGCGCAGGCAATGCTCGATCAGGCTGTTCAACTCACCGAGGTAGGCATCGGCCAGCTCGTTGATGGTTTGCCCATCGAAGCGTTCGGCGCTGAAAGTCCAGCGCAGTACCAGTTCACCGCCATACACCTGACCGTCGACGCTCAACTCGTTGGGCAACGGGGCATTGCCATCGTGGGCCGCGCCGATGGCTTCATCCAGTGGATGGAACAGTGCGTCCACCCCGAAGCTCTGGTCGAACTGGCCGAGGTAGTTGAAGGTAATCGGCGCCACCGGCAACCTGGCCATGCGCTGACGACTCTGGTCATCGGCGAGGTGGCGCAGCACGCCATAACCCAGGCCTTTGTGCGGCACGGCACGCAGTTGCTCCTTGATCGCCTTGATCGACGCACCCTGCCCCGCGGCTTCTTCGATGTTCGACGGGGTCAGGCGCAGCGGATAGGCGCTGGTGAACCAGCCGACGGTGCGGGTCAGGTCGATGTCGTCGAACAGCGCTTCGCGGCCGTGGCCTTCCAGTTGAATCAGCGCCGATGGCTGACCGCTCCAGCGGCACAGCACGCGGGCCAATGCAGTCAGCAGCAAGTCGTTGACCTGGGTGCGATAGGCACTCGGTGCCTGTTGCAGCAACTGTCGCGTGCGCTCGCTGTCGAGACGCACGCTGACGGTTTGCCCATGCCGGTTCTGCCGCCCGCCCTCGGGATGATCGCAGGGCAAATCGGCAGTGGGGCCGGCCAGTTGCGCCTGCCACCAGCCCAGTTCTTCGCGCAGGGACTCGCTGCCGGCGTAGGCTTGCAAGCGTGCGGCCCAGTCCTTGAAGGCGCTGGTTTTCGCCGGCAGTTTCACCGACTGCTGCGCATCCAGTTGGCGATACACGGTTTGCAGATCGTCCAGCAGCACGCGCCATGAAACGCCATCGACCAGCAAATGATGAATCGCGATGAACAGCCGTTGCTGACCTTCGGGACCATCGACCAGCAGCACGCGCAGCAACGGCCCGTCTTCCAGGTCAAGGCTGCGCTGGGCATCGGCGAACAAGGCCGCGCATTTGTCCATGGACGAAACGCGTACCTGCCACAACACCGGCGCGTCGGAAATCCCCTGGTGTGTGGCCTGCCATTGGCCGGCGACCTTGCTGAAACGCAGGCGCAAGGCGTCGTGCTGTTCGATCACCGCCAACAGCGCTTGCTCCAGGCGATGGGGTTCGAGGGCGACAGTCGGTTGCAGCAACAACGCCTGGTTCCAGTGCTGGCGTTGCGGGATGTCGGTGTCGAAGAACCAGTGCTGGATCGGCGTCAGATGCGACTCGCCCATGATCAAACCCTGCTCGGCGCTGACCTGCTCGCTGCGGCTGGCCACGGCGGCGAGGGTCTGCACGGTCTGGTGCTGGAACAGGTCGCGAGGGCTGAAGTGGATGCCCTGCTGCCGCGCCCGGCTGACCACCTGGATCGACAGTATCGAGTCGCCGCCCAGCTCAAAGAAGTTATCGTTGAGGCCGACCTGTCCGACGTTCAGCACTTCGCACCAGATCTGCGCGAGGGTGACTTCAAGCTCGTTGCCGGGCGCCACGTAGTGTTGGCGATTCAGCTCCGGATCCGGTGCCGGCAGCGCGCGGCGGTCGAGCTTGCCGTTGGCGGTCAGCGGCATGCTGGCCAGCAGGATCAGGTGCGTGGGCACCATGTAGTCTGGCAGTTGCGATTTCAGATGCGCCTTGAGGGCTTCGCGCAAGACCGATTGCTGCGCTTCATTCTGTTCAGCGACGTCAGTCACCAGATAGCCGACCAGTTGCTTGCCGCTCGGGGCATCGAGGGCCAGCACCACTGCTTCACGGATCGATTCGTGCTCCAGCAGACGGGTTTCGATCTCGCCGAGCTCGATGCGGAAACCACGGATCTTCACTTGATGGTCAATGCGTCCGAGGTATTCCACCAGGCCGTCAGCGCGCTGGCGCACCAGATCGCCGGTGCGGTAGATACGCCCGCCGCTGGCGGCAAACGGATCGGCGACAAAGCGCTCCGCGGTCATGCCCGGACGCTGGTGATAACCCTGCGCCAGGCCCGCGCCACCGACGTACAACTCACCCGTCGCGCCTTGCGGCACCAACGCCAGGTCGGCGTCGAGAATGTAGGCCACGCGGTCGCCGATCACGCTGCCGATCGGTACGCTGCCGGCGCCCTCTTCCAGTACTTCAGGGGCAAGACTGGCCAGCGGCATGACCACGGTTTCGGTCGGGCCGTAGGCGTTGAAGAACTGGCTCGGCTGGAAGGCTGCGCGAATGCGCGCCAGATGTTCACCAGTCAGCGCTTCGCCGCCGGTGATGATCATGCGCACAGGCAGGGTTTCATTTTGCGTAGCCAGCCATTGCGCCAACTGGCTGCCGTAACTCGGGGTGAAGCCGAGGATGTTGATGTGATGACGACGGATCAGGCCACAGATTTCTTCCGCGTCCCACTGCCCTTGAGCCCGCAGCACCACTTGCGCACCGCTGAGCAACGGCACCAGCAAGCGCTCGGTGGCGGCGTCGAAGTTGATCGAATAGAAGTGCAGTTCGCAGTCGTCGGCGCGCATGGCGAAACGCTCGATCACCGCGCGGCAGTGCATGGCGATTTCGCCGTGGGTCACCACCACGCCTTTCGGTTTGCCGGTCGAGCCCGAGGTGTAGATCAGGTAGGCCTGATGCTGCGGCAGGCTGATCAACGGCAGCTCGGTGTCCGGGTAGCTGGCCAGTGCAGCGGCATCTTCTTCAAGGCACCAGCGGCCGACGGTCGCCGGCAACTCGCCCAACGCCTTGAACATCGCCGCATCACTGAGCAGCAAACCGATACCGCTGTCTTCGATCATGTAATGCAGGCGGTCCAGCGGGTATTCCGGATCCAGCGGCACATAGGCGCCGCCGGCCTTGAGGATCGCCAGCAGGCCGACGACCATCTCCAGCGAGCGCTCCAGCGCCAGGCCCACGCGCACCTGCGGACCGACACCGCGGTCACGCAGCATCCACGCCAGGCGGTTGGCGCGGCTGTCGAGTTCGGCGTAGCTCAAAGTCTGCCCGGCAAAGGTCAGGGCCGGAGCGTCTTGGCGCAGCAAGGCTTGCTCGGCGAACAGGTGATGGATGCATTGATCCAGTCGATGCTCGCCCGGCTCGACGCCGAGGCTGTCGAGCAGGTGTTGTTGTTCACCGCACGCCAGCAGCGGCATTTCGCTCAAGCGCTGCTGCGGATCGGCAATCAGCGCCTCCAGCAGGTTGCGCCAATGCCCGGCCATGCGCGCAATGCGCGGTTCGTCGAACAGATCGGTGCTGTAGGTCAGGCAGCAACCCAGGCGATGGTCGAGGTCGGTGACTTCCAGGTTGAGGTCGAACTTGGTCGCGCGGGCATCGTTGGCCAGGTACTCGACCGTCATGCCGGCCAGGCTGCGACTTTGCTGGAATTCCCAGCGCTGCACGTTGCACATTACCTGGAACAACGGGTTGTAGGCCGCGCTGCGGGGTGGTTGCAAGGCTTCCACCAGATGATCGAATGGCAGGTCCTGATGGGACTGGCCTTCGATCACCGTGTGGCGCACCTGCTCGAACAACTCGCCCACGGACATCTGCCCGTCGAGCCGGCAGCGCAGCACTTGGGTGTTGAGGAATGCACCGATCAGCCCCTCGCTTTCCGGACGAATGCGGTTGGCCACCGGCGCGCCGATGCGCAGATCGGTCTGACCGCTGTAGCGGTACAGCAGCGTGGCCAGGGCGGCGGTCATGGTCATGAACAGGGTCAGGCCGTTTTTCGCGTTGAAGGCGCGAACATTTGCCGCGAGCTCATCACTGAGGTCAAAGCGATACAACTCACCCTGATGGCTTTGCACCGGCGGACGCGGTCGGTCGGCCGGCAGCTCCAGCAGTGGATGTTCACGGCCCAGTTGCGCGGTCCAGTAATCGAGCTGGCGCTGACGCTCGCCGGACTCCAGCCACTGACGCTGCCACACGCTGTAATCCAGGTACTGCACCGGCAATGGCGCCAGCGGTGATTCACGATCATCGACGAACGCTTCGTACAGCGCGCTGAGCTCCCGGGCAAAAATGTCCATCGCCCAGCCTTCGGTGACGATGTGGTGCAGGGTCAGAACGAAGTAGTGTTCCTGTTCGGCGGTCTTGACCAGGCAGGCGCGCAGCAGCGATCCGGTTTCCAGATCGAACGGCTGGTGCGCTTCGTCGTCGGCCAGTTGCTGGACCTGCCACTCGCGGACTTCAGCCTCCAGCGCGGTGAAATCCTTCCACGCCATGCGCACGCCGCTTTGTGCGTGTACTTGCTGGCGGGCGACGCCGTCGATGCTCGGGAACGTGGTGCGCAGGGTTTCATGACGCAGGATCAGGGCTTGCAGCGCCGCCTCGAAACGCGCCACGTCGAGCACGCCGCGCAGCCGCGCCATGCCGCCGACGTTGTAGGCCGGGCTGTCGGGCTCCATCTGCCAGAGGAACCACATGCGCTGCTGGGAATAGGACAGCGGCACTGGCTGGCTGCGGTCGATTTTTTCAATCGGCGGCTGCTTGTTGGTACTGCCGCTGGCCTGGATCAGGCGAACCTGTTCGGCAAAGGCACCGAGTTCGCTGTGTTCGAACAGCGCCCGCAGCGGCAACTCGACGTCGCAGGCCTGGCGGGTGCGGGAAATGATTTGCGTGGCCAGCAGCGAGTGGCCTCCGAGGGCAAAGAAATCATCGCGCAAACCGACTTGCGCCAAACCCAGCACTTCGCGCCAGATGCCGGCGATGCGTTGTTCCAGTTCAGTCACTGGCTCGACGCGTTCGCGAACCTGCCACTGCGGTTCCGGCAAGGCGCGGCGGTCGAGTTTGCCACTCGGGCTGAGGGGCATTTCATCCAGGCGCATCAGTTGCGCCGGCACCATGTATTCCGGCAGTTCGGCGGCCAATGCGCTTTTCAGGCGCGCGGTTTGCTCGGCTTCCTCCCCGGCATTTTCCGTAGTGGTGTAGTAACCGATCAACTGCGCCCCGGCCACGGTGTCGCGCACCAGCACCACGGCTTGCGCAACGCCGTCCTGGGCCAGCAGCCGCGCCTGGGTTTCTTCCGGTTCAACGCGGAACCCGCGCAACTTGACCTGCTGATCGAGGCGACCGAGGTATTCGATCACGCCGTCCGCCGTCCAGCGCGCCCGGTCGCCGGTGCGATACAGGCGTGCGCCCGGCTCGCCCAACGGATCGACCACGAAGCGTTCGGCGGTCATCGCCGGGCGACCGAGGTAACCACGGGCCAGGCCAACGCCGCTGATGCACAGCTCACCCGGCACGCCGGCCGGTACCGGGTTGAGATCGCTGTCGAGTACACGGCAGATCACATTGCCCAGCGGCCGGCCAATCGGCGAGCGTTCACCATCGGCGCTGGAGCAATGCCAGTGGGTGACGTTGATTGCGGTTTCAGTCGGGCCGTAGCGGTTGTGCAGTTGCACCGCCGGCAGCTGCGCCAGCACCCGGTTGCGCAGCTCCGCCGGCAAAACCTCACCCCCGGAGAACACCCGGCGCAGGCTGGTGCATTCAGCGCTGAGCGGTTCTTCGATGAACAGCGAAAGCAGCGGCGGCACGAAGTGCAACGTGGTCACGCCGTACGCTTGCACCAGCTGCGCGATGCGGTGCGGATCGCGGTGTTCGCCGGGACCGGTGATCAGCAAACGCGCGCCAGTGATCAGCGGCCAGAAGCACTCCCACACCGACACGTCGAAACTGATCGGTGCCTTTTGCATCAGCACATCGGTTTCGTTCAGGCGATAGGTGTCCTGCATCCATTGCAGGCGCTCGGCCAGCGCGGCGTGGGTGTTGCCGACGCCTTTGGGCTGGCCGGTGGAACCGGAGGTGTAAATCACATAGGCAAGGTTGTCGCCGTGCAGGTGCAGCCCCGGCGCATGGCTTGGCCAGCTGTCCAGGTGCAGGGTGTCCATGGCGATCACGCTGACGCCGTCAGTCGCTGGCAGGCGCTCAAGCAATCGGGTTTGCGTCAGCAGCAATTCAACACCGCTGTCGCTGAGCATGTAGGCCAGGCGTTCGGCCGGGTAATCCGGGTCCAGCGGCACGTAGGCGCCACCGGCCTTGATGATCGCCAGCAGGCCGATCAGCAGCTGCGGCGAGCGCTCGCAGGCGATGGCCACGCAGACGTCCGGACCGACGTCTTTGTCGCGCAGGTAATGGGCCAGACGGTTGGCCCGGGTGTGCAGTTCGGCGAAGTCCATCTGGCCGCCGTCCCACACCAGCGCAGTGCGTTGCGGGGTCTGGCGTGCCTGCTCGTTGAGCCATTCCGGCAGCCATTGGCTGGCCATTGCGCAGGGTGCAGTGGCCCAGTCCGATTGCTGACGGTGCTCGGCAGCCGTCAACAGAGGCAGGTCACCGATGGCGGTGTCCGCTTGCTCGCAGACAGCCCGCAGCAGGTTGCTGAAATGCTCGGCCAGGCGCCCGATGGTCGCGGCGTCGAACAATTCGCTGGCGTAGTCGAAGGACAAGGTCAGGCGACCGTTACGGTCCTCTTCGCTGTGCAACTGCAAATCGAACTTGGCTTCGCGGCTATGCCAGGGCAACTCTTCGGCCAACAGCCCCGGCAAGCGCTTCAAGGCGCCGAGGTCTCGTTGCTGATGGTTGAACATGACCTGGAACAGTCCCTGCTCGCGGGCTTGCGGGAAGGCTTCCAGCAGTTGTTCGAACGGCAGGTCCTGATGCGCTTGCGCACCCAACGCGGCTTGCCGGGTCTGCGCCAGCAGCTCAACGAATGGCAGGCGTGAGTCCACCTCGGCACGCAGCACCTGGGTATTGATGAAGAAACCGATCAGGTCCTGGATTTCCAGGCGCGGACGGTTGGCATTGGGCACGCCGATGCGGATATCCCGCTGGCCGCTGTAACGGTGCAACAAGGTCTGGAATGCAGCCAGCAACAGCATGAAGGCGGTCGATTCATGGGCCTGGGCGGTCTGCCGAATCGCATCGCTCAGGGGAGCGCTCAGACGCAGGGTATGGCGAGCGGCGCTGTGCAGTTGTTGCGCCGAACGCGGATGGTCGGTGGCCAGGCTCAGGGTTGGATGCTCATCACCCAAGCGGTCTTTCCAGTAGGTCAGTTGACGTTCGCCCTCCCCTTGTGCCAGCCATTGGCGCTGCCAGTTGCCGTAATCGGCGTACTGCGTCGGCAATGGCGCCAGCAGCGCTTGCTGGCCTTGGGCAGCCGCCGCGTACAACCGGGAGAGCTCATCGATCAACACATTCAGCGACCAGCCGTCAGCGATGATGTGGTGCATCGTCACCAACAACTGATGGTCTTCGTCGTCGAGGCGCACCAGCGTCACCCATATCAACGGGCCTTTCTCCAGATCGAACTGGGTCCGCGCTTCGTCCTCGCGAATCTGCTGCGCCCGAACCTCACGCTCGGCAGCCGGCAGGTCGCTGATGTCGATCAGTTGCAGGTTGAACCCGGCCGTCGCAACGACCTGTTGCAGCGCCACGCCGTCGCGCTCGAAAAAACGTGTGCGCAGGGATTCGTGGCGCTCGATCAACTGCTGGAAACTGGTGCGCAAGGCGTCCACATCCAGCTCACCGCGCAGGCGCAAGGCACCGGGAATGTTGTAGGCGCTGCTGTGCGGATCGAGTTGCCAGGTGATCCACAGGCGGTTTTGTGCCAAGGATTGCGGCATCGGTTGCTGGCGCGACAGCGCCGTGATCGCGCCCTGGGCCAGGCCTCCGTCCTGTTGCAGACGCGCCACGACATCGGCGAATGCGCCGAGGGTCGGCGCTTCGAACAGCAGGCGCAGGTTCAACTCCAGCCCCAGTTCTTCCCGCAGGCGCGCCACTACCTGCGTCGCCGCGATGGAGTTACCGCCGAGCAGGAAGAAATGATCGTCGGCGCCCACCTGCGCCACTTGCAACTGCTCACACCAGATCCGGCCGATCAGGCTTTGCAGTTCGGAGCCCGACTCGACCCGGTCTGCACTTTCGGTGGCGGCCGACGGGAACATCGCGTAGCTGTCGAGACTGCCGTCCGCCAGGCGACTGCGGCACGCCGAGCGTTGCAATTTGCCGCTGGACGTCTTGGGCAGCGCGCCCGGATTAAGCAGCACCACCACGCTCGGCGCTTGCTGATATGCCTCGGCAACGGCTTGGCGAATGGCTTTGATCAAGGATTCCGGCGGCAGGATTTTCTGCACACTGCGGCTGATTTCGGCGGCGATGCCGATGCCTTCCTGTCCATCAACCGTGACGGCGAAGGCTGCAACCCGGCCTTTGCGCACCACTTCCACTTCGCGCTCGACGGTCTGCTCGATGTCCTGCGGGTACAGGTTGTGCCCGCGCACGATCAGCATGTCCTTCAGGCGCCCGGTGATGAACAGCTCGCCGCTGCGCAGGAAGCCCAGGTCACCGGTGCGCAACCAGGTCTGGCCGGCGTGCCGGACGAAGGTCTTGGCGGACGCCTCGGGGTTGCGCCAGTAACCGGAGGCGATACTCGGCCCGCTGGCCCAGACTTCACCGACGACGTTGTCGGCCTGTTCGGTGAGGGAGACCGGGTCGATGATCAGCACCGCGTGCGCCGGTTGGCTGATACCGCAACTCATGAGCGGGCTGCCCTCGCCCACTTCGACACGGTTCTGCGCCAAGGCCTGATCGTCCACCCGCAGGTTGCCGATGCCTTGGCCGCGCGCTGTGCCGGCCACGAACAAGGTGGCTTCGGCCAGACCGTAGGAGGCCATGAAACTGTCCGCGCTGAAGCCGCAGGCTGCGAACTTCCCGGCGAAGCGTTCCAGGGTGTCGAGGCGAATCGGCTCGGAACCGGAATACGCTACGCGCCAGCCACTCAGGTCGAGCCGCTCCAGGGCCGACTCGCTGACTCGCTCACTGCACAAGCGATAGGCAAAATCCGGCCCGCCGCTGATGGTGCCGCCGTATTCGCTGATCGCCTCCAGCCAGCGCAACGGCCGGCCGAGGAAATACGCCGGGGACATCAACACGCAAGGCACGCCACTGAAAATCGGCTGCAACAGGCCGCCGATCAGGCCCATGTCGTGGTACAGCGGCAGCCAGCTGACGATGACGTCATCGGGGTTCAGGTCAATGCCGAAACCGTGGCGAATCAGCAATTCGTTGGCCACCAGATTGCCGTGGCTGACTTGCACGCCTTTGGGCAGCGCGGTGGAACCGGAAGTGTATTGCAGGAAGGCGATGTGATCGGCCTGCAAGTCCACCGCGAGCCAGCGCTCGGCCAATGCACCGTCGAGGGTATCGACACACAGCAGCGGCGGCGCCCCTTCGATTTGCTGCAACCCATCTCGCAGCCCGGCACTGGTCAACAGCAAGCGTGGCTGGGCATCGCTGATGATCGACAGCAGGCGCTCCTGATGATGACGGCGCGTCGACTCCGGCGGATAAGCCGGCACCGCGATCACCCCGGCGTACAGGCAACCGAAGAACGCCGCGACGTAATCCGGGCCGCTGGGGAACAGCAACACGGCGCGGTCGCCAACTTCTGCCTGGGACTGCAACGCGCCGGCAATTGTCCGCGCCCGCAGATCCAGTTCGCGATAGCTGAGCACCACCGCCTGGTCCGGGGTCTCGGCGAGAAAACGCAGGGCCACCCGATCCGGCGTCAGGGCCGCGCGACGCTGAAGGGCTTGGACCATTGTGCTGGGGAGTTCGAACGCGTCGGTCATGAGGTTTCCTGCCTGAATTCGGCTTGCATGTGGAATCGGTTTTCTGACGTCGCACCCTGGTGGAGGGCGCGCAGGACGCGGTCTTCGCCGACCGCGCAAGGCATTGGCAATGCGGTTGTGACCCGGGCTGCTGCCCGGTTCCATTCACCAATGAGAACGGATGACGTCTGGAAATAATTAGTCGCGAGCCGGAACACAAAGCGGTCTGAAGTGAGTCAGCGTGTCGCAGTTCTCACTCCGCACCTTTAGAGCGCACTAGTTCTTTTTCTCATTTGACAATAATTATCATTAAGCCTAATTTGTCGCTCGATGTGTAGGACGGCCCCCCGGTTTTTCGCCGTCCCACTAACCTTTTGGCAGCAGGGTGATTTCCATGATGGAACCAGTATCCACAAGCAGGTGCGATACACCGCTACTTCAGGCATTCGTCGACAATCGACTGATTCTGGTGAAGATCGCAGCCCGAATTACCGGTTGCCGCTCACGTGCCGAAGATGTTGTGCAGGATGCATTCTTCCGGTTGCAATCGGCCCCGCCCATCACCAGTTCGATCAAGGCTCAGCTCAGCTACCTGTTCCAGATCGTGCGCAACCTGGCGATCGACCACTACCGCAAGCAGGCGCTGGAGCAGAAGTATTCCGGCCCTGAAGAGGAAGGGCTGAATGTGGTGATCCAGGGTGCGTCACCGGAAACGTCGCACATCAATTTCTCGACGCTGGAGCACATTGCCGATGCTTTGACCGAGTTGCCGAGCCGCACCCGCTACGCCTTCGAGATGTATCGCCTGCACGGCGTACCGCAAAAGGACATCGCCAAGGAACTCGGCGTCTCGCCGACCCTGGTGAACTTCATGATCCGTGATGCGCTGGTGCATTGCCGCAAGGTGTCGGGCAAGCGTGGGGATATGGCTGCCCGCCAATAAGATCCGAGATCTGCGGCGCGCCCTTCGCGAGCAAGCTCGCTCCCACAGGGTCCTGCGAACACAGGGCAAATGTAGGAGCGAGCCTGCTCGCGAAGACTGACTCAAGACCACAACGAATCTTGAATCTCAAGCATCAGGCCAGTCTGCACCGATCAAAAAACCGCTCCCGCCCCAACACCATCAAGGCCGCGCGCTTGTGCGGGAAGTCGAACTCTTTCTCGCAGTGAAAGCGCTGCTCCTGCATGTACCTGATCATCTTCGCGTTATCGGCACGCGGCTCGGCAACCACGCGCTGGGTGCGCGGATCATCGAGAAACAGGTAATGCACCAGCGCCGATAACCAGCTCTCCACCTTGTGCGGACCGCGATGGTTTTCTTCGCCCACCAGCATGTGAATGCCACGGTCGTAATTCCCGACCTCGTAGAACGGTGCGATGCGATCTTCCCTGGCCCAGTAGGCTTCAAAATAAGCGAACGGCTGGTCGTCAAAACAACCGATCAGCGTCAGCGTGTGCGGGTCGGCGTCGAGTTTGCTCAGGTATTGGCGATGCTGTTCGAGGCTGCCCTCCTCCTGCCAGAAACTCGCGACGCGCGGGCTGTTCTGCCAGCGGTTGAAATGTGCCAGGTCTTGCTCGATGTCCAACGTGCGAAGAGAAACCCGGGCGCCCAAACGCGCATCGAAACGTCGATACACTTCACCCCGGGGCTTGACCGGCCGCCGTGGATGACGCTTGCCGTCGGTGATGAGCATTTGCTGCGGGTAGCTACCGGTCAGGGAATGCCCCAGCCACGGCTGCGGCAACTGCCAGAACACGGTGCGCTCGCAGAGATACTGGCCACTGACGGGAGCCGGAATCAGCAGACCGCTGGACACGGCTTCGTCCGGCACGTCTTGCAGTTGCCAGGTCAGACGCTGGCAGTCGGGGTCGCGAGCGAACAACCAGTAACAGGCCGCCCACAATGCCGCCCCTTCAGGGCGACTGAAGCGCTCCTCCAATTGCACGTGCAACTCTGGGCCACGACTGAGCCACAGGGCCGGCAACGGCTGCCCTTCCAGGCTGAGGCTCAGGCGGCAATCGGTTTCATCAGCGGCAAGACGACTGCCTGTCGGCAGACACAGGGCAGTCAGGTCATTCAGATTGGGCATGGGTCGGGCTCACGATAGTCGTCGACAGTTCAACGAAGTGACGTGAGCCAGGGCGGGAAATTTAGCCAGAGACCATCAATTGGCGACTTGTGGTTCCGGTGCTTTGTGCGGGATCGGCACCAGCGCAATCTTGTACGGATCGAAAATCCTCAGCATCTGGCCGTTGTCCCGCAAGCCTTGCAACAGCTTGCCGAAGGCTTCGCCAGTGATGGGCGCGGCCGGACGCAGAATGGCGTAGTGGTGATAGACCTGGTCGACGCGTTGGGACGCCAGCAACTCGCTGGCGACTTTTTCATTGCGCAGGAAGTAGTCGCTCAGGTACGAACGCGTGACCAGGGCGATGTCGGCCCGGCCGCGCAATACCATCAGCAGATTACTGTCATGGGAATAGGTCAACGTGGCGTTGTAGTTTTTCGCAAGGTACTGGGGGTCGGCATTGAAGTTGGCGAACTCGTAGTGATAGCCGCTGAACAGTGCCAAGCGCTTGCCGCTCAGGTCGGCAAAATAGCTTTGCTGTCGATCGGGCAGGCGTTGCGCGACAAAAATTTCGGCGTCCTCCAACCCCATGTCGACGGCCGTGTGGGGGATCTCTTCCCAACCCCAGGCGGGATTCTCGAAGATGGCCATGTCGACCCGGCCCTGCTTGAAATCACCGAAGCGCCGGGGAATGGAAGTGGGCACCAGGACAAACTGGTAGTCAGTTTGCGATGCGTTCAGGGCCTCGACCAGTTGCGGCAGCAACCCGGTATCGGCCCCGGATTCCGGGCGCACGGTGTAGGGCGGAAAGTGCGCGGCACCTATGCGCACCAGTTGCGCTGCCTGGGACGGCATCATCGTCGACGCCGCAAGCATCGCCAGCAAAAGCCGCGAGGCTGACCGAATTGGCGAACCCATCAAAACGCCCCCACTCCCCAATAAAACGGTACCAATGCATTCAAGCTAGGCGGTTTCGGCAAGTTAGCCAGTTTAATGCTGGCCAATACAAGCTTATTGCCGGTCTTCGAGCACCAGAATCAACGCCTCATCGGCCAACTGATCGAGGCTCATGCTGCCGCCGGCACGAAACCAGGTGGTGGTCCAGGACAATGCACCGGTCAGGAAGCGGCGGGTGATGAACACATCACCACGGATAAACCCGGCGGTCTTGGCTTCACCCAGCACCTGCAGCCAGATGTCTTCGTAGATGTCCCGCAGCGCCAGGACCTTGGCCTGACCCTCCTCGGACAGCGAGCGCCATTCGTAGACCAGCACGGCCATGGCCTCGCCGCTACCGCCCATGATCGACTGCAACTCACAGCGGATCAGCGCCAGCACCTGCTCGCGCACACTGCTAGCCTCGGCGATGGCCGCACGCATCAACGCGGTGTTGTAGCGGATGGTCTCCTCCATCACCGCCCGCAGGATTTCGTCCTTGCTCTTGAAGTGATGGAAAATACTCCCGGACTGAATACCCACGGCGCCGGCCAGGTCGCGCACAGTCGTGCGCTCATAGCCTTTGTTGCGGAACAGGTGGGCCGCCACTTGCAGCAGCTTGCCGCGGGCGCTGTCCGGGTCGGTCAATTGGCCGTCGTCGACCAATTGGCGCATCACCCTCAGGGCTTTTTGCTCGTCCACCCGTTCTCTCCTACAGTCGTTCAATCAATAACGCCGATCCCCCCGAAAACAGCGGGGTTGCGCGGGCAATTTAAGCGCATGGATGCAGCCAAGCAAGCGCTTGGGCAGAAGATAATCAAGTCATTTACAAACCAAGCGCTTGCTTGGTAATGTCGACGCACTTCGGTTGGAGGTGGCTATGGAATGGACTGCGCCTAAAACAATTCGCATCGGATGTGCCAGCGCCTTCTGGGGCGATACCTCGACCGCTGCCGCGCAACTGGTCGAACACGGGCAACTGGACTATCTGGTCTTCGATTACCTGGCTGAAATCACCCTGTCGATCATGGCTGGCGCACGGATGAAAGACCCCAAGGCCGGCTATGCGGGTGACTTCATCGAAGTGCTGGCGCCCTTGCTGCCGCAGCTCGCACAGCAGAACATCCGGGTCATCAGCAATGCCGGCGGGGTCAATCCCCAAGCCTGTGCCGCCGTCCTGCAAGCGGCCTGCGACAAGGCCGGGGTGGCGCTGAAGATCGCCGTGCTGCTGGGTGACGATCTGCAACCGCAATTCAAACAACTGGGCAACCTGGGCATTCGTGAAATGTTCACTGGCGCGCCCCTGCCATCGATGTGCGTCTCGACCAACGCCTACCTCGGCGCACCCGGCATTGTCGAAGCCCTGCGCCTGGGGGCGGACATCGTGATCACCGGGCGCGTGGTCGACAGTGCGGTGGTCAGCGCTGCGCTGGTACATGAATTCGGCTGGTCGTGGCACGACTACGACAAGCTCGCCCAGGCGGCATTGGCCGGACACATCATCGAATGCGGCGCCCAGTGCACCGGCGGCAACTTCACCGACTGGCGCGACGTACCCGACTACGAACACATCGGTTTTCCCATCGTCGAAGTCAGCGCCGACAGCCAGTTCATCGTCAGCAAACCCGAAGGCACCGGTGGGCTGGTCACGCCGCTGACGGTGGGCGAACAGATGCTGTACGAAATCGGTGACCCCCGCGCGTATCTGTTGCCCGACGTGGTGTGCGATTTCACTCAGGTCAAACTGCTGCAACAGGGCAAGAACGCGGTGCAGGTGCACGGTGCCAAAGGCCTGCCGCCGACCGCTCAATACAAAGTCAGCGCCACGTACCCTGATGGTTTTCGCTGCACCGCCAGTTGCCTGATCGCCGGCATCGATGCCGTCGACAAGGCGCGGCGAGTCGGTGATGCGATCATCAACAAGACCTCGGAAATGTTCCGCCAGCGCGGCTGGGCGCCGTACAGCGATGTGAGTATCGAGTTGCTGGGCAGCGAGGCCACCTACGGTCCCCACGGCCAGCGTCAGGACAGCCGCGAAGTGGTGATCAAACTCGCGGTGCGCCATCCGGACAAACAGGCATTGATCGTGTTCTCCCGGGAAATCGCCCAGGCCGCCACCGGCATGGCGCCGGGGCTGACCGGCATTGTCGGTGGCCGGCCGACGGTGTATCCGCTGATCCGACTGTTCTCGTTCCTGATCGACAAAACCGCCTGCACGCTGGACATTGATTGCATGGGCCAGCGCCACCCGTGTGCCCTGCCCGCCCTCGATGTGCTCGACCCGCTGGACCTGCCAGCCCTGCTCGCGCCACCGAAACCGCTTGGCCTGGCCGACGCCAGCGTGGCCCTGGTCAAACTGGCGGTCGCCCGCTCGGGCGACAAGGGCAACCACAGCAACATCGGCGTCATGGCCCGCGCACCCGATTTCCTGCCATGGATTGCAGAAGCCTTGACCCCGGAAGTGATCGTCGACTGGATGGGCCACGTCCTCGATCCAATCCACGGGCGGGTCGAACGCTGGTACTTGCCCGCCAGCCACAGCCTGAATTTCCTGCTGGAAAACGCCCTCGGCGGCGGCGGTGTCGCCAGCCTGCGCATCGATCCGCAAGGCAAGGCCTTCGCCCAGCAACTGCTGGAAATCCAGATCCCGGTGCCGCAGCGCATCGCCGACCAGTTCAACTAGAGGATTGCCGCCATGGCCTACGATTCGATTTTCAAAGCCGATTTGTTTGCCGGCCAAAACATCATCGTCACCGGTGGCGGCAGTGGCATCGGCCGCTGTACCGCCCACGAACTGGCGGCCCTCGGCGCCCATGTACTGCTGGTCGGGCGCAAGGCCGACAAGCTGAAAACCGTTGCGGCGGAGATCGCCGAGGACGGCGGCAAGGCTGATTGGGCAGTTTGCGACATCCGCGAGGAAGAACTGGTGCAGCACCTGGTCAGCGAATTGATCCGCAAGCATGGCCCCATTCACGGCCTGGTCAACAACGCTGGCGGGCAGTACCCGTCGCCCCTGGCCTCGATCAATCAGAAGGGTTTCGAAACTGTGATGCGCACCAATCTGGTGGGCGGCTTCCTGATGGCCCGGGAAGTGTTCAACCAATCCATGAGCAAGCACGGCGGGGCCATCGTCAACATGCTCGCCGACATGTGGGGCGGCATGCCCGGTATGGGCCACTCCGGCGCGGCACGTTCGGGCATGGACAACCTGACCAAGACCGCCGCGTACGAATGGGGTCATGCCGGGGTGCGGGTCAACGCCGTGGCGCCGGGGTGGGTTGCCTCCAGCGGCATGGACACCTACGAAGGCGCCTTCAAGGCCGTGATCCCGACCCTGCGCGAACACGTGCCGCTCAAGCGCATCGGCACCGAATCGGAAGTCAGCGCGGCGATTGTTTTCCTGCTCAGCCCGGCAGCGGCGTTCGTCAGCGGCAGCACCTTGCGCATCGACGGCGCCGCCAGCCTCGGCGGCCGCGCCTGGCCGATCCACAAGGCAACCAACAGCGAGTCGTACAACGGTTTCCACCGCGCCTACATACCAGACGTATTGAAGGACAAGGAATAACCCATGCCGGTGATTCAGTCGCAACTCGATCCCCACAGCGAGCCGTTCGCCCAGAACCGTGCGGCGATGCTGAGCGCCATCGAGCAAGTTCGCGTGCTCGAACAGAACCTGCTGAACAAGGCGGCCGAAGCCAGGCCGAAGTTCGAAAAACGCGGCCAGTTGCTGCCCCGCGAACGTCTCAATCTGCTGCTGGACCCCGGCGCGCCGTTTCTCGAACTGGCCAGCCTGGCCGGCTACAAGCTGCACGACGACAAGGATGGCAGCTCCGCCGGTGGCGGCTTGATTGCCGGCATCGGCTATGTGTCTGGCGTGCGTGTGCTGGTAGTCGCCAACAACAGCGCGATCAGGGGCGGGACCATCTCCCCCAGCGGCTTGAAGAAGTCCCTGCGCCTGCAACAGATCGCCATGGAAAACAAACTGCCGGTGATCACCCTCGCCGAAAGCGGCGGTGCCAACCTCAATTACGCGGCGGAAATTTTCGTCGAAGGCGCGCGCAGCTTTGCCAATCAGGCGCGAATGTCGGCCATGGGCTTGCCGCAGATCACCGTGGTGCACGGCTCGGCAACGGCGGGTGGTGCCTATCAGCCGGGATTGTCGGATTACGTGGTGGTGGTGCGCGGCAAGGCCAAGTTGTTTCTCGCAGGTCCCCCACTGCTCAAGGCCGCCACCGGCGAAGTCGCCACCGATGAAGAACTGGGCGGCGCCGAGATGCACGCACAAACCGCCGGCACCGCCGAATACCTGGCTGAAAACGACGCCGACGGTGTGCGTCAGGTACGCGAGATTGTCAGCCTGCTGCCGTGGAACGAGCAATTGCCCCCACTCCCAGAACGTCGCTGGGAGGAGCCGCTCCACCCCATCGACGAACTGCTGGGCTTGATTCCGGAGGACCCGAAAAAACCCTACGACGTGCGCGAAATCATCGCCCGTCTGGCCGACGCTTCGAACTTTCTTGAATTCAAGGGCGAGTTCGATCAGCAGACTGTGTGCGGTCATCTGAAAATCCAGGGCCGCGCCTGTGGCTTCATCGGCAACAACGGCCCGATCACGCCAAAAGGTGCGAGCAAGGCCGCCCAGTTCATCCAGCTGTGCGACCAGAGCCAGACGCCGCTGCTGTTTTTCCACAACACCACCGGGTTCATGGTCGGCACCGAATCGGAACAGCAAGGCGTGATCAAGCACGGCGCGAAGATGATTCAAGCGGTGGCCAACGCCCGGGTGCCGAAGCTGACCATCGTCGTCGGTGGCTCCTACGGCGCGGGCAACTATGCGATGTGCGGACGCGGCCTGGACCCGCGTTTTATCTTCGCCTGGCCCAACAGCCGCACCGCCGTGATGGGCGGCGCGCAAGCGGGCAAGGTGCTGCGCATCGTCACCGAGGCCAAGCAGGCCAAGGACGGCCTGGTGCCCGACCCGAAAATGCTCGACATGCTGGAACAGGTCACCGCGCAGAAACTCGACAGCCAGTCCACGGCGCTCTACGGCAGCGCCAATTTGTGGGATGACGGTTTGATCGACCCGCGCGATACCCGGACCTTGCTGGGTTACTTGCTGGATATCTGTCACGAGGCCCAGGTGCGGCCATTGCAAGCCAACAGCTTTGGCGTAGCCCGGCTCTAGGCCGGCTCAAGGAGAACAATAAAAATGATCTTCACCCAGGAACACGAAGCACTGCGCCGCACCGTACGCCAGTTCGTCGAGCACGAGATCAACCCCCACGTCGATGAATGGGAAAAGGCCGGGCGCTTCCCCATCCACGAAATCTTCCGCAAGGCCGGCGACCTCGGTTTGCTGGGCATTTCCAAACCGGAAAAATTCGGTGGCATGGGGCTCGACTACAGCTATTCGATCGTCGCCGCCGAAGAGTTCGGCACTATCCGTTGCGGCGGCATTCCGATGTCCATCGGCGTGCAGACCGACATGTGCACCCCGGCGCTTGCACGGTTCGGCTCTGATGAGCTGCGCGAGGAATTCCTGCGCCCGGCCATCAGCGGTGAGCAGGTCGGCTGCATCGGCGTCTCCGAAGTCGGTGCCGGTTCCGACGTGGCCGGGCTGAAAACCACGGCGCGCAAGGACGGCGACGATTACGTGATCAACGGCAGCAAGATGTGGATCACCAACTCACCGAGCGCCGACTTCATCTGCCTGCTGGCCAACACCTCGGACGACAAACCGCACATCAATAAGTCGCTGATCATGGTGCCGATGAACACGCCGGGCATCAGCTTGAGTTCGCACCTGGACAAGCTCGGCATGCGCAGTTCGGAAACCGCCCAGGTGTTTTTCGACAATGTGCGCGTACCGCAGCGCAACCGCATCGGTCATGAAGGCGCGGGGTTCATGATGCAGATGCTGCAGTTCCAGGAGGAACGCCTGTTCGGCGCGGCCAACATGATCAAGGGCCTGGAGTATTGCGTCGACAGCACTATCGAATACTGCAAGGAGCGCAAGACCTTCGGCAACGCGCTGATCGACAATCAGGTGATCCACTTCCGCCTGGCTGAACTGCAGACCGAAATCGAATGCCTGCGGGCGCTGGTCTATCAGGCCACCGAGCAATACATCAAAGGCCAGGACGTCACGCGCTTGGCCTCCATGGCCAAGCTCAAGGCCGGGCGGCTGGGCCGCGAAGTCAGTGACAGCTGCCTGCAATACTGGGGCGGTATGGGCTTCATGTGGGACAACCCGGTGGCCCGGGCTTACCGTGATGTACGGCTGGTGTCGATCGGTGGTGGCGCCGACGAAATCATGCTGGGAATCATCTGCAAACTCATGGGCATTCTGCCGGGGAAAAAGAAATGAGCGGCCTGCCGGTTTGCCAGACCTTGCTGCTGGAGCTGCACAACGGCGTTTTGCACATCACCCTCAACCGCCCCGAATGCCGCAATGCGATGAGCTTGCAGATGGTCGCCGAATTGCGCTCGGTGCTGGCTGCGGTACGCGATAAACCAGGGGTTCGTGCACTGGTGATCGGTGGCGTCGGCGGGCACTTCTGTGCCGGCGGCGACATCAAGGACATGGCCAATGCCCGCGCTCAAGGCTCGACTGCGCACCGGGACCTGAACCGGGTGTTCGGCGCGCTGCTGCAAGAGGTGCAACACGCACCGCAAGTGGTGATCACGGTGCTGCAGGGTGCGGTACTCGGCGGCGGTCTCGGCCTGGCCTGCGTCAGCGATATCGCCCTGGCCGATCACCAGGCGCAATTCGGCCTGCCGGAAACCAGCCTCGGCCTGTTGCCGGCGCAGATCGCGCCGTTCGTGGTGCAACGCATCGGCTTGACCCAGGCCCGGCGCCTCGCCCTGACGGCGGCGCGTTTTGATGGTCACCAGGCGCGGCGCATGGGGCTGGTGCATTTTGTCGAGCATGATCCGCAGGCCCTGGCCGAACGTCTCGATGAGGTGTTGGCCCATGTGTTGTGTTGTGCGCCGGGGGCGAATGCGGTGACCAAGAAACTCCTGCTGGCCAGTGCTTGGCAGCCCTCGGATGCCCAGCTTGATCAAGCGGCTGAATGGTTCAGCGAAGCGGTGACCGGAGCCGAAGGCATCGAGGGAACGATGGCCTTCGTACAGAAGCGCAAACCGGGGTGGGCCTCCTGAAAAGCATCGCGAGCAAGCTCGCTCCCACCATGGATTTATGTCGTTCATAAACCCTGTGGGAGCGAGCTTGCTCGCGATGAGGCCCGACCAGACACCGCTAAAAATCAGAGAGCCTACCCATGCCCGGACTCAAAAAAATCCTCATCGCCAACCGCGGTGAAATCGCCTGCCGCATCCAGCGCACGGCCCAGGCGCTGGGCTATCGCACGGTCGCCGTGTTCAGCGACGCCGACGCCGATGCACTGCACGTGCAGATGGCCGACGAGGCGGTCAACATCGGCCCGGCCCCGGTGCAACAGTCTTACCTGAACATCCCGGCCATCCTCGACGCGGCCCGGCGCACGGGCGCGGATGCGATCCATCCGGGCTACGGCTTCCTCTCGGAAAACGCCGGGTTTGCCCTTGCCTGCCGGGATGCCGGTATCACCTTCATCGGCCCCAGCCCCGAGGCCATCGAACTGATGGGCAGCAAGCGCCTGTCGAAGATCGCCATGATCGAAGCCGGTGTGCCGTGCATCAACGGTTATCAGGGCGCCGGGCAGGACGACGCCACCCTGAGCTGCGAAGCCGAGCGCATTGGCTATCCGTTGATGATCAAGGCCAGCGCTGGCGGCGGTGGACGCGGCATGCGCCTGGTGCACGACGCCAGCGACTTGCTGGAACAGGTTCGCACCGCGCGCTCCGAAGCCCTGAACGGCTTTGGCAGCGGCGAACTGATTCTTGAACAAGCACTCATCGAACCCCGCCACGTCGAGATCCAGTTGTTCGGTGACCGGCATGGCAACCTGATTTACCTCGGCGAACGTGATTGCTCGGTGCAGCGCCGGCATCAGAAAGTCATCGAGGAAGCGCCCTGCCCGGTGATGACCACTGAGTTGCGTCAGGCCATGGGCGAAGCGGCGCTCAAGGCCGGGCGAGCTGTGAAGTACGTCGGTGCGGGCACTGTGGAGTTTTTGCTGGATGCGCGCGGGCAGTTCTATTTCCTGGAGATGAACACCCGACTGCAAGTGGAGCACCCGGTGACCGAACTGATCACCGGGCTGGACCTGGTGGCCTGGCAGTTGAACATCGCCGAAGGGCAACCACTGCCCTTGCGCCAGGAACAGGTGCAACTCACAGGCCACGCCATGGAAGTACGCCTGTATGCCGAAGACCCGGCCCAGGGCTTCCTGCCGCAAACCGGGCGCGTCGTGGCCTGGGAGCCGGCATTGCAGGACGGCGTGCGGATCGACCACGGCCTGATCGAAGGCCAATTCATCAGCCCCTTCTACGACCCGATGCTTGGCAAGCTCATCGCCCACGGTGCAACCCGCGAGGAAGCCCGGCGCAAACTGCTGCGGGCGGTACAAGACAGCGTGCTGCTGGGCCTGCAAAGCAATCAACGCCTGCTTGCCAGCCTGCTGGAGCACCCGCAGTTCGCCTGCGGTGATTTCAGCACCAGTTTCATCCCGCAGCACTTCGCCGACCACCCCTGCCTGCATCCCGAAACCCCAAGCGCGCAGCACTTGGCCATCGCCGCCGCCCTGTTCTATCAGGCCGCGGCGCAGGCTCACCCGGCCCCGCTTGGCGGTTGGCGCAACAACGCCAGCGTGCCGTTGCACTATCGCATCGGCCTTGAGGATCAGGACTGGCCGGTAGCATTGCAGGCGATCCCGGGCGAGCCGTTGCGCATTCAGGTCGCCGAGCGCAGCCTCGAACTGAAGATCATCCATAGCGACGGACGCTGGGCCACCCTCGAAATCGAAGGCGTTCGCCAACGCCACGCCTACCGTCTGGAGGCCGGGCGTCTCTGGCTGTTTACCCGGCCGGGCAGCCTGCAGTTCGTGGATCGCACTCAGGCGCAGGTTACCGGCCAGGCCAGTGTCAGCTCCGGCACCCTCAAGGCACCGATGGACGGGGCGATTGTCGACGTCCTGGTCAACGAAGGCAGCAAGGTGACCAAGGGCCAACTGCTGGTGGTACTGGAGGCGATGAAAATGGAGCATCCATTGAAGTCGGGCATCGACGGTGTTCTGAAACGCCTGCAAGTCAAAGTCGGGGATCAGGTGAAAAACCGGCAGATTCTATTGGAGGTCGAATAAGCCGCTAGGCGGAACCGCCGGGTTTGGCTACGCTCAAACCCTACAGGACGCGGATACCAGGAACCCTGCAATGCCTCATTGGCTGGTCATTGATCTGGAGGCCACCACCGATGAAGGGGGTTGGCCCGTAACGGATATGGAAATCATAGAAATCGGCGCCACCCTGGTGGACCGCAAGGGTCGCGAACTGGACCAGTTCCAGCGCTTCGTCCGGCCTTTGCGGCGGCCGTTGCTGACGCCGTTTTGCCGGGAGTTGACGCACATCACCCAAGCCAACATCGACGCCGCGCAACCGCTGGGCGAAGTCTGGCCGGCATTTGAACGCTGGCTCGGCCAACACCAAACGCGACTTGAAGGCTGGGTCAGCTGGGGCGATTACGATCGCAAACAACTGCTTCAGGATTGGCAGCAGCTGGGACTCGCCAGCGTGCTGGCCAACGTGCCGCACATGAACCTCAAACAGCGCTTTGCCAAGGCCCGGCGCCTGGAACGCCCGCTGGGGCTCAACGGCGCCCTGCAACTGGCCGGCCTGCAGTTCACCGGCCAGCAACACCGGGCGCTGGAAGATGCGCGCAATACCGCACGCCTGCTGCCGCTGGTTCTTCCGCTTTAGACAGGTGACGACTCCCGGGGCCTTGTGCATACTGGCCGGCCCTTTTTAGCCCTTTTCGAGGAATCGCCCATGTTTAAAGTCAACGAGTACTTCGACGGCACCGTCAAGTCGATCGCCTTTGGCACCGCAGAAGGTCCAGCGACCATCGGCGTCATGGCTCCGGGCGAGTACGAATTCGGCACCAGCCAGCGTGAAATCATGCACGTGGTCAGCGGCGCACTGACCGTCAAACTGCCGGACAGCAGCGACTGGGAAACCTTTGCCGCCGGCAGCCAGTTCAACGTGCCGGCCAACAGCAAGTTCCAGCTGAAAGTCGCCGTCGACACCGCTTACCTGTGCGAATACCGCGGCTAAACCTGCCGGGCTTCACTGCAATAAAAAATGCCCGTGTTTTTCGACACGGGCATTTTTTATTCTGCGCAAAATTACTCGAGGATCTCCACCGGCATGCCGACTTCGAGTCGACCGTTGCCCTCGTTGACCAGGTTCTGGCCGAACATTGCGCCGTCCGCCTGGGAACGGTATTTCTGCAAGGTGGCCAAGGGTTCGCGGTCTTCGCTGCGCTCCCCGGTTTGCGGGTCGATGGTGGTCAGGATGCAGCGTGAACAGGACTTGACCACATGGAACTCGACCTCGCCGATACGGATACGCTTCCAGCCGTCCTCGGCGAACGCTGCACTGCCTTCGATCACCAGGTTCGGCCGGAAACGCAGCATCTCCAACGGACGCCCGACCCGTTGCGACAAGTCCTCGAGAGAGGCCTGGCCTATCAGCAACAGCGGATAACCATCGGCGAACGCCACCTGGTCGTCATCCTTGCCGTAACCGGCCTCCGTCATCCGCGCACGATCCAGCGGCACCTGCACCAGGCGAGTCGGTTTGCCAATGAACTGGCTGACCCAGGCCCCAGCTTCATCGCCTGCATCGGGGACTCGCAAGGTATCGCGCCAGATCGTCACGCCACGCAGTTCTGCACCGTTACCGGGCAAGGCTATGTCGATCGGCGAATGGCCGGGCGCGCTGAGGGTCAAGCCACCCTCGGCATTCCACAGCGCCGACAACTGGCTCATCTGCGCCACCGCACGCTGTGTCAGGAAGCGCCCGCTGGCCTCGTCCACCAGCATCCAGCGGCGATCGCCGTCCAGCCCGAGTTTATCGAGACCGATCACCTGCAAGGTCTCGCCCTTGGCGGACTTCAACGGATAACGATACAGCGCACTCAGACGCAACATGGCCAGCTCTCTGGTAGGTAAAAACGCCACCCTATACGAGCTTGATCAGCGAATCAAAGAACAAAGACCTGTAGGAGCGAGCTTGCTCGCGATGGTGTATCAGTCACATCAGTCCTGGATGTGCCGACGCCTTCGCGAGCAAGCCCGCTCCCACAGTTGTGCGGACCCGCTTAGGCCGGCACTTCGTCAAGCATCAGGCGCTGGCGCACCACGTCGACCAGCTTGTCCGGCTGGAATTTGGAGAGAAAATTGTCGCAACCGACCTTTTTCACCATCGAGTCGTTGAAGCTGCCGGACAGCGAGGTGTGCAGCACCACGTACAAGCCGCGCAGGCGCGGGTCGTTGCGAATCTCGGTGGTCAGGCGATAGCCATCCATTTCCGGCATTTCCGCATCGGTGAAGACCATCAGCAGTTTTTCGGTCATGTTCACGCCGGTATCAGCCCAGGCCTTGAGCATGTTCAAGGCCTTCAACCCGTCGCTGGCGATGTGCATCTTCACGCCCAGCTGTCCCAGGGTATCGCGCAATTGCGCCAGGGCCACGTTGGAGTCATCCACCAGCAGCACCTCACGGCCACGGGCACGTTCCAGCACCGGATCCTCGAGCTTGGCGCGGGAGACCTTGGCGTTGTACGGGACGATTTCGGCCAGGACCTTTTCGACGTCGATGATTTCAACCAGCTGGTCATCGACCTTGCTGATGGCCGTCAGGTAGTGCTGGCGGCCGGCGCTGCTCGGGGGCGGCAGGATGGCTTCCCAGTTCATGTTGACGATCCGGTCCACGCCACCGACCAGGAAGGCCTGAACGGAACGGTTGTATTCGGTGACGATAATCGTGCTGCCAGGCCCCGGCACCAACGGGCGCATACCAATGGCCTGGGACAGGTCGATCACCGGCAGGGTCTGGCCACGCAGGTTGACCACGCCGCACACAAAAGGATGGCGCTGCGGCATCAGCGTCAACTTCGGCAGCTGCAGGACTTCCTGTACTTTAAAGACGTTGATTGCGAACAATTGCCGTCCGGCGAGCCGGAACATGAGAATTTCCAGGCGATTCTCACCCACCAGTTGCGTGCGTTGGTCTACCGTGTCGAGAATGCCGGCCATCAATGACTCCAGGTCTTGTTCGGATGAATTCACTTCAGGAAGGTTATCGGCTGTTTTTGCCGAAGCTTGACCCTCTCTAAAATGCCACGCCCGGCCATTGATGTCACATTAACGTCATGCTTTACTGGCGCTGTGATTACATCTGCTGCACTTCTGCGCCAGCGCGACCCTTGTTTGCGCGAAAGGTTCCCCTGCGTAAGGGATTCCCCTATCAACAATCAGGTGCAACCTGATATTCGCAATATCCAATAGCCATTAATGTGACGCCATTCTCATTGCATGAACGGAGTCAGGCTTTTGTGTGCGATCGCAAGTCAGTGGCCAACCACCCTCTCGTGTTCCCCAGCCTGTTTCCGGGCCAGCCACAGTTCGTTCACCCGACGACTCGGCAATGCCGGGGTTCCGACCGCCCTCGTCGACACACACGATATCCCCTCATTTGACATGACGTTGTGGAGATAAGTATGCCGAACGACCGTAAAGAGTGGGCCCAGCGGCTCCCGGAGTTTCTTGTCGAGGCTGAAACACTCCTGGCTAAAACCGAGGAATGCCTGAGCCATCTGCAGTTGATCTGCAATGACAAGGACGCTATCGACTGTCTGCTCAGCACACTGCTCAAGCTGGCCAACAAGGCCGATGCCCTGGCATTGGCGGCCGTGTCTGAATTCTCTCTGCATATTCATGGCCTGCTGAACCACGCACAGAACACCATGAGCCTGCACGACGACGCGCTGAATGCCTTGAAAGACTGCCTGACCCTGATTGCCTGGCAACTCGAACTCATCGACCAGACCACCGGACAGCTCAGTCTCGACGACAGCGAACAGGCCACCCTGATTGAAGCTTTTGCCTTTCAGGTCGGGCAAAGCCGGTTTCAACCACCGGTCAACTCCAGGCCCTTCACCCTCGTAGCCTATTCGGAACGACAGGCCTGAACTTGCCAAACATGCCGTATGGCGTGTTTTTGGTTATCAATACCGCGCTGTAACTTGAGTGCGCGCATGTCGCAAATGAATATTTCATAGCTGTAAGCGACATCTTTAAGCAACCACTATTGCCCATCGACAATTGCGCGCCTGCCTTGACCAGGGTATTGCCTGGTATCAACAACAAAACCCGGGGCAACCGGCATTTTGCAGCGGCAACAACCAACTTGTTCCATTATGGAATCATCGTCCAGACGACTGGACTCCTGACTTTTCGGACATACATACGGACGCGACCAACGGTATCTTAAGTGCTAACATGCCGCCTGTTAGTTGACGCCAATTAATGGCAGTGTGATTGCAGCCGGATACAGCTCGCTGCAGTTCGGACCTGAACGCGTCGGCGCTCCACATTAAAAAAACAGGGGCCTGTCAGCCAGCATGACCGGTCAGCCCGCAGCGAACATCCATTGGCTCCATCCGCTATGCACGCCAGCCTCAAGTCAATCGCCACGTGGCCACCTTCCCGAGCAAATGCACGCGTATTCACGCTGTTGCTATGCGTCTGCTCGACCCTCGGCAGCTTGCTGGTCCATGGCTTGTCCATCCCGTTGCCCCTGTCATTGCTGGTGCTCAATGTTGCGGCGCTGACCAGTGTTGCCGTGCAGTACTGCCTCTCGCGCAAATCGATCAAATTCCAGCCTCAGGAACTGGCCGACCGGCTGTTGCAGGTCCAGGAAAACGAGCGTCACCGGCTGAGCCGCGAACTGCATGACGACATCGGTCAATTGCTGACCGCCGCCAAACTGCAAAGTGACTGGCTCAAACGCCGGATGCCCGAAGAGCTCCAGGAACAATGCACGGTCCTCTGCGACACGCTGGAAGAAACCCTGGCCAAAGTTCGTGACGTATCCGCCATTCTCAATCCCCGGCAGTTGGCCAGCCTTGGGCTGGAAGCCAGTCTGCGGGCGCACCTGCTCAAGACTTTGGCCAACACCCCGGTGCACTGGAGCCTGGAATGCCAGCAGCGCCTGACCGGCATACCGGAGGAAATGGCCGTGGCAGCTTTCCGTATCACCCAGGAAGCGGTCACCAACATCCTGCGCCATGCCCAGGCCAAGAACCTGCTAGTGTGCCTGCAGCGTCTGCCCCAAGGCCTGAAGTTGCAGATCAGCGACGATGGTCAGGGCTTCGCCCCCGCAACAGACCCTGGTCGGGAAGGGCAGCGCGGTATGGCCGGGATGTCGGAACGGATCGATCAACTGGGCGGCACACTGACCGTTACCAGCGAGCCGGGCAAAGGCACTCAAATCGAAGCTCTTTTTCCCTGGGCGCCCCGTGCGCTCGAACGGGCCAGTTCGAATAAGGTTATGCATTGACTTGTAATTTACTACTGGTGGATGACCACTCGCTGATCAGGGCTGGCGTGCGCGCCCTGGTAATGGATCTGCCCGGCTATGCCGTCATCGGTGAGGCCAGTGACGGCTCGCAGCTGCTCGAGATGGTCGGGCATCTGTCCCCGGATATTGTCCTGCTGGATATTTCGATGCGCCAGACCGGCGGCCTCGAAGCCTTGCAGCAGCTCAAGCGGGTGCGCCCGCAGAGCAAGGTCCTGATCCTCTCGATGCATACCGACCCGGCCCTGATCATGCAGGCGCTGGAGTCCGGAGCCCATGGTTACCTGCTCAAGGACACCACGGCGACCGAACTCGAACACGCGCTGGAGGCCTTGCGCAACAACGAGCGCTATCTGAGCCCGGCCATTGCCCACACGGTGATCAACCAGGCGTTGACCCGAAACCAGAAGCACCCACCCGAACCCGCCGACTCGCACAACCTGACGGCACGTCAGCTGGAAATCCTGCGGTTGATCGTTCGCGGAAAATCCACCCGAGAGATCGCCAATGGCCTGGGGCTGAGCGTCAAGACCGTCGAAACCCACCGTTCGCAGATCATGAAGCGTCTGCAGATCTACGATGTGGCCGGCCTGGTACTGTTTGCCGTGCGTGAACAAATCATCAGCCTCGATGACTAGGCACCTCACCGGCACGTAACAGCGGCGAATCGTCTGGCAGATGCACGAGTAACGCCGCCGGGCGAACCGAGAAACGCAGGTTGTCCCCCTTCCAGGGCGGGCGCGCACGAATAACATGCTGTCGACGCCAGATGCCCCCCCCCGTTAAAAGTCGAAAGAAAACGAATTGTTTCCAGTCGGAAGGATTTGATCCCTACACGGCAGGATTTTTCTTACAAAACGTGAGGAATCGGCTCAATTGACCACAAATCCGAATTGGTAGACCTTGGGCTGCAAGACATCACAAGGACGTGCCATGCAACGCCAAAACCTCGCATCACCGGCCATTTCGGTCTTGCCGCTCACAGATGATAAAAATGCAGGCCATCGAGCTGAATGCCGCAACAGCACAAAAGCCACGGGAGAAGTTGATATGGAACCTCGCGTCACCGAGCTGGAAACACACCTCAAGTGCATACGCAGGGACATGGAAGAAGCCCGGGATGACGTCAAATCCATCAAGCACCGACTTGCCTATTCCGCCTGCGGAACAGCCGTGATCCTCGGCCTCCTTGGCTGGATCGCCAATAGCCGTTTCGAGCAGGTTATTTCATTGCTTCTGGCACACTGAGTTGCCTTCAACACAAAACCCGGTTCAATCAACCGGGTCTTGTGTGACAAAGCCGCTGAAGCTATCAGCTCAGGACTTCGCTCAACGGAATGAAGAAAACGCTATCGCCCTGAACCAGCGTGCGACCTTCCAGGACTTCCACCAGTCCATCAGCCCAGGCAGCGCTGCGCAGCACACCGGAACTCTGGTTTTTGTAGATCGTCGCCCTGCCGTTTTCCAGCCGTCCGCGCAAATACTCGCGCCGATTGCCGGGCTGGAGCCAGTCAAACCCTGCCGGCACCTGCACCTTCAGCGGCTCAACGTCCTGCACTCCCTGACGACGCAGGAGATAGGGCCTGGTCAACAAGGCAAAGGTCACGAGGGTCGATGCCGGATTGCCCGGCAAGCCAATTACAGGTACACCGCGAAAATGCCCGAACGTCAGCGGTTTACCGGGCTTGATGGCGAGTTTCCACAGCGTCAGTTCGCCCTCTTCGCGCAAGGCGATGCCCAGAAAATCGGCTTCCCCCACCGATACGCCACCGGTCGAGAGGATCAGGTCGACACCCTTCAACTCACCTAATCGGGCGCGAGTGGTTTCCAGATTGTCCGGCAGAATTCCCGCGTCAACGACCTCACACCCCAAACGCTGCAACCAGCTACACAACAACACGCGGTTGCTGTTGTAGATCTGTCCCGGGCCCAGCGTCTGCCCCGGCTCAATCAACTCGTCGCCGGTAGACAGCACCGCCACGCGCACCTTGCGAACTACCTCCAGCTCAGCGCATCCCAAGGAGGCAGCCAATCCTTGCTCGATCGGCCCCAGTTGCGTACCTGCCGGCAAAATCAACTCGCCGACGGTGGTTTCCTGGCCTTGTGGGCGGATGTTCTGGCCTTGGGTCAAGGCTTGAGTGAAACGTACTCGCTCATCGGCCTGAACCTCGGCGTTTTCCTGCATCTCGACGCAATCGGCACCGGCGGGAACAGGCGCCCCGGTGAAAATGCGCGCACAGGTGCCTGGCTGCAACGGACCGGGGGCCTGGCCGGCAAACACCTTCTGACTGACCAGCAACGGCTCTCCCGTCCAGTCAGCCATACGCAAGGCATAACCGTCCATGGCGCTGTTGGGCCAGGGCGGCAAATCAAGCGTCGACACCAGGTCTTCAGCCAGTACGCGCCCCTGTACCTGCGCCAACGGCAAGCGTTCACGCTCGACAATCCTCGAGGCCTCGGCCATTTCCAGCAAGCGCGCCAACGCCTGCTCGACAGGCATCAGGCTGCCAGACTTGCCAGGCTTACCCACGGGATTCACAAGGCGCTGCCTGTTTCAAATGAGGCACGAAATTGCACGGCCGATGCCGCGAATCCAGTTGCTCGGCCAGTATGCCGTCCCAAGCGGTGCGCACGGCATTGGTCGAGCCCGGCAAGCAGCAAACCAGCGTGCCGTTGGCCAGTCCAGCCAACGCCCGGGACTGAACGGTTGAGGTGCCGATATCGGCAACCGAGATCTGGCGGAACAGCTCACCAAATCCATCGACCTGTTTGTCCAGCAGGCAACCGACGGCTTCCGGCGTGCTGTCACGTCCGGTAAAACCGGTACCGCCGGTGATCAGCACCACCTGCACGACATCGTCGGCAATCCAGTTGGCGACTTGCGCGCGAATTTTGTAGAGGTCATCTTTGAGCAACACCCGGGCGGCCAGGTAATGACCGGCAGCGGTCAAGCCGTCGACAAAGGCCTGGCCTGAGGTGTCGGTTTCCAGTGTGCGGGTATCGCTGACAGTCAGCACTGCAATATTCAGCGGTGCGAAAGGTACATCAGCCTTGGCTTTCATAGGCTCGTCCAGTTGTAGGAGAAACAGCCCGGTGTTATATCACAGCGCTCCGTTTTTTCGCCGTCCCCATGGAGGCCTGCCATGACCACGAATTCACAATTGCCACCCTGCTCCATTCTGCTCCTGGCGGGCGGGCGCGGCCAACGTATGGGTGGTCGGGACAAAGGGTTGCTGGACTGGCACGGCGAACCCCTGATTGCACATCTGCATCGCAAGACCCGCCCGCTGACCGATGACCTGATCATCTCCTGCAATCGCAACCTTGAGAAGTACGCCCCCTACGCCGACCAGTTGGTCCACGATGATGAAGGTGACTTCCCCGGGCCACTGGCCGGTATTCGTGCAGGCCTGAAAGCTGCTCGCCATAGCCATCTGCTGGTCATACCCTGTGACGTTCCGGGCATCGATGCGGCGCTGATCGGCACTATGCGCGAGGCCGCCAATCTGCATCCGGACAAGCCGCTGATGGTGCGGCACGATGACCACTGGGAGCCGTTGTTGTGTGTGATTCCCGTGCAACACAGGGCAGCATTTGAAAATGCCTGGAACGAGGGTGAGCGCAGCCCTGGCCGGTTGATGCGCAAGCTCGGCGCAACCGCGCTGCAATGCCCCGACAAGGACCCACGATTGGCCAACCTCAACACGCCGGAACTTTTAAGCGGTCATGGCACTGTGTCAGACTGATATTCATCAGGAACTTGCGCAGACGGTGCACGTCTCAAGTTCAGCAACCACAGAATTCTTATTCGGAGACACAACTCATGAATCAACGGACCCTCGCCACTTTCATGCTCGCACTGGGCCTTGCCACCCTCGCCGGTTGTGCATCGCCTACGGTGATCACCTTGAATGACGGTCGCGAAATCCAGGCCGTCGACACGCCGCAATTCGACAAGGATTCCGGTTTCTACGAATTCGAACAGCTCGATGGCAAGCAGACCCGCATCAACAAAGATCAGGTTCGTACCGTCAAGGAGCTGTAATCCTGGTGCCACCGGATACAGAAAAGCCCGCTTGATGCGGGCTTTTTCATGCCTGGAGAACAGCGCGCCAGGATCGCTTATCAATCACCATTGCAGGGTGATTTCACTCTCGAACTCTCGCGACTGGCCCGTGACCGGATCGATAAACTTCAGCCCCTGAGCCAGCAGTTTCAAAGGATTTGCATAGTCATCCTGCGCATCCTTGAGCACCTCGGGGTAAAACGGGTCGTTGCAGATTGCGGCGCCCAACGCCGCCATATGTACCCGTAGCTGATGTTTCTTGCCCGTCACCGGGTAAAGACCATAACGCCAGAGATCCTCCTGCTTTTCCCTGACTTCGACCGCCGTCTCGGTATTGCTGGCCCCCGGACCTTCCTGCATGCGGAAGAACGGTTCGCCATCGACCAGTCGGCTTTTATGCACCAACGGGAAAGCCAGGTTGGGCAACGCCTTGGCGATGGCCTCGTAGCGTTTTTCGATCTGCCGGGTTGGAAACAACGACTGATAAGCCGAACGAGTCTGCGGGTTGGCGGAAAACAGCACCAGCCCTGCGGTGTGCCGGTCAATGCGATGCAATGGCACCAGGTGCGGATTGTCCAGACGCCGGATCAAGCGCCTGAGCAGCGTCTGTTCGACGTATTCGCCAGCCGGTGTCACAGGCAGGAAATGTGGCTTGTCGGCCACCACAAGATGCTCGTCCGCGTACAGAATCGACTCGATCACCGGGATCGGTTTTTCATCCGGAACTTCGCGAAAATAATGAATCCGCAAACCTTCCCTGTACGCCAGATCGAGGGCAATCGGCATGCCTTGTCCATCGAGGACCCGGCCACGGGCAATTCTGTCCAGCCATTGTTCACGACCGATGGCGCTGAAATGCTCGCACAGGCAATCGACAACGGTCTGCCACGGGCCAGGTGGCAAGTAGAGCGTACTGGCCTGACTGTGTGCCGCGGAAAAAGAAGAAGTGGACATACGAAAGCTCTAGCCTCAGTGCAGAGCGGCATTATCCAACAGCAAGGGGAATGAACCTAGGGGGCGTTCTCAATTAGTTTTCCCGGCGTGAAAACTAATTGAGAACGCCCCCTGGAGGAGATTCCTCAAGCCGGGATCTGTGTGCGCGCCGCCGCTTCGGTGTACTCCTTGAGCCAACGCAGTACATCGACCGCCTCCCAGCGAGCGGGGTCATACAGGGCGTACAACAACCCCTGATAACCCACGACATCGAGTTGCCGGTGATAACCCGCGCGCTGAAACAAGGCTTCGATTTCTGCGAAACAGGTATTGAAATGCGTTTTGTTGAAGGGCGTTTTCCCCTCGGTCACCAGACCATCCAGACGCAACTCAAGGACAGCCTCGCGCACGACGTCCGCGGACATCCGGTTCACGCTGTTCTTCAACTGTTCGACATTGACCACGATTCATCCCTCTGACGCCCGGGCTTGCCAGCTCACTCCCGAAAATCAGGAACGGCAAGGCAGGCACCACGAATAACTGTATACGCATACAGTATCCGATCGACACCGAATAAGCCAAGGGGATCAATCGCAAAGTTCGACAGACGGAACACGCCACCAGCGCAAGAACCGCTTAATGCAGGAACGCCACCACCTGATCGGCACTGAACGGCCAGCCCAGTTCAGCACCGGTATCGACTCGCCGCAACACCGGAATACGCAGGCTGTAGGCTGCGAACCATATTTCATCGTCGGCGATGTCCACCAGTTCCACCAGCAGACCGCGCTCGACGAATTCCATCAACATGGCTTCGGCTACTTCACAGAGATGGCATCCAAGGGTGCCGAACAGCTGACATTCGGGAAGCATGAGCGCTCAACCAGAAAATGAAGTGACCATTCTAGGCCTGCCCCGAAAAACCGTCGAGCCATTGAGGCCCCTGCCCTGATGCCACCGACGATAAAGAGACCCGAGTCAGTCCTGGCTCACGGCGCCGATCTTGTGGATCGACAGGTCCGCGCCGTAATACTCCTCTTCCTGACTCAGGCGCAATCCATGCAGCGCCTTGATCACGCCATACACCGCAAACCCGCCGGCCAGCGCAACCGTGATGCCCAGTGCCGTGCCGATCAACTGGCTGATCAGGCTGACCCCGCC